>NZ_CAXBGB010000025.1:0-33197 GCF_963975125.1 uncultured Winogradskyella sp. | reverse complement strand
AATTAATCTCTGATAAAAAACCGTTTCAATGTTTTTTATCAAGCGGTAAACGAAGTTAGTTGAAAATTTTTACAAAGTCAAGCTCTAATTAACTCTATAAACAGGATACTGCAAATGTGCCTTTTCGTAATCACCACTTTGTTTATGTAGCCAATCTAATTGGGCATACCAATTGTTTGCAAAGTCTTCATCATAGCTTATTTTTATATTGTACTCAATTTGTAGTTTAGGATTTGCTTTTAGGATCTCTTGTGCTTTATCTTCCCAAACATAAGGAGAGAACCCTTCTTTTTGTTGTAAAATGGTATCGAAGAAATTCCAGTTAAAAAACGAATCTGGTGCTGTAGGTTCTAATGTTTCTAGTAAGTAACGCATCGCGTTTTGGTCTGTTTTAATGATGTAATCTCCTTGTTTAAATATTAGTTTTTCTTCAGTAGTTTTTACTTTGGTATTGTAATGTACATAATGACCTTCGTAAGCAGATGTTCTAGTTTCGTAATCATCAATTTTATAGGATTGAACAGTTAGTGTAGTGTCGTTTTCAATTTGAGTGAATTTAACATTATTCAACTTTAATAAATCCATAACATTATGCCAACCTTGAGGAATCACGTAAGCTTTTGGAATTGTAACTTCTGCAGTTGGTGTAAAATAATTTTGATATGTTACCTCTTTTGTAAATGGTCTAGATCTGTCATATTTTAGGCGTTTTGCACCAGTCAGTTCACTCGTAATCATTTCGCCTTCGTAACCTTTAAACTTTATAGTTGAAGCTTGTGTGGTATCAATTGCCCAAGCGAGAGAATAGGTTTTTCCTGCAGACCATGTTTTAGCTTGTTCTTTTCTAAGCTGTGTGATTTTATCACCTTGTTCTTCTGTAATTTCAATCATGGTTTTTAGTAACTCATAAGTGCCTTCTACACGTTGCTTGTAAGGTTTTAGCATGTGAGTTTCTACCATCATTCCCAGTGTGTTAAACAACGTAGTGTAGCCAGTAGAAAAACGTGGAGAATCCAAAAATTGAGAGAAGCCAGATTCTGGCGTGCGATTAAATACATTGACGTAAGGTGTAATGTCCCAAGATTTAGCTTCTAATTTTTGTTCGAGTTTTGGCATCATTTCGGTATGTAAATAGTTGCCTAGCTTACCTCCTAATTTATTATGTTGCGTAAATAAATGGGTCAGTGTGTATTGGTAATCAGCGCCATTACTAACATGGTTATCTATAAAAACATCTGGTTGTGTTAAATGAAATAATTCCGCAAAAGCTCTCGCGTTTTTAGTATCAGACTTTATAAAATCTCTATTTAAATCATAGTTACGCGCATTACCTCTAAAGCCATATTCTTTTGGGCCATTTTGGTTGGTACGTGTACCTGAATTTCTATTAAAACTTCCTCCAACATTATAGATGGGAATAGTAACTATTACAGTTTGCTTTGGAGCCTCAATTCTGCCTTGTACTATATCTCTATACAGTATCATTGTTGCATCAATACCATCAGATTCGCCAGGATGAATACCGTTGTTAATTAATATAATTCGGTTGTTTTGTCGTAAACCTTCAAAATTAAAACCAGAACCATTCATGTTTAAAGTAACAATATGCAAAGGTTTGCCAGAATCCGTTTGTCCAATTTCTTGTATAAAAATTTCAGAATAAGTATCTGCTAAATTTGTATAATATCTAATCGTTTCCTCGTAGGTTGCTGTTTCTAAACCTAGGCTGTTTTCGAAAACGGTTGAAAAGTCGATATTCGATTTTGTTTTTTTTGAGTCGAGCTTTTTAGTTTTTTCAGAACAGGAAACGATAATGAGAAAAAGAAGTATAAGTTTTTTCATTTTTATTGTGATTGTAGCTCAAACTTAAAGAAATAAACCCTTAGAATCAAAACCTAATAAAATTATTAATCAAATACAGATTATAAGTTTTTCATACTAGAAAAAGATTAATTTTGTATCACTTTAATATTTATTTAAATGCAACAAACCACTGATACTATTTTAATGATTCGTCCTGTAGGTTTTAGGATGAACGAGCAAACCGCTGTCAATAATTATTTTCAGGAAGATTTAGAAATTAAAAATACTGAGATTAACAAAAAAGCGCAAGAAGAGTTTGATGCTTTTGTTGAGAAGTTAAGAGCTGTTGGTATTAATGTGATTGTAGAAAATGATGATGAACATTTAGATACGCCAGATTCAATATTTCCGAATAACTGGGTGAGTTTTCATGGTAATGGAGACGTAGCAAAATATCCTATGTTTGCAGAAAACAGAAGACGCGAACGTAGAGATGAAGTCTTTATTCGTTTAGAAGCCGAAGGTTTTAGAATCGAAAACATTATAGATTATACGTCTGCTGAACATGAGGGTATTTTTTTAGAAGGTACGGGAAGCATTATATTAGATCGTGTTAATAGAAAAGCGTATTGTGCTTTATCACCAAGAGCAGATGAAGAATTGTTTATTGAGTTTTGTGAAGATTTTGAATATACTCCAATAATTTTTACTGCTAACCAAACTGTAGATGGAAAACGTTTAGCAATTTACCATACTAATGTTATGATGTGTTTAGCAGAAAATTTCGCTGTGATTTGCTTAGATGTTATCGATGATAAAAAAGAGCGTAAAAATGTAGTAAAACATTTAAAGCAAGATGGCAAAGAAATCATTTCTATAACTGAATCGCAAATGCATCAATTTGCTGGAAACATGTTGCAATTACGAGACAATGATAATCAACGTTATTTAGTGATGAGTGAAGCTGCTTATAAGAGCTTAACTCCAAGTCAGGTAAAAAGTATTGAAAAGCATTGTCCTATTATTTCAAGTTCTTTAGAGACCATAGAGACTTGTGGTGGTGGAAGTGCGCGCTGTATGATGGCAGAGGTGTTTTTGCCTAAAGGGTAAATAGTTGAATTGTTTATTTGTTTAGGCGTTTAATAAGCAGGAACAATTCTAGCAATTATCTTGACTCTATCCTCTAGAAGCGTAGCGATCTTGTTTCTAATTTTCAATCAAGTTTATTAAAAACATAAGCACCTTTCTCAGCTCTCCAAACATACTCGCCATTAGCATCAAAACCACTCGAACTGACGTCAATTTGTATTTTTAGATTTAAAATGCACAACGGCTAAGTAAATTAACTTTGTGGTGCAGCTTTTGGAAGTTCTATAAAGAATTTACTGCCAACATTTTGAGTGCTTTCTACCCAAATTCTACCATCATTAAGTTCTACTAAATCTTTGGCGATAGTTAGTCCTAATCCTGTACCTTTTTCATTTTTGGTACCAACAGTTGTGAAGTTTTTATTGGCATTAAAAAGCTTGTCAATATTTTCTCTAGAGATACCAACACCAGTGTCTTCAACACAAATTAAGGATTTACCATTAACATCTTGGTTAGAAACTGTAATAACATCACCAGTTCTACTAAACTTAACGGCATTTGTTATTAAATTCTGAATCACAATCTCTAACATACTCTTATCTGCATATACAAAATCGCGTTGCGACTCATCAATAAGTACGATGCGTTTGTCTTCTACTTTCTGTTCTACAAGAGCCATTTTATTATGAAAGACCTCTTGTATGTTAAACAAATCTGGTTTAGGTTCTAAATTCTGCATCTGTGATTTAGACCAGTTTAATAAATTGAATAAAAGGGAAGATGCATTATTTGCATTTTCACTTAACTCGGGTATTAAATCATTAAATTCTTCTTTAGAAATACTGTCTTCTTTCAGTAAATCTAAAAACGCCTTTATTGAAGAAATAGAATCTTTTAAATCATGAGACACAATTGAGAAGAGTTTGTCTTTTACCTGATTAACTTCTTCTAAATGATGTGTTTGCTCTAAGATGGCGTCATTTCTCTGTTGCTCTTGTGCTAGTTTATCCTTTTGTTCAACTAAAGTGTCTTTGTATTTTTCAGCTTTTAACCAACTAAATAATAGAAGTGTTAACAAAATAGCTAATGCAGCAATGGTTCCATATAATGTAAGAGGACTATTTAGCCAAGATGTCTTGGTGTGTGTTTTGGGTTTAACTGTATTTAAATCATCTTCTAGAGTATTGGTGTTACTTAAATTTAAAGGATCTACATCTGTTGGAAATACAGGCTGATCTACTTTAGCAAGTGCTTCTTTTAAATCATAATATTTGTTTTGCCAGAAGAACGCATTCTGAAAATATCCACGTGTAGAATCTAAAGCAATATGAAGTTTGTAATTTTTTAAAAGCTCTGTTTTGTTATCAATTTTTTGAGCAATGGCGTAAGCTTCATTCAATTGTAATTCTGCTAATTTTACTTTACGCTTTTGAAGGTTTAATTTTCCGACAGCATTTAATGCTCTTAATAGACCTTCATTATTGCCTTGCTTTCTATTGTATTTTAAACCTTCAGATAAATACATAGACGCTTTATCATATTCATTAAAGCGCAAATATTCGCTGCCTAGTTTTGGCAGTATCTCTCCACGTAAATCCTGATCAGTTTCAGGGTTTAAAATTCCTAATACATTTTCATAATATTCAATCGCCTTACGATGCTCTTTTCTTATGGAATATAAATCGGCTATATTTTTGGTGGATGCTTTTATGCCTTTAGAATCTTTAATAACTTTTCTTACGTCGAGAGCCTTAAAGTTAAAATCTATTGCTTTGTCAATTTGATTTGTTTTAAAATATGCTTCAGCCAGATTGTTGTAAGCGGAGCTTAATTCATTTCTAAGACCTAGTTTCTCAAAAATATTAATAGCAGATAATGAGTTTTTAAGACCTACAGCATAGTTGCCGCGTTTTATTTCTATAAGTCCAACACTATTACTCACTTTAGCTACGCCTAACGTATCGCTAATTTGCAAGTAATACTTTCTAGACCTGTTATAATTATCAATAGCGTTGAAGTAATCGTTACGTTCTGTATAGATTAAAGCTCTATAGTAACTGCTTTCGGCAAGTCCTTTTGTATAGTTTAATTTTTCTGAAAGTTTTGAAGTCTGATTAATATAGAGTAACGCCTTACTATAATCTTCTATAGCGTAAAGTTCGTTAATGAGCATTAGCGACATATCTACCTTAGTAGAATCTTGGTTTTGATATGCTAATTGTACCGTAAGTTGATCTATTTTTTCATTTTGAGAAAAAATAAATAACGACGTAAGACAAACAGCTAATGTCAGTAACTGTTTCATCTTCGAATGGCGTTAAAACGAATTGCGCTGTTTTGGTGCGTATAACTTTTATAGAGGGATGAAAAAATTAAGTTAACACTAAACAATAACAACTTGGTTAAAGTTTGATCATTAAGCTTCATTAATGTTTTGGGACATTGATTAATAGCCTTTCAAAAATGCTATATTGTACTCGAATACACTAATTATTAGGATTTAATACCAATAAATTAGATGAAGTGACAAATGATTTTTTTTTTAAAAATCACATATCGATTAACGGCATAAATCATAGAAAAACTACCTGTTTATCGATGAAATGCATGTTTTGTTTAGTCTATTGTTTATCAGTTAGTTATAATTAAATATTTCTAAAGCAGGTAAAGCTTTTAGATTAAAATCGAATAGACATTGATTTTCCCAAGAAGTTCCATTTGTGGATGTATTTTCATTACCATTAAAAGCCACCCAATCTGGTGCCCAATAACAGAAGCCGATACCTTTATTATTTGGTATATTTTTTATAGTTGTTACTAGCCATACAAAATATGCTTTTTGTCCCTGAGGAGTTGGAGCAAATTCTGGAATAGTTTGCTCTATATTTCCGATGAAATTATTCAGACTATCATTCCATTGTAGTGTAAAAGGATAAGCAACTTCCACCATAAAAATAGGTTTGCTAAATGTGGTAGCAATATTATTTAGTGTTGAAGCTACAAGGTTTAAATCTTTGGTTTGAAATTGTGGATAATAGGAAAGTCCAATAATATCAAAATCGAGATTGTAAGGTTGTAATTCGTTAAAAAAAGGAATAGCAGTTTGAATACCAGCGATATGAAGCATAATCTGAGTTTGGTTATTTGTATCTACTTCCCTTACAGCTCTTATGGCTTCCGAAACTAAACTGGCATAATTAGCCCAGTTATTATTAAATTCATCCCATACTTTACCGTAGTTCCAGAGGAAACCGCTATCAGTTTCATTACCAATCTGAATCATTTCTGGCATCGTATTTTGAGATTTCAGTTGTTGTACAACCTCTTTAGTATAGTTGTATATAGCTACTTTCACTTGGTCAAAGCTCATATTCTGCCAAGCAACTGGTGGTGTCTGGTTTCCTGGGTCTGCCCAATAATCACTATAATGAAAATTGAGTAGAAAATTCATATTCTTAGCTTTAATTTTCTGTGCGTAAGCCTTTACACCTGATAAACTATTTTCTCCATTTTGTGGTGTATGCCAAAGTCTTAGTCGTACTAAATTTGTGCCTTTAGATTTTACAAAATCTAAAAGTTCAACAGAATTGCCATTAGCGTCTTTATAATCTACATTGTAATCTTCTAACTCACTCTGAAAGGATAAATCCATGCCTTTATAGAATACTGAGTTATTGATTGGGCTATCATCATTGCTTTCAGAGTCTGTGCAAGACACAATTAAAATAAAAAGCAAAAGTATTGAAGAAGTAAGTTTCATTGATTATCTATTTCATGCTTAATCAAATTTAATCATATTTCCGTCTTCTTTTCATATAGACTTTATTTTAAATTGATGAATTTGATTTGCTTCTGAGTTAGAGAATTTGAGTTACTATATTTCTTAATAAATCTTCTATCTTTGCAAGCGTTTAAAGCACCAAAGCACAAGTGAAAATGAATCTTCAAGAGACTTTAGAATTACAGGTAAAAGCAGCTATAAAAGTGTTGTTTCAATCAGAGTTAGAATCAGTAGAATTTCAAGCCACTCGCAAAGAGTTTGCTGGAGATATTACGGTTGTTGTGTTTCCGATGTTACGTGTCGTTAAAGGTAATCCAGTAGTTATTGGAGAAAAAATTGGTCAGTATTTGTTGGATAATGTCAATTTGATTAAAGGGTTTAACGTTGTCAAGGGCTTTTTAAATATCGAAATTAGTGATAGTTACTATTTAGATTTCTTTATGTCTATAAAAGATAAAGCTGATTATGGTTTCGTTGAGGTAAAAGATGATAAAGCTGTAATGGTAGAATATTCTTCGCCAAACACCAACAAACCTCTGCATTTAGGGCATGTAAGAAATGTGCTCTTAGGTTATAGTGTTGCTGAAATTGTAAAAGCATCTGGTAAAAAAGTTTACAAAACTCAAATCATTAACGATAGAGGGATTCATATTTGTAAAAGTATGTTGGCTTGGCAACGTTTTGGGAAAGGAGAAACACCAGAGTCAACAGGATTGAAAGGTGATAAACTTGTTGGTAATTATTATGTAAAGTTCGATCAGGCTTACAAATCTGAAATCTCAGAATTAATGGCTCAAGGTCAATCTGAAGATGAAGCAAAAAAGAATGCTCCAATTTTATTAGAAGCTCAAAACATGCTTATAAAATGGGAGGCAGGAGATGAAGAAGTCGTTTCGCTTTGGAAAAAAATGAACCAGTGGGTTTATGATGGTTTTGAAGTAACTTACAAAAATATTGGTGTAGATTTTGATAAATATTATTATGAAAGTCAAACATATTTATTAGGAAAAGAATTCGTGTCTGAAGGTTTAAAGACAGGTGTTTTTGAACAAGACACTGATGGTTCTGTTTGGTGCGATTTAACCGAAGATGGTTTAGATAGAAAAATTGTTCTTCGAGCAGATGGTACAGCCGTTTATATGACACAAGATATTGGTACGGCAATACAGCGATTAAAAGATTATCCAGATGTTGGTGGTATGGTCTATACAGTTGGTAACGAACAAGATTATCATTTTAAAGTATTGTTCTTAATATTGAAGAAACTAGGCTTTGATTGGGCTAAGAACTTATTTCATTTAAGTTATGGTATGGTAGATTTACCAAGCGGAAAAATGAAGAGTAGAGAAGGAACTGTTGTTGATGCAGATGATTTAATCCAAGAAATGGCTGATACTGCTGAAGAAATTTCTAAAGAACTCGGTAAGCTCGAAGAGTATTCAGAAGACGAGAAGAAAGCACTTTATAAAACAATAGGTTTAGGAGCGCTAAAATATTACATTTTAAAAGTAGATCCTAAAAAACGAATTCTGTTCGACCCAAAAGAATCGATCGATTTTCAAGGAAATACAGGGCCGTTTATTCAATATACTTATGCTAGAATTCAATCTATATTAAGAAAAGCAGATACTATTGATACTATTATATCGAGCGAAGTAGAGATACAACTTCACGAAAAGGAAAAGCAATTAATTAAACAATTAGTGCAATTCCCAGAAGTAATACAAAATGCTGCAGAACAGCATAGTCCTGCGTTAATTGCTAATTATACCTACGAATTAGTTAAGGTATATAATTCTTTCTTTCAAAATATATCAATTCTTGGAGCAGATACAGACAAAGAAAAAACGTTTAGAGTAGAATTATCTAGATCGGTTGGGCAAACCATTAAAAATGCGTTTGGTATTTTAGGTATTGAGGTGCCAGAACGTATGTAAACGTATTTTACATCTCCTTAAACATTAGAATTTTAACTTAAATTTGGATTAGAAACTTTCTAGTTATTCTTATCTTTACTTAAAGTGGGTTTTTGTTTCTACTGTGGTTTTTTCTTAAATATGTAACGATGGAACGATGTATATCTAAACATAATGTCAGTGCTTTATTTCTTTCCTTGGCACTATTTTTTTCAATGTTTTTAACGGCACAAAATAACTTTACAGAGTATAATGGAAAAGTTGTAAGCGGTCGTTCTAACAAAGCATTAGAGGCAGCAAGCCTTAATGTTAATGAGACTAATATTAGTACTATAACTAATTCTGAGGGTGGGTTTACTATAAAAGTTCCCAATAAATATTTAGACTCTAAAGTTATAATTTCTTTATTAGGTTATAAAACACATGTATTACCACTATCAGAAATGTCTAATAAAAATAATAGGATAAAACTCTACGAAGCAGTTACCGAACTGTCTGCTGTGAGTATTTCTGCTTTTAAGAATGCAGAAAATTTAGTGAGGAAAGTTTTTAAGGAAAAGAATAAAAACGTTCAAAACAAATCTATATATATGACGGCTTTTTATAGAGAGACTATTAAACGTCGTAATAGAAATGTCTCTTTAACAGAGGCTGTTGTAAATATTCTGAAGCAACCACATACCACTCCAAAGCGCGATGTAATTGAACTTGGGAAGGCTAGAAAAAGTACAGATTACAAACGTTTAGATACGGTTTCGGTAAAACTTCAAGGTGGGCCTTTCTCTACAATCTATATAGATATAATGAAATATCCCGAATATATTTTTACAGACAAAAGTATTGCGAGTTATAGTTTTTCTTTCGACCAGCCTTCAACGATAAATAATAGAAAAGTTTATGTGGTTAATTTTAAACCTAAGAATAACGGTTTTAACGTAAATTACTTTGGTAAATTATATATAGATGTGCAGTCTTTAGCATTAGTGAGTGCTAAATATGCTTTAGATGTTAGTAATGCCAGTAAATCTAAAAACCTACTAGTTAGAAGAAAGCCTAGGGATATTATTGTCTATCCGCTTAAAGCAAATTATAGAGTAGATTATAAAGCAAAAGGCGATAAATGGTATTATAGCTATTCAACCTTATCCTTAAAATTTAAAATCAATAAAAAACGAGAACTATTCAATAAAGTTTACACCTTGTCTAGTGAAATGGCTGTTACTGATTGGGAAATTAACACCACAGATAAGAGGATTAGAATTAAGAACAGGCTAAGACCTACCGTAATTATTAATGACGCTATTTCTGGTTTTTCTGATCCCGATTTTTGGGGAGAATACAATTTAATTGAACCCGATAAGTCTATAGAATCAGCAATTGAAAAAATAAAAAAGAGTATTAAAAAGCAAAGGCAAAAAGAAATGGAAAGTACAGCAGGAGGTAATCCTTAATCCTTAATTTTTTAGACAAGCTTTTCATGTTTATGTTTTAAATCAATCTATACAGAAATACTTGTTGCTAATGAATTGAGGCTTTAATTTGGTAAGTTGGTATAACCGATGAAATGCTGTAAATAACCTAATCCAAATCTTTAATTTGTTTTATTAGATTTAAAAATTCTTTAATAAAGGAGATAACCTAAAAGACCAATTAATCTTAGAAGTAATAGCCTTATTAAATGGGTTATACATACAATTAACAACTAAAAATTTAGTCTTAGGCTAAGATTAGGTGTAAATTTTAAAGACCGATTATTTATTTTAGTAATAGAATTATCTGAATCGAAGGTGTAATAACTATTGATGAAGTTGGTTTGATTAAATATATTCCAAACAGAAGCTCCTATTTCTGCTTTTATGCCCTTTGTAAATTCAAAATTATAAATAGCCGAAATATCGGTTCTAAAATAATCACTTAGTCTAGAGCTGTTTGGTGATTCAAATTCTATAACAGAATTACTAGAGTTTTGTATTTCTGATGGAGTAGTATAAGGCCTGCCCGAATTCCAATTGATACCAAAACCAATTTTGAAGTTATCTAAATTATAAGTTAATGATGCATTTGCAACATGTCTTAAGTCTAATGTATTTGGAAATGGTTTTCCGTTATTTAAATTTTTAAATTGATAATCATTTTTGCTATAAGAATAACTCAACCATGTGCTAAAATTATTAAAGCGTTTGTTGATTAAAAAGTCAATGCCTTTAACTGTGTAAGTACCAACGTCATTAGTGAATTGAAACTGGTTTTGAAAACCTTGACTTCGAGCAGTAATGTTGTTTACACCTTTGTAGTAACCTTCAATCGAAACCAGTAAATTATTTTGATTATAACTTATACCTATAGATGCTTGCTCACTTGTTATTAGAGGTACATTGTTAGTGTTTGCAAGTTGCCATCGACGTTTTTCTATACCAAAAAAATCTTGTTGTAAATCAATAACTTGTGAAATGGATTGACTTTTTAACTCACCCAATATTTCTAATCTAAAATAATCAAAGAATTTTTGATTTATGGTAAACCTTGGCTCAATTAAAAATTCTGATAGTTTTCCAAAATAACTAATTCTAGAACCTAAACGTATATGAGTTTCACCAGATTTAGAGTACCATTCTATTTCGCCAAACAGTGCATGAGTTCTAATAATTTCCTTTACTAAGCTTGTAAACTCCGGATTGGTAACATCTTCAAAATTAGTAACGCTAACTTCATTAAATTGATAACCTCCATTAAATTTAGTGTTTTCATTAATCGTATTTGAAACATCTAAACGAAAACCGTAATCTTCAACTTTATTTTCTTGAACTAGACGTTGTGAATTTGTAATGTCATTGTTCTCAGCATCTAAATCATAATTAGAATAATAAGCTTGAATAGTGGCATTAACTCCATTCTGCCAAACTTTAGAATAGGTGCCACTTACACCATAACTAACTTGGTTTAATCCACTTCGGGTTTTCTGAAAATTATTATCTGTAGTTGTGAATACTTGATTATAGTCTAAACTGTTATAGATGTTAAGTAGATTGATACGGAGCTTAGAGGTTTTATTAATATCATATAAAAATTTAGCGTTAAAATCGTAAAACAAAAAGCGTTCATCTAATGATAATTGAGTATTTACATTGTTAGAAGCGTTTAATTCCGAATCTCTAAAAATTCGATCAAAATAAGAGTCGTAAGTCGTTGATGCTAAAATATCCGTATAAGAACGTCTTGTGGACAATTGTAATTCTGTTTTTTTAGACAATGGGATTTTAGCAAATCCGTCTATGCTTAAAAGATTTCCTCCTAGACCTGCACTAAATTTTTGGTCAAGATCATCAACATTTTTTATTGAAATAGTGCTAGATACACCATCTCCAAATTTAGCACTAGTACCATTTTTTGAAATACTTATGTCTTTTGATAAATAAGGATTAAATGCTGAAATTAGACCAAAAAAATGACCTGTTTGATACATTCTAATACCTTCATATAAAATGAGATTCTGATCATTAGTACCTCCTCTCACATTTATGTTAGAAACACGCTCGTCAACGCTAGTAATTCCTGGTAAATTTTGCACAATCTGTAATACATCTGGTTCAATTAAGCCAGGTAATATATTAAAGGCTTTTGTGTCAACTTCAATAGTTCCGTTGTTGGTTTTTGAAATTCCTTTGGTAAGATAATTATTAACCACAACCTCTTCTAAGTGTTGAATGGTTTTATTAGATTCTGTGTCTTTTATTGGTGTTATAGCTATAAATCTATCACTTAATATTTCAAAATTAAGTTTTGTTACAAGTCTCAAATGATTTATTACTTGTTCTAAGGATAATTCTGTATATAATGGTGCTACTGTTATGTTGTCTATTGTTTTTGTTTCGAAAGAGAACTTCACCTCGTAACGTTTTTCTAATTGCAATAGAATTTGCTCAAGCGGTTGTTGCTCCTTTTGGTTCTGACTGTAAGAAAGGTTACAAAAGGCAATAATTAAAAAATAGAAAACTAAACCTAGTAATAGTTTATTCACGTTTTAGTAAGATAGATTTTCCTGATTTGTTGTAGCTTAAATTTAATGGTTTTGTTACAGACTGCAATGCTAATTCTAAATTTTTGTGTGTAAAACTTCCAGTGAATAAACGCGATGTATCAACATTATCTGTAGTTATTTTTAAGTTATATTGATTCTCAAATTCAGAAATAACATACTTCAGAGGTACACTTTTAAAGCTACTTTCACCACGCAACCAACTTGGTTGCGCAGTGTTTTCTTTTTCATTTGCAAGTAGTTTCCCATCTATAATTTGAAAGGTGAATCCAGGTTTTAATTTTACCGTTTTATTATTGTGTGTTACAGCAACCAAGCCTTCGTAGCAAGTGACTTCGAAGTGAGATTGACGTTGTTTTACATTAAATTGTGTGCCCAAAACACTTACTAAACCTTCATCTGTTATAACATCAAATTTTTGCCCTTTTGCAACTTTAAAAAAAGCTTCACCATATAGTCTCACTTCTCTGTTTTTACTCCAATGTTTTTCATTGAAAGTTAATGTTGTATTGGCGTTTAAATTTACAGTAGAAGTATCTGGTAATTTAATCGTAGTTTGTTGTGCGATATTGGTGTTAAATTTTGCGTCTAAAGTTGTTGTGTAGTAATAGATACTGAAGCCTAAAGCTAAAATTGCAGCCAACCTTAGTAAAGGTTTAAACCATTGATTCGTCTTAGAATCATTAGGTTTAAGTTTAGATTTTAGCGTTTTGTAGTTGTTTTCAATAAAGAATTGAGGAGACTTAAAGTCTTTTAAAGCAGTATTCATTTGGATTAAATTCTTATAATCCTTTAGCTGCTTAAAAGCATTTAGCTCTCTAGTACTTAGGTTGTTATCTAGCCATTTTTTTATAAGTTCTTCTCTATTCATAATGCTATTTCATCTATATAACAACTAAGTTTTAAATTCTCCTACCTTTATTAAATTCCTTCTATCTCGCCTCGCAACTTCTTTAAAGCTCCATAAATACGTTTTTCTACAGCTTTTGTAGAAATATCTAAAAGTTCAGCAATTTCTTTAAACCGTTTACCTTCAACTCTATTGAGTAAAAATGCTATCCGTTGGGCTTCGGTTAAATTTGTTATTGCCTTTTGTAATTTTTGATGATATTCTTTTTCCTGTAACACAAACTCAGGAGTTTCATTAGTAGAGTGCTTTTGCGGTTGTTTATTATATTTTAAAACGACCTTTTGATGTGCAAAAGCATTAAGCATTAAATTATTTGCCGTTGTAAATAAGAAGCTCTTAGCTTTAGAAGGAGCAATTTTGCTACAATTTTGCCAAAGTTTAATAAATGCTTCTTGTACTGTGTCTTGCGGATTTAAGTGCTCACCGAATTTATAATAAAGAAAATCATGAAGATTCTTTGCATGTTTTTTATACAAGCGTTCAAATAGTTGTGATTCACAGATATTATCTTGCAAGGGTTGGCTCATAATTTTTTATAGGTGCTGCAAATTATAAATAAATTTTTTATGTTAAGGTAGGAGAATTTAAAACTTAAATGTTTTATAATAAATTGATAAAAATAACTATGTTATGAAAGCTCAGATTAAATACCTACTTGTCTTTGCCCTTTTTGCCATTTTAAGTTTAACAGCTTGTCAAGATGAGGTTACAGAAGTCATTAATCCAAATGAACAAGAAACTATTACCCCAAATTCTACTTTAGCTAATCTAATGAGCTATACATCTGCCAACTTTGGTGCTGTAGATGATATATTAGATGGTACTAGTTGCTTCTCCGTTGAGCTACCAGTAACAATTATTGTTAGCGATATTACCATTGTTATTGAAACTGAAGCAGATTTAGAACAATTAGAAGACTTGTTTGAAGATTTAAATAGCAATGAAGACTTCTTAGATTTTATTTTTCCTATTACCATAATATTTAGTGATTATACAGAATTGGTTATTGAAAATGCAGACCAGCTCGAAAATTTCATCAATGAATGTGAAGAAGATGATAATGTCATTGAATGTGTAGATTTAGTATATCCTATTTCTTTCTCGGTATTCGATTCGGAATTCAGTCTTATAGACACTGTAACTATTGAAAATGATGAAGCGCTCTACGAATTCTTAGAAGGTTTAGAGGACAATGATAATGCACTTATTGTAAGTCTAAATTATCCTGTGACATTAGAATTTTCTAATAATGAAACCCTCGAAGTAAACTCTAATGAAGAATTAGCCGAAACAATAGCATCTGCTGAAGATGATTGTGAAGACGATAATGAAGACGATTGTGAAGAAGAAGAAATAGCTTTAAATTTAATAGAATGCCAATGGGAAGTCTATTTATATACTAATGATGATCTTGAGAATTTAGATGGACCATATACATTTATCTTTAATGATAATGGTAATGTAATAATAGAAGGTCTTAATCAAGACCCACAAACAACGACTTGGGAACTTTTAGAAACCGATAATGGATTAGAGCTTAGTATTGCCTCTTTTTATTATTACGAAGAGCAATTTGGAAATTGGTTAGTAGTGCAATGTGACGATGACGAATTAAAGTTTGAACACTTAACAGTTGATGGATCGGGATTATTTTTCGAACAAGAATGCGAAGACGACTTAGATTGTTCACTTTTAGATATCAGTGATATTTTACAAGAATGCCCTTGGGATTTTAGTGACGGAACAGATTTATTCGATAACTACCAGATGATATTTAATGCAAATGGCGAATTACTTATTACAGAAGGAGGTGCTACATCTGCTATTGGAGGTAATTGGAGTTTGTCCATAAGTAATAATGGGTTGCCAGAAATCTCAATAAGTAACCTAACTGCTTTTCAAGATTATCTTGGTGGCGATTGGTTAATTGTAGAGTGCGATGAAGATCGATTACAAATTTTACGTCTTGATTATACAATAGTATTAGAACAAAATTGTGAAGCTAATCTTGGCTGTACAACAGAACAAATAGGAGCAAACATCGTAGAATGTGCATGGGAGTTAGAGACAAACCTTATTGATTCATTTGTTCCTATTTATGTGTATTTTGCTCCTAACGGTCAAGTTTATACAAGTAATAATGATGACCCAGAAAACCAGATAGGTACATGGGAAATGGTAACTGTAGCCTCAGATATATTTATAGAATTTACATTTCAACAAGGTTTAGATGTCTTAACTGATCAATGGCAAGTTGTAGAATGTACAGAAGGGGAATTGTATCTGGTTAACGGAGATAATTATATTTTATTAAGCCAAGAATGTGACCTAAACGAATACAATTGTGATTATGAAGTCGTAGAAATTAATCTAAAAGAATGTGTTTGGAATGTTGTGAATCTTAATGGAAGTAACGATTTAATTGAATACGATTTTGATTTCACAGAAAATTATAACGTCAACATATCTCAAAATAATGAAGTAATAAATGATGGAAGTTGGTCTGTTTCAGAAACTGACCAAGGTCTATTATTAAATCTCGAGCTACAATTTGAGAACCTTATTGGTAGTTGGTTGATTGTAGAGTGCGAAGATGATAGATTAGAATTAGTAAGAGGAGAAGGTATAATAGTTTTAGAGCGCGATTGTACAGTAGATACAAACCCCTTTAATTGTTTTAATGATTTCGAATTGGTTGAATGTGTAGATCCAAACGGTGAAGCAGAGTTTAACTTAAGTGCAGATACTATTGGGCTTATAGATTGTCCATTTAATTTTACGGCATCTTTCCATGTTACAGAAGTTGATGCAGATAACGACACCAATGCCATTTCAAATACAGAATCTTATTTTTCAGTTACAGGTCAAGTCTATTTAAGAATAGTAGCCGATAATGGCAATTTTGAAATCTATACTATATATCTTAATACTGAAGAATGTGATTTATTTGAATGCTTTGCTAGTTTTGATGCTGTAATAGAGCTATGTGACGAAGGTAATGACGGTTTTGAAACTTTTAATCTTACCAATGCATTTGCCAATTGTACAACAAGCGTAGATGTGGTAACTTATTATGAAACACAAGCAGATGCTGAAGTTGGTACAAACCCAATAGCGAATCCAGAGGCATATACTAATATCGCTGTTGAACAACAGGTGTATGTGAGTGTAGAAATAGGTAATCAGTTAGAAGTATTCCCAATACTATTATTACTAGAAGATTGCAACCAAGGAGATTGTACCGAAGAAGATGTTGATGCTTTCTTATTAGAATGTATTTGGAATGCCGTTAACTACAACGGAAGTGATAATCTAGCAGAATACAATTTTGATTTTGAAAGCTCAAATCAAACAGTTGTTATATATACCAACGAGATTACAATAGATGCTATATGGTCTACATCACAAACTAGTGCAGGTGTTATTGTAGAATTTTCAAATGTAGCAGGTCCAAATATTCAAGCAATAACTGGTGAATGGCTGATTGTAGAGTGCGAAGAGGCACGTTTAGAACTCCATAGAGGAGATGATATTTTAGTATTAGAAAGAAACTGTGATTAATAAAAAGAACCGCTAAATGTTAGTAATTTTAGTAAGTTTAAGTTGATGAAGAGAGTTGTCTACCGCTAGGCAACTCTTTTCTATTATAAAATTCTCAACTATTGTTGGTTAGATTTATATATATCACATTCGTTTATCTCTTGTAAATTCTTAAATTTGCAACTTCTAAAAGAGATAAAGATTATGTTCAATAATTTAAGTGATAAGTTAGATAAAGCGTTACACGTACTAAAAGGTCATGGTAGCATTACAGAAGTAAATGTTGCTGAGACACTTAAGGAAGTAAGACGAGCGCTTTTAGATGCCGATGTTAACTTTAAAATTGCTAAAGATTTCACCACTAGAATTAAGGAAAAGGCCTTAGGTCAAAATGTGCTTACGGCACTACAGCCAGGTCAGTTAATGGTTAAAATCGTAAAAGATGAGTTAACTGAGTTAATGGGAGGTGATGCAGAAGGTATTAATCTTTCGGGTAATCCAAGTATTATTTTAATGTCTGGTTTACAAGGATCTGGTAAAACAACCTTTTCGGGTAAACTTGCCAATTACCTTAAGAACAAAAAAACTAAAAAACCTTTATTAGTTGCTTGTGATGTGTATCGTCCTGCTGCAATAGATCAGTTACATGTTGTAGGAGATCAGATAGGTGTTGAGGTATTTAGTGATAGAGGAAATAATGATCCTGTTGCGATTTCTCAAGCAGGTATTGCACATGCTAAGGCAAATGGACATAATGTAGTTATTATAGATACGGCTGGTCGTTTGGCTGTAGATGAAGCTATGATGGCAGAAATCTCAAATATTCATAAAGCCATACAGCCACAAGAGACACTTTTTGTTGTAGATTCAATGACAGGTCAGGATGCTGTAAATACAGCTAAAGCATTTAATGATATATTAAATTTTGATGGTGTTATTCTTACTAAATTAGATGGAGATACTAGAGGTGGTGCTGCTATTTCAATTAAGTCTGTAGTTAACAAACCTATTAAGTTTATTGGTACAGGTGAGAAGATGGAAGCCATTGATGTGTTTTATCCATCTCGTATGGCAGAGCGTATTTTGGGAATGGGTGATGTTGTTTCACTTGTTGAACGTGCACAAGAGCAGTTTGATGAAGAAGAAGCACGTAAACTACAGAAGAAGATTGCTAAAAACCAATTCGGATTTGATGATTTCTTAAAACAGATTCAACAAATTAAGAAAATGGGTAACATGAAGGATTTAGTTGGTATGATTCCTGGTGCCGGAAAAATGATGAAAGATATAGATATCGATGATGATGCTTTTAAAGGTATAGAAGCTATTATTCATTCTATGACACCACAAGAACGTACTAATCCATCTGTTATTAATGCAAGTCGTAAAAAACGAATTGGTAAAGGGTCTGGTACATCAGTACAAGAAGTAAATCAATTACTAAAGCAGTTTACGCAGATGAGTAAAATGATGAAGATGATGCAAGGTGGTGGTGGAAAACGCATGATGCAGATGATGAAAGGCATGCAATAAGTAGTCTCAGTATTCAGTCTCAATTTGCAGGTTTTAAATTAAACTATATTTAAAAAATTTAATGATTAACAATCCAGTAAAATTCGGAGTAAAAGAAACGTAATTTATTTCTTTAAGACAAGAGTAAAGAACTGAAAACTGCGATTGCGACTGAAAACTAATATAGCATGACAATTTTAGACGGAAAAAAAATCAGTAATGATATTAAGAACGAAATTGCTGAAGAAGTAAAACAAATGAAAGCTAATGGTGAAAAAGTCCCACATTTAGCAGCCGTTATTGTTGGTAATGATGGAGCAAGTTTAACTTATGTCGGTAGTAAGGTCAGAGCATGTGAGCGTATTGGATTTGAATCTACAATGGTGCGTTTATCAAATACGACCAGTGAGATTGAATTATTAGATAAAATTGATGAGTTAAATAACAATGATGATATCGACGGATTTATTATTCAATTACCATTACCTCCTCAAATAAATACTCAGAAAGTATTGATGGCTGTAAACCCTGATAAGGATGTCGATGGTTTTCACCCTATGAACTTCGGAAAAATGGCATTAGATATGTCAACATTTATTCCTGCAACACCATTTGGAATATTAGAATTACTAGATCGATATGGAGTTGAAACCAAAGGAAAACACACAGTCGTAATTGGTCGTTCTCACATTGTTGGTCGTCCAATGAGTATATTAATGGGTCGTAAAGGGTTTCCAGGAAACTCTACAGTGACATTAACACATAGTCACACTAAGAACATTACTCAGATTACATCGCAAGCAGATATTATTATTTCGGCATTAGGGATTCCCCAATTCTTAAAAGCAGAAATGGTAAAAGATGATGTAGTAATAATTGATGTTGGTATTACACGTGTACCCGACGATTCTGAAAAAGGCTATTACATCACTGGTGATGTAGATTTTAAAAATGTTAGTAAAAAAGCAAGCTATATTACTCCAGTTCCTGGCGGAGTTGGTCCTATGACTATTGCTATGCTTTTAAAGAATACACTTTTGGCCAGAGAGCAACATAGACAATAAATTAGATAATCTAAATTTATGTTTTTAACGCTATCTGCTATTACACAAAATTCAGTAACGATAGGTAGCTTTCAGCATTTGTTCCCTATTGTTTTTGCAGTATGTTTTACGATACTTCTTATTAAGTATTCTAAAAGAAATTTCACGGATATTCAAAAGCAGAAAGTACTTCACTATTTTGCATGGTTTATTTCACTTACAGTAATAAGTTTTCATGCTTATAGAATGGCTTTTGATAGCTATAATTTTAAAACCGATTTACCACTTTACTTATGTAGTCTTATGGCTGTAATGATTCCGCTATTTACCTATTATCGTAAATATTGGATGTTCGAAATTTTAGTGTTTTGGATTATTGGTGGAACGATACAGGCCGTTATTACCCCAGATATCTCAAAGGGTTTTCCAAGTTTTGATTATTTCAGGTATTGGATAGTACATTTAGGGTTACTCTTTATTATATTTTATTTCATTTATATTTTTAAAATGAAACCAAAGTTAAAAAGTGTCTTTAAATCCTTTTTAGCACTTCAGGTTTATGTAGTACTTATGATGGTGTTTAATGACTTTCTCAATGCCAATTATTTCTACCTTAATGAAAAGCCAAAATCTGCTTCGCTTTTAGATTATTTTGGGGAATGGCCATATTACATTTTGGTTGGGCAGTTGATTATAATTCCGCTATTTCTAATTATTTATTTGCCGTTCTACATTTCAGAAAGACGAAAAAAATTACTTTGCGAATAATTGACTCATATCTTTAAAGGCTTTAATCTCTATAGCATTTCCAGAGGGATCTTTAAAAAACATAGTGGCCTGCTCACCTACTTGTCCTTCAAAACGAATGTAAGGTTCTATAATAAATTGAATGCCTTTTGATTTTAGTAATTCAGCAAATTCATGAAACGCTTCCCAAGATAAAACAACGCCAAAATGTGGTACAGGCACGTCTTTACCATCAACCAAGCTCGTATGTGTGTCTTTTTTGGTTTTTGGCTTAAAATGTATAACTAATTGATGCCCAAAAAACTTGTAATCTACCCAATAGTCACTATTTCTACCTTCTTCGAGGTTTAAAACATTAGTGTAGAAATTTCTACATTCATTAAGGTTATGAACAGGTATTGCGAGATGAAAAGGTGATAGTTGCATAACTAACTCCTGTTTCTTCTAAGATTAATAGGATTTGGGTCGAATGTTTTTATCGAATCATTTATCAGTTCACTTAAGTTTATAAATTCTTCTTTTGTTAATTCTCGATATTTTCCCAAAGGCATATCTAGTTTTATATTCATTATTCTAACACGTTTCAATGTTTGTACTTCGTAATTTAAATACTCACACATACGTCGAATTTGACGATTCAATCCTTGAGTTAAAATAATACTAAAAGTGAACTTATCTATTTTTTTTACCTCACATGTCTTAGTACGTTTGCCTAAATCTTCAATATAAATGCCTCCAGCCATACGCTCAAGAAACGTTTGAGAAATCGATTGGTCAACGGTTACGATGTATTCTTTTTCGTGATTGTTACTTGCTCTTAGAATTTTATTGACAATGTCTCCATCATCTGTCAAAAGAATTAAACCTTCACTGGGTTTGTCTAAACGACCAATGGGGAAAATACGTTTAGGATAGCTGATGTAGTCAATGATATTATCTTTTTCTACACGTGTATCTGTAGTGCAAACAATACCAACTGGTTTATTAAATGCTAAATAAACAAAGTCTTGTTGCCGTCCTCCAATAATCTCACCATCAACTTTTACAACATCTTCTGGTGCAACCTTTGTGCCCATTTCGGGTACAACATCATTAATGGTAACTCTGCCAGCATCGATTAAACGATCTGCTTCGCGACGAGAGCAGTAACCAGCTTCACTTAGGTATTTGTTAAGGCGTTTTAAATCTTCAGACATGGTGCAAAAGTAATATAAAGATTGAACAAACTAGGAATTAGCTGTAATGATATAATTTAAGAGTCTTATGATTTCTGAAATTTCATAAGCAACAATAAAAGTAATAATAGAAATCTGATTTTTATACTTTTTGAAATTGTAAAGCGTAGTTAAAAATAGAATGATAGGTATTACCATTGCAGTTCTAATTTCTGTTTCATAAGGCCAATGTTGAGCCTTAAAAATAAACGATACTAACGCAAATAGGCTTATCAATGATGGAATCCAATTTTTGGTGTAAAGGCAATAAATGAAATATCCTAAGACTACAATTCCAAAACTTAAGAATGAAAAGTAAAAAAATAAGTCTCCATAAAAAAACGAAGAAAGGAAATTTAAGATAAAACCTGCGAGGAAAAGCTTTAAGATTTTTGGTTTTGTCTTTTGAAATAAAATTAGTCCAATTAATATAGCTATTGCAACAATAATTTTGCCCAAATGCATATAACTTAACTATTTATATATTCAATAATTTTAGGCGTCAAAGATGCATCTTTTAGGCTATGTCCAAAGCCTGTAGTAGTAATCAATTCAGAATTTTTAAAACGATTTTCAAAGAGTTGTGCGTCTTCATAAGGAATAATTCTGTCCTTTTTATCGTGAATAATTAAACCTTGGACATTAATAGATTTAGTAAAATTAGCTGCAGAAAAATAATCTACAGGTTTACCAAAGCGTTCTAAAACAATAGAGTCTAACCCGTTAGAAATACGGTTGTTATAACCCATCATAGTTTTATATCTACTAAAGACACCAGTGAAATGAGCAGGTGCACCAAGTAAAACCATCTTTTTAATAGAAGGTAATTGATGATTGTGCATAGAAAATACACTAGCCATACCACCAACGGAATGACCAATTAAGACTTCTGGCTGAAACTTTTGTGCTACAACATTTATAAATTCAGCATACAAAATTGCATTAAATTGTTTTCCGCCAGATCTGCCGTGAGCAGGTGCATCTAAAGCTATAATATTATAATTTTGGGTTTTTAAATTTTCTAAAATGTAATCCCAACGCGAAGTATTACTTTCCCACCCATGAGCTAACAAAACGGTTTTGTTTTTTCCCACCCAATGATAAGTTGCAATCTTTAAATTATTATATATCAATTCTTCAGAATATGCCGAATTAACAATACGTTTTTGGGCTTCTGAATAACGTCCTTTACGTGGCGAAGCAAATAAATTTAGTGCTTTTTTAGAAGCGTACTTAGACGAAATAAGACTTGTGGTATTAAGTGCATTGCCTATAGATTTTATAACAAAGCTACTCATACTATTGGTTTTCTCTGTTTACAGAATCTATAGAAAAAGCGGGTATGCAAATGGCTAAATATTCACATGGCTCCGTGAATGGATTAGAATACTGTAATCGCGTATTTTTTTCTACTTTAATAGATTGGCCTGCTTCTAGTATGATGATTTCGTCATCAATAATAAATTGCTTTTTGCCTTTAATGATAAAGGTATATTCATCAAACTCTGGAGTTTGATATGGCTCACTCCAACCAGCTGGTGCAACCATATGAGCAATACTGATTTTAGTATTACCATCAGTCGCATTCCCAAAGTGTTCTTTTATAATTTTACCATCATCTGTAGGAACCACAAATGGTGAATTTTGTATTTTATATTTTTTGTTTTCTTGCATGTTTTGAGGCTGCTTAATGCGACTATATACTACCAGTGAACCATAAAAAACTTAATCTTAGCTTTTTCCGGAATTTGAATCGGATCAATTGTCATATCCATATCAAAACGCATACTTGCTGGTAATTCTTTCTTATCAATGGTAAAAGAGGCGTTAATTTCATTTACAGAAACGACAATAGCGTTAATCAGATTATCGATTTTTGAGACTTTATAAGTCTCATTAATATCTTTAAACGTGCTTAAAGTAGAAATATTCTTTTCAGTTTTATAGCGCTCATCAATTATTCTAACACTAGAAATTACAGAAGTAGAATCTAAAGCTTCTTCTGGAGAAAGGTCTAATAGTTTTTTACCACTTTTCTCAAAAATCTCAATGGTATTGACTGAGCCAGTAAATTCATCTCCAGCGATATATCTAACTACAGAATCATTTATAAATACCGCTTCTAAATCTTTAACTTGAGTAGAATCAGTCAGTAAACCGATATGATTTTTTTTAATTAAAAATGGATTTGGTGCTGAGTCTTTTGCACAGCTTGTAATTAAAAGTGCACAAATTAATATAATGTATAAAGTGTTTTTCATGTTTAAGATTTAAATTTAAATTATCTAAGTAATTTAGTTAAAATTCCCAAAACACTGCGTATCACTGTTGGGCTAGATAATACTTTAACAATAGGGTTTTGGCGAGAACTACTTCTTCGACTGCTAGAAGTACGTCTTTTAGATTCAGCTTTTTTAAGATCCTCTTTTTCTTTTTTTGCTTTTTCTTTCGCTTCTTCAGCTTCTGCCTGCGCTATTTTTTTGTTAAGCATTTCATAGGCACTTTCTCTATCAATATCTTCATTGTATTTTCTCACCATTTTAGAATCTGCCAATAGGCTACTTAACTCTCTCTCGGATAAAATATCCATTCTACTCATTGGTGCACGCATCATGGTTGCTGCTAATGGAGTTGGTTTTCCTTTTTCATTTAATGCCGAAACTAGGGCTTCACCAATACCTAAAGAGGTTAATACTTCAGCTGTATCATAGTAGTCTGTGTCTGGATAGTTCTGAGCTGTTAGTTTAATAGCTTTACGATCCTTTGCTGTAAAAGCTCTAAGCGCATGCTGTACTTTTAAACCCAATTGGCTTAAAACAGCCTCTGGTACATCTGTTGGGTTTTGAGTTACAAAATATAAACCAACACCTTTACTACGTATTAATTTTACAATGCTTTCAATCTGGTACAATAAAGCTTTAGACGCTTCATTAAAAATTAAATGTGCTTCATCAATAAACATAATTAACTCTGGTCGTCCACTGTCTCCTTGTTCTGGGAATGTTGAATAAATTTCAGCCAGTAAGCTCAACATAAATGTTGAAAACAACTTTGGTTTGTCTTGTATATCCGTTAATCTAATGATGTTTATATAACCGCGTCCATTGTCATCTACACGCAATAAATCTTCTGTTTCAAATGATTTTTCTCCGAAAAATACATCTCCGCCTTGTTGTTCTATTTCAACCAATTTTCTTAGAATCGCTCCAGTTGAAGAGGATGAAATACGACCATAAGATTCTTCAAATTCTTTTTTGCCATCTCCAGTTGCGAATTGCAAAATTTTCTTGAAATCTTTAAGGTCTAATAATGGCAATTTATTATCATCACAATACTTGAAAATCACTGAAATAATGCCAGCTTGTGTTTCGGTAACACCTAATATTCTAGAAATTAATACTGGGCCAAATTCACTTATAGTAGCTCTTAGTCTTACACCATCTTGTTCGGATAAAGACATCACTTCTACAGGGAATGCTTTGGCATCAAAAGGTAAGCCTATTTTTGCGTGACGTTCATCAATTTTTGGATGACCAGGACTTGGTTGTGCCAACCCACTTAAATCCCCTTTTATATCCATAAGTAAAACAGGAACACCTTTTTCAGATAAATTCTCAGCTAAAACTTGTAGCGTTTTTGTCTTTCCTGTACCAGTGGCACCAGCAATTAAACCATGTCTGTTCATGGTTTTTAAAGGCACATTTACAAATGCATTTTTAATTGTCTCGCCATCTAGCATTGCAGAACCTAGAGTTATATATTCACCTTTGTTTGTATTGCCTTCAGTGATATGTTTTAAGAATTCCTCAGTCTTACTCATCATCTATAAAATTTGCATAAAAATAATGTAATTTTAGACAAGTTTAAAATTGAATTCTATGAAGCATCTACATTTACTTTTCAGTGTTTTTATTTTAGTGACTATTCAATCTTGCAAAGACACTAGTTCTGAAATCACTTTTCATAAATCTCACGAACCTAGTTGAGCAAATACTCCGTTTAGTGATGCTGTAGAAATAGATGGTTTAATGTTTTTAACTGGTCAAATAGGAAAAGATCATAAGACTGGTAATCTAGTGTCTGGAGGTATAAAAACAGAGACTAAGCAAACCATTGAAAACATATAAGACGTTTTGGAATATCACAACTTATCATTAGACCATGTAGTAAAATGCACGGTGATTTTGAAAGGCATCAATGATTTTAAAGATTTCAATTCTGTTTATTCACAATACTTTACAAAAAAACCTGCACGAACTACGTTTGCTGCATCAGGTTTGGCTGGTGGTGCAAGTATCGAGATTGATGTTATTGCAGCAAAATAAACTTCGTGCTTCCAACTTTATACTTTTAACTTTTAGGACTATCTTTGCAAACTATGACAAGAAGAGAAAAACAAGCACTTATAGATCAAGGTCATTTATTGCCTTTAATGGAAGAGTTTTACACTATACAAGGTGAAGGGTTCCATAAAGGAACAGCAGCATATTTTGTGAGAATTGGAGGTTGCGATGTTGGTTGCCATTGGTGCGATGTTAAAGAAAGCTGGTTGCCAGAATTGCATCCTGCTACGGAGACTGAAAAAATTGTAGAAAATGCTATAAAGTATAGCGACATTATTGTAGTAACTGGTGGTGAGCCTTTAATGTGGGACATGAACCCTTTAACAGCACAATTAAAAGCAAAAGGAGTACAAACGCATATTGAAACTTCTGGAGCTTATAAATTAACTGGAGAATGGGATTGGATTTGTTTGTCACCAAAGAAGATGAAATTACCAACCGCAGAAGTCTATGATATGGCACACGAATTAAAATGTATCATTTATAATAAAGATGATTTTAAGTTTGCTGAAGAACAAGCTGCTAAAACAAATAGTGATTGCATTTTATACCTTCAGCCAGAGTGGAGTAAGCGCGATAAAATGATGCCTCAGATTGTAGATTATGTGATGGCAAATCCTAAATGGAAAGTATCTCTACAAACACATAAGTATTTAAATATACCGTAATAAAAAACAAAACGCCTTGATTTCTCATGGCGTTTTTATATCAATAAATGATAGATTTACTTTGCAAATGGTACAGCAACTCTAATAGTTCCCCATCCCATGTGCATATGTACACCATCATCCGATTTTTCAAAAGCTATAGAAAATGCTTCTAAAGATTCTTTTCCTTCAGTAACTGGCACTGTAATTTTTGCTACTGTATTCTCTTCGCTATAACCAGAAGCTCCCCAATTATTAACATCAGAACTTATAACAACAGTCCATTCTTTATCGCCAGGCATTGTAAATAAAGAATACGTACCAGCCTTAATAGTTGTACTGCCTAATTTCATGTCTGTAAAGAGAATTAATTCTGTTGCTTCATTCGCACCAGTTCTCCATACTTTATCTTTTTGAGTCAATTTTTTAGCATCTCTACCATTAAGTTGTGGTCTGCCGTAATATACTTTAATCAGTTGATCGTTTCCACTTCCAAAAGAAGCAGCATCCATTGGGCTTTTGTCTAAGCCTCTAAATTTTTGAGCGTCTACATTAAATGACACAAGCATCATAAATGCAAAAGCAATAGTTGTTAATAGTTTTGATGTTTTCATAATTAGTTTTAAATTTTTGTGTGGTTAAAATTAGAGTTTAATATGTAGATTAAGTCGTAAGGAAATATTAAAATTTACAAAGTAATAGTTAATAGTGCTGATTTTTATCACTTAGGTTATAGATTAGGTGTATAATATTGTTTGTTGTTTCAAATTATAGCCATTTAATCATTATGTGTTTATTAATTGTAATGTTAATATCATATTTGTATCGTAATTAATAAGAAAACAAAAATTATGTGCGGTATAGTATGTGCGTTCGATATAAAACAAAAGGCTGACGATTTAAGACCTCAAGTCTTAGAGATGGCAAAAACAATACGTCATCGTGGACCAGACTGGAGTGGTATTTACAGTGATGATAAAGTGATAATGGCTCATGAGCGTTTGGCAATTGTAGATCCAGCTTCGGGCAAGCAACCTTTATTTAGTGAAGATAAAAAATTGATTTTAGCAACCAATGGCGAAATCTATAACCATAGAGAATTACGCAAGCAGTTTCCAGATTACAGCTTTCAGACTGAAAGTGATTGTGAAGTGATTTTGGCTTTATACCAAGAAAAAGGACACGATTTCCTTGATGATATGAATGGCATCTTTGGCTTCGCTATCTATGATGTAGATAAAGATGAATATTTTATAGCTCGCGATCATATGGGCATCATTCCTCTTTATATTGGCTGGGACAAAAACGGAACCTTTTTCGTTGCCTCTGAGTTAAAAGCTTTAGAAGGGATTTGTACAAAAATTGAATTATTTCCTCCGGGACATTACATGTCTAGTAAAGATGGTGAGTTTGTAAAATGGTACAAACGCGATTGGACAGACTACGATGCTGTAAAGGATAACGAAACCAGTATAGCAGAAGTAAAGCAAGCATTAGAAGATGCTGTGCATAGACAACTAATGAGTGATGTGCCTTATGGTGTATTATTATCTGGTGGTTTAGACTCTTCAGTAACCTCTGCCATCGCTAAAAAGTATTCTGAAAGACGTGTGGAAGCCGATGATAAAGAAAAAGCATGGTGGCCACAATTACACTCATTTTCTGTTGGACTAGAAGGCTCACCAGATTTGGCTGCAGCAAAAGTAGTTGCCGATCATATTGGTACTGTGCATCACGAAATAAAATTCACCATACAAGAAGGTTTAGATGCCATTAAAGATGTGATATATAATATAGAAACTTACGATATTACAACGATACGCTCTTCTACTCCAATGTACTTAATGGCAAGGGTTATTAAATCTATGGGTATTAAAATGGTATTGTCTGGTGAAGGAGCAGATGAAATATTTGGAGGCTATTTATATTTTCATAAAGCACCAAATGCAAGAGAATTTCATGAAGAAACGGTTCGTAAATTAGATAAATTACACATGTACGATTGTTTAAGAGCAAACAAAAGTTTAGCAGCTTGGGGAATTGAAGGTCGTGTTCCATTTTTAGACAAAGAATTTATGGATGTTGCCATGCGTATCAACCCAAAAGATAAAATGATTAACGGAGAACGCATGGAAAAATGGGTAGTTCGTAAAGCATTTGAAGATATGATTCCAGAAAGTGTAGCTTGGAGACAAAAAGAACAATTTAGTGATGGAGTAGGTTATAGTTGGATTGATACCTTAAAAGAATTGGTAGAGAAAGAAGTAACTGACGAACAAATGGTGAATGCTAAATTCCGTTACCCAATTCAGACTCCAATAAATAAAGAAGAGTATTATTACAGAACCATTTTTGAAGGCCATTTCCCAAGTGATGCCGCAGCTTTAAGTGTACCACAAGAACCAAGTGTAGCTTGTAGTACTAAAATTGCCTTAGAATGGGATGAAGCATTTAAAAACATGAATGATCCTTCAGGTAGAGCGATTGCCAATGTGCATGATGAGGCGTATTAATGAGGTTTTTATTTTCGAGTTTACGAAGAAAATTCGGCGAATCAGAACTAATGCTGCTGCGTAGTGGTATCTAATAAAACAAAGAGACAGCTTTTAAAGCTGCCTCTTTGTTTTATTATTTAGAATAGAATTCTTACGACTTAAGTTATATCAAATCTCATTATCATAAGACTTCTTAATTAGTTCTGCTTTACTATTAATTTCTAAAGTTTTGTAGATATTTTTAATATGACTTCTAACTGTATCTAGTGATACAAATAAATCGTCTGCAATCATTTTATAGCTTTTACCAGCTACAATACCATCAACGATTTCGTTTTGACGTGGAGTTAAGATTGATGACTGATTTCGTTTTGGCACATATTTATTAACAATTTTCCTTGCTATGGATGGCGACATATACGAGCCTCCATCATAGACTACTTCTATAGCTTCTTGTATCTTTTTTAAAGGTGTTTTTTTAGATAAATAAGAGCATGCACCTGCACACAAGGCTTTAAAAATACTATCGTTATCCTCAAAAGTAGTGAGCATAATGATATCTATTTTTGGTAATTCATTCAATAATAAAGGGATGCCATCAATTCCAGACATGCCAAGCAGATTAATATCTAGTAGTAAAACATCAGGTATTTTATTCAGCGTAGGAAGCACATTTAAAAACCCTTCTACCGAAGGTGAGATAAGTAAACATTTGATATTTGGTAATACCTCAAAAAAATCATTAAGACTTTCCTGAACTACCAAATCATCTTCTATAATTGCTAGCTTAATATGTTTCATTTTGTTCCTACTGAAAACAGGATTTGAGCACCGTTATAAGTAGTTATAAAGTTATACTATTTAAACTAGGATACAATCACATTAAGATGTGGTTTATAAATTAAAAGGTAAATTAAGATGTATGCTAAAACCGTTATCTTTATTAAAAGTTACAGTTGAATTTATTGCTTCTGCGCGAAACTGCATATTAGATAATCCCAAACCTGTTGATTTATATGATTTTTTTTTATTTCCGTTATCTTTTATGATAAATTCACAGTTCTTATTGTAATTTCTTATAGTTATATCTACAGTATTAGCATCTGAATGACGCAAGATATTAGTTACCGCCTCTTTGTAAATCAAAAATATATTTTGCTTCACTTGGACCGCTAATTTGCGATTTGGAAATTTAATCGAAGTACTATTAATCTGAAATGTTATGCTTTTAGGCAATAACAACTCTTCTGCGAGTTCTTGCATGCGCTCTATTAAATCGGTGGTAGTCCCACGCCTGCTATCAATACTCCACACTAAATCTCGCATTTGAGAGATGGCATTTCTACTGATGCCTGCTATTTTTTGAAGTTTAGATTTATCAGCTGCACTAGCATTTATTTCCATGAGTTCGGTTTGCATTGCTAAGCCTGAAAGTAATGAACCTACATCATCGTGCAAGTCGCTCGAAATTTTAGTTCGCAAACGTTCCATTGCTAAGGCTTGTTGCAATCGGTATCTAAAAATAGCATATATAATACCAATTATAGCCAGTATAACGAGCATTATAAACCACCATTTTTTGTAAAATATTTGTTGTACCTTAAATGGAATCGATAATATAGATGGGCTTACGTTTCCTCTAGAATCTTTACCTTTAACTTTTAATACATAATCTCCAGCTGGTAATTGATTGTAGCGTATGGACGCAACATTACCTTGATAAAACCAACGGTCTTCAAAACCTTCTAACTTGGTAATATAGGTGTTTTTTTGATTTTGAAAGTAACTTGGCATTGTCCAGTTGATTTCAAAATACTGGTCGTAAGGAGACACGTTTACTTCTGTGAATTCTGTTTGACTATAATCAGTTTTAAATCTCGTTTTGTTTTTACTATTATATCCTGAAACACCTAAAAGACGTAACTTTGGTGGTTCGGAATGTTTTAATACTTCATTAGGTTTAAATTTGTTGAGTCCATTCATTCCACCAAAATAAAAATTGCCTTTACTGTCCTTAAAAAAAGACGTGTAATTAAATTCGTAGTGTGTTAGACCATCTTCTGTATAAAAATTCTGAAATCTTTCAGAATTTTTCTCAAAATGAGATAAGCCATTATACGTGCTGATCCATAAGCTGTTCTCATCGTCCGTTAAAATGCCTACAATATTCTCATCTGTTAGCCCATGTGATTTGGTATAGATTTTTACAGTTTTTCCATCTGCAGAAATATGATTTAATCCACCACCATAAGTACCTACCCAAAGGCTTCCATTTGGCTCTTCTTCTATAACAAGAATAAAATTTCTTGAGATATTTGGTTCAGAATCTGTGTTGTATATTTTTTCTACACGTCCACTAAGGTGCACTTTTAATAGACCATCATTTTGTGTCCCTATCCAAAAAATACTATCGGTTTTACTTTCTTTAAAATATCTAAAATCTGCAATATCGGTTTTAATTTTTGAGTCTTTAAAAACTAATTCACTTGTTTCTGTTTCTGGATCAAAAAGTACTAATCGGAATAAACTTTGTCCAAAAAGTAATTTTCCATCCCATAGTTTAATCAACGGATTTTGCCCTTTAAATGTAACGTTTGGACTAAACTCATTATAGCTTTTTGTTGTGCCTTCTTTTAAATTTATTTTTAATAAGCTCTCTCCCAATGTGAATACATTTTGCTTTGTAGCATCTAAAGCGTAAAAATTGGCGGTGTATTTTAAAGCTTCTAAAGACAGGTTATCGAGTTTAATGTTTAATGAATCAATAGTACCACTAATGGTTTTATAAATAAGCCTGTTTTGGCTTTCGCATTTTGCAAAAATAGTTCCATTGGCATCTTCAAAAATACCACGCATTGTGTTTCCCCAACCGTCATTGTTCAATTTAAAAAGTGGTATAAAAAGCTCTTCTCCAATTCGAATTTTAAACAAACCATTATCAGTTGCCACCCAAAGTAATTTATTGGCATCTATGAAGAGATAATTGATTTTTGAGTATTCAAATCGAGATTTTAATTGTTCTGTATAATCTGTAAACTCACCATCTGGACTCATGCGATACAATTCTTTATTCCCAGCAAACCATATATGTTTTTGATGGTCTTCTATGGCATAATAAAATTGATTTTCACTTTCAAATACGCGTTTCGATGTTAAATCTGTTTCATTAAAAATAGAAACACCACGTTCTTTTTGCGGGAAAAAATAATGAGTGTTATTACTATCATAATACGAGACGGTAAAATTTAATTCACTTCCATGCCAACTGTAGCTAGATATTTGGTACGTTTCTAATAAAATGCCATTAGTATCAAATTTCAAACTTCCAAGTGGTGAACTCCATAAAACATGACCTTTTTTATTTATTATTAATCTGCTATAGGCATATTTACTTCTGGGAATTGAAGCCTTCACTTTAAATGTTCCGTTGGTTAATTTTTGAAGGTATTGTTTCGCATTTCCGTTCTTTGCATTTAAAAAATCATCTGTCATAATCCAGATACCACCATTCATATCTTTGAGCAAGCGCAATACTTTTCCTTTTATATTTTGTGAACTATTATAAGCGGTCACTGTATCGGTTGAAAGCTGAAGTTTAAACAATTTTTCGTTGGCCATATACCAAAGGGCATCAGCCGAATCATCTATTACTATTTCACCCGTTATTAACTCCTCTTCTATATAAAACGGATTGGTTTTATCAGAATTGTAAACCTTAAAATTATAACCATCATAACGCACCAAGCCCAAATCTGTACCAAACCACATGGCTTCATTTTTATCTTGGGTTATAGATGTTATATCTCTAAATGTTAAACCTTGATCTGTGGTAAGTATATCTATTTGAGAAGGGTTTTGAGCATAGATACTATGGCTTACTAAAAGAAAACCTAGTGTCAAAACAAAAGCGTATCGTATTTTAAAAAATTTCAAAGGTTGGGTAATTGATAATAGCTAAGTTTCAAATATACAAAAAGATAGTACTGAAAATCACATGAAGATGTGATTGACATCGTACAAAGGGTAATGTATTTTAGAGGTTTGTTTAAAACAAGACTATAAAACACATAGCACATAGAAATAAAGAAAAATCAACCAAAATAAAAATTTCAAAACTGATT
>NZ_CAXBGB010000024.1:0-34294 GCF_963975125.1 uncultured Winogradskyella sp. | reverse complement strand
ACAACAGCTCTAAACACCAATGGTGTTGCGATACGTTCTGGCATTACATTAAGAATAATTAAAACAATAGTAATTGGATAAATGAATAATAAAATCGGATACGCAATAACAATAATGGAGTTAAAATCGAGTTGCCCAACACCAATACCTGCAATACAAGCGATGATGGCTGTAACCACATAAACGGTTTGCGATTTATGAAACAGTCCTCTAAAGTAATCGGCTGTACCTGCTACAATTCCGATGGCTGTTGTAAAACATGCCAAGGAAATAAGTACGCTTAAAACGGTATTCCCAAATTCACCTAAAGATGCAATACTAATGCCTCGTAGTAAATTAGCGCGTTGCATATCACTACTTAATTCTGAGTTGACTTCGATTTCAGAACCATAATAGGCTCCCACAGAAATGAGTCCAGCGTAGATGATAAATAAACCTGTACCTGCAATAAATCCGGATTGTCGTATGAGTTTGCGTTTAGATTCAAACTGACTCACCTTCATGTTTTTAAAATTCAAGGATACAATAATCACAGCACCAACAACGACTGCTCCAATAGCGTCAAAGGTTTGGTAACCTTCTAAAATTCCAGTGACAATTGGTGTTTCAAAAGTTGAAATTCCTGTTGTAAATTCAGAAGATGATAAGCCAATCCCAATCACAGCCAAAAGCATAATCACAATAAAAGGCGTTAAAAACTTCCCGATGAGATTCAAGATTTTTGAACGGTTCAGTACAAACACCAAAACGAGTGCAAAGTAAATGGCACTGGTTAATAATGGACTTGTACCAAAGGCTGGATGAATTGCAATTTCGTGAGTAGCAGCTGCTGTTCTTGGCGACGGAATAGCCACAGCAATCACGTAAATAATAATACAATAAATTAGACTAAAGGTTGGTGATACTTTTTTACCAAAATCATACAAAGTCCCTTGCAGTCTAGCATGTGCTAAAATTCCGATAATAGGAATGACTACAGCAGTAATCATAAAACCTACTGTAACCCAAAACCAGTTTTCACCTGCATTATAACCTAATAATGGTGGTAATAACAAGTTTCCTGCTCCAAAAAAAAGCGAGAACAAGGCAAAACTTGTGACTAAAAGCTCTTTACGTTGTATGTTCACTTAGTTGGTCTTTTTAAGTTCTAAATCGTGAAAATCGAAACTGAAGTCAGTGATTGGAGCAATGTATTTCATGGTTGCAGAAACCGCTTCACCTTTTTCGTTGAATGTGAATTGTACAAAGACATCAGCATCAAAACTTCTATCATTCCATTTGGCCACAAAAGTTGTGGCATTGTAAGGTAATAACTCGCCGAATAATCTTGGTGAACGCTCACACATAATCGAGTAATTACCTTTTCTATTTGAGATGATGACGTCTCCAAACCAATCATCAGTGTATGTGCCAAAAATTTGCTCTGGTTTAGGAAGCGTGGTGTTACCCTTCATTTTAGCAACTTGAGTATACACCTCAGCTTTTATACTGTCGTTATATTTGAGATAATCTGAATTTCGAGCTCCATATTTTTCTAACCAATTTCTGTTCTCATAACCTAAATAGGAATCTTTAATGGTATTGGTAATGGTATTAAATGCCGAACCATTCATTTGGTTGGTTAAGACGACAATTGCTAAATCTAAATCTGGAATCATAGTAAACTGCGTTACGGTTCCTAATAAGCCACCTGTATGATACACTTGTTTGTGTCCACCTTTTACATCGGTTAAAAACCAACCTAATCCATAACCTTTAAAGTTAGAATCGTACCAATCATTAGCCCTTACTTTTAATGGTGTTTGTAATTGCCACAGCTCATGAAACTCAGCTTTGCTTAACAAACGCTCTCCGCTTTCAGTCACTGCATCATTCATTAAAAACTTGGCCCAAGTCATCATATCGTGCACATTACTCACAATACCTCCTGCCGCATTTGCAGTTTCACTCCAGTCGTGCGGAATCTGAATCACCTTACCTTCTGCTCTTGTATGCGCTTCGATAATATTTGATTTATCGGTTACTCTATTATAGGACGCTTTAGAGTTTGTCATTCCTACGGGTTTCATAATCTTGGTTTCTATAAAATCTTCCCAAGACAAACCACTGACCCGTTTTAAAACTTCACCAGCGATAATAAACATGTTATTATTGTAGGCGAATTTGCTTCTAAACGAGGTTTCTGGCTCTAAATATTTGACATTATTAATGACATCATCCACATCAAAACTATTCCCTTCTGGAAAAAACATTAAATCACCAGCACCTAATCCCATTCCGCTTCTATGAGTTACCAAATCTCTAACCGTAAAATGTTCGGTTACCCAAGCGTCTTGAAGTTGAAATTCTGGAATGTGTTTTCGTACAGGATCGTCCCAACAGAGTTTGTTTTCGTCAATCATCATGGCTAGAGCAAAACAGGTAAACCCTTTACTATTAGAAGCGACACCAACCAAAGTGTTGTCGTTCATGTCTTTTTTATTGGTCAATGAGCGTACACCATGACCTTTAGCATACACCACTTTTCCGTCTTTTAAAATGCCAACGGAAATACCAGGAACATCAAAAGTGGTTAAGGTTTCTTCTATTAAGTTGTCGAGCTGTTTTTCTTCAATTTGAGCATTTATAGAAATGGCACTAATGAATATTAATAAAGTAACTAATCGTTTTAAAGTCATGCTGAATTATAATTTATACGTCAGTTCGAGTGATTTTTATAAAAAATTATATCGAGAACTATTTGATACTAATTTCAATCAATGCCTTGAGTTGAAATTCACTCAAATTGACAAATTTTACTTGTTTGCCTAAAAGGTAAATATACTAAATGTTAGTGATGATTATAGGTAGAACTATTTTCAAAATTTATCTTTGCACTATGCTTTTAGAATATAAAAATAGTATTGTTCACTATACTGTTGAAGGTAAAGGTGAAGCGGTAGTTTTACTTCATGGCTTTCTTGAAACGGTTGATATGTGGCATACGCTTGTTCCCGAATTATCTAAAACCCATCACGTCATTTGTATCGATTTGTTAGGCCATGGTAAAACGGGTTGTTTAGGATATGTGCATACTATGGAAAACATGGCTGATGCGGTTTTTGCGATTTTAAATCACTTAAAAATTAAACAAGCTCAAATCATAGGACATTCTTTGGGTGGCTATGTAGCTTTAGCTATGGCTAAAAAAGAGCCTCAACTTTTTAAAGGGTTATGTTTAATGAATTCAACCTTTGAAGCTGACAATAATGAAAGGAAAACATTAAGAACACGCGCCATTAAAATGGCACAAACTAATTATGAAAGTTTAGTACGACTATCTTTTGCAAATCTTTTTGCAGCTGAAAGTAGAGAAAAATACAGACAAAATTATGAAGAAGTCCTACTTATTGCATTGCAAACATCAGTACAAGGTTATATTGCTGCACAGGAGGGAATGAAGCTTAGACCAAACCGATTTGAAGTCTTTAAAAATCTAAAAGCAAATAAACTCATTATACTTGGAAAAAAAGATTCACTTATGGATATTGAAAAAATCGTCAACCAAATCAAAAATACAGACGTCAATTTTAAAGAATTATCAGAAGGACATATGAGTCATATTGAAAATAAATCAGAATTATCTTACGTAATAAATCATTTCAACGAAAAATACACCTCTTAAACGTTTTTTTTGGTTTTTTTTTATAAGTTTATCATCCCAAGTAAAAAAGACAATATAAAACAAATCTACCATGACTCCTACTAAACTCTATTGCGACTTTTTTGGCCATAATTATAAGGTAACAAAAAGCGTAACAAAGCATGTTAAAGAGTATACTTGCAAATGCTGCAATAAACAACTCACTACAAACAGTAATGGTAAACTAACGGAATTAACTCCAAAATATCAAGACATAAATCAAGCATTGGAACGTTTATACAAGAGTAGAATGATGCGTTTACAGCAAAAAACAATCAGTTCGTCGATTTATTAATTGTTAATAACCTGTTAACAACTCTATTTCTTATATTTAAAATCCCTAGAGATTTTAATCCATTAAGACGACTATTCAAAAATGAAAAATGTATACTGCTCACTATTTGGTCACGATTATAGAGTGTCTAAAGTTGTGACTTACCACGTTAAAGAATACAAGTGTAAGAATTGCAAGTCTGAAATGACTATTGATGGAAACGGAAAATTCATTCCATTAACACCAAAATTCAAAGAAATTAATTCTGTATTAAATCGTGTTCACACAAGACGATTAGAAAAAGGTCAAAAGCTTTTTCTTCTTAATTCTTAAGTGCATTCCACCCTTTTGCAATTATCGGAATTTTAGTTTCTCCCCTTGTTACTAAATGCATACCTTTATCTTCACTTGTCATATACCCAATAACCGTAAGATTTGGGTTTCCTTTAATCTTGGGAAAGTCTTCTTGAGAAATTGTCATCAATAATTCATAATCCTCACCTCCACTTAAAGCAATTGTCGTACTGTCTATATTAAATTCCTCGCATGTAGAAATCACTTGAGGATCTAGCGGAATTTTATCTTCATAAATATCTACTCCAACTTTACTTTGTTTGCATAAATGAATAACTTCTGAAGATAACCCATCACTAATATCAATCATACTTGTTGGCTTTACATTAAGCTCCTTCAACAATTCAACAATATCTTTACGAGCTTCAGGTTTTAACTGACGCTCTACAATGTATGTGTACATAGACAAGTCGGGTTGATTATTAGGATTCACTTTAAAAACTTCTTTTTCACGTTCTAAAACTTGCAATCCCATAAAAGCACCACCTATATCACCCGTAACTACTAATAAATCATTAGGTTTTGCTCCAGATCGTAATACTTCATCCCCTTTTTCAACTTCACCGATTGCAGTTACTGAAATTATTAATCCCGAAGTTGATGACGTTGTATCACCTCCAACGACATCTACATTATACAATTTTGCGGCGGTTTCAATACCAGCATATAATTCTTCCAAAGCTTCCAAAGGAAAACGATTAGACACAGCAATAGAAACAGTAACCTGAGTAGCCATTGCATTCATTGCATAAACATCAGATAAGTTAACAACTATAGCTTTGTAACCTAAGTGCTTAAGCGGCACATAGCTCAAATCAAAATGCACTCCTTCAACCAACAAATCTGTAGAAACAACAATCTGTTTCTTACCATAATTTAATACTGCAGCATCATCTCCAATACTTTTAATTGTAGATTTTTGAGTCACTTTAAAGTGCTGAGTTAAATGTTCAATTAATTTAAACTCACCTAATTCGCTCAACGGAGTACGTTGTGGGTTTTTATCTTCTATCATGTTGCAAACATATTATGCTTTTATTAAATACAAAGGTAATATCTACGTTAATTATAACAGGATTTAATCACAGAAATAAAAATTACTGTAAATTGCTAAAAAAAAGCTTATGAAGTTTAATGCCCTAAGTAAATTGCTTCTCATTTGCATATCATTTTTTGTCACTTTTAATTGTTCAAGCGATTCTGTTGAGCAACCTAATACAGATATAGATGGTGATACTATTAGTAATGCATTTGATAATTGCGTTGAAGTCGCAAACACAGATCAATTAGATTCTGATAATGATGGTGAAGGAGATGCTTGTGATAATGATGATGATAACGATGGAATCCTAGACGAAAACGATAACTGTCCTTTAATCGCAAATACAGATCAAGAAGATGCTGATAATGATGGGCTAGGTGATGTATGTGATGACAGTATTATTCTACCTCAATACCCATGTGTAAATGGCTTTGCTAATGGATACCCTTGCGATGGTTTTGATCTAATGAGTGAGATTCCTGTCGAAGAATTAGGAGGTTCTGGAGCAGAAGGGAATGATTCTTGGGGCTGGACAGATACTGAAACCGGAAAAGAATACGCCTTAATTGGTACCACTACAAGTGCTGCATTTGTAGATTTATCAGACCCATCGAATCCTATCTTTTTAGGAAGGCTGCCAACCGCAACTGTAAATAGTTTATGGAGAGATATTAAAACCTATAATAATTACGCCTTTATTGTTAGTGAAGCACCTGGACATGGCATGCAAATTTTTGATTTAACCAGATTGCGAGATGTCCAAAACCCACCAGTTACATTTACAGCTGATGGTATGTACAACGGATTTGGAAGTGCTCATAATATTATCATCAATGAAACTAGTGGATTTGCTTACGCTGTTGGTTCAGATACATTTAGTGGTGGCCCTCACTTTGTGAATATTCAAAACCCTACAAACCCTGTTGCTGCAGGAGGGTATTCGGATGACGCATATTCACACGATGCACAAGTGGTGACCTATAATGGTCCAGACGCTGACCACACAGGTAAAGAAATATTAATTGGAAGTAACGAAAATGAGGTGGTTATTGTAGATGTTACAGATAAGAATACTCCCATTCAAATTTCAACTATAGGTTATAGCAACATTAGTTATACACACCAAGGCTGGTTTACAGAAAACATGGAGTACTTCTTATTGGGTGATGAAGTTGATGAAATTAATTTTGGTGTCAACTCAAGAACCATCGTTTTTGATTTTACAGATTTAGATAATCCCGTTTTTCACATGGATTATCTCGGACCAACAGGAGCTATCGATCATAATGGTTATGTGGTTGGAAATACATTTTATATCGCAAACTATTCAGCTGGGCTTAGAGCCGTTGATATTTCTAATATCGCTTCTGGAACTATGGTAGAATCTGGTTCTTTTGACACATACATACCAGACAACAGTACGAGTTTTCATGGCGCTTGGAACATATATCCATTTTTTGCAAGTGGAAATATTATTGTTAGCGATATAGAAGGAGGTATGCTTGTGGTTAAACCTTCTAACTAAAATGTGATTTAAAAATTCTACATACCTATTTGCTATTTTACTATTAGCACTACTAAATTGCAATAATGATGATTAGTTTTCTGACTTAATTGGTAAAGGGAAACGTTAGCATAGTTAAGACCAAAATAGAACAAGCGATCAATCAATAATGGTAAATATAGATGGTAGTTATGCTGTTTTAGACGTTATACAAAGTATGGATAGTGTTTCTAAAAACAAGATGAAAGTTTTCATTATTAATTATTAAATGGCGTAATAAATTATCAAATTGAGGGACTTCAAAATTCTTCAACTATCGATCATTTATTGAAACAAATAGATTAAGTAGGCGTGCAATTATCAGATTAGAATACGTCTAATTTTAAGCCTTTTCATTTACACTAACAGACCATCATTTATAGCAAATCTTGAGTTTTAAAATTAATTTTTTGTAGGATTAATTTGCTAAAACCATGTATTTCATCGAAAAATAACGTATTTAAACTTTATTTTGTGCTTTTTTAGGTAGATTGAATTCCCCTAAATTATCTGAAACATGAAACCTACAATTAACAATGCATTGCCTTGTGCAGTGTTTGGCCATAATTATATAAAATCAAAAACCAACTCGGATTGTACAACAAAACTCACCTGTTCTCATTGCAATGTTGTGGTACATACAGATAGTAAAGGTAATTTTGAAGAATCTTGTATTGCAAACAAAAATATTCAATCGGCTTTAAGGCAATTATTTCATTTAAACCTAAGTATTTCAAAGCCTTCATTTAGCTATTAATTAATTATTTAGCTAACTCATCTATTAAACTTATTTTCCATAGCCAAACTCTATGAAATCATATCCTAATATAATGTTAGGTTGTATGGTAAAAAGAGACTTATATTGTATCTTTGCACTCTATTTAGAGTTAATCTATATAAGAATATGATAAAAGTTTCTGAAACAGCTAAAAAGAAAGTCGTAGAGTTAATGACTGACGATGGCTTTAACCCAACGACAGATTATGTTAGAGTTGGCGTAAAAAGTGGTGGTTGCTCTGGTCTATCTTATGATTTAAAATTTGACATTTCACAAGCCGAAGAAGATAAAGTTTTTGAAGATAATGGTGTAAAAATCATCGTGGACAAAAAAAGTTTTTTATACCTAATTGGTACTACATTAGAATATTCTGGTGGGTTAAACGGAACAGGTTTCGTTTTTAACAATCCAAATGCCAACCGCACTTGCGGTTGTGGTGAATCTTTTTCACTTTAAAAATTAAAACAAACATGTCAAAATATACTGAAGACGATCTAAGGGAAGAATTAAAAACCAAAGAATACGAATATGGTTTTTTTACAGATATTGAATCTGAAACTTTTCCTATCGGTTTAAATGAGGATATTGTTAGAGCTATTTCTAAGAAAAAAGAAGAGCCAGAATGGATGACGGAATGGAGACTTGAAGCCTTTAAAATTTGGAAAGAAATGACTGAGCCAGACTGGGCAAATGTTAATTACAAAAAACCAGATTTTCAATCTATTGCTTATTATTCTGCGCCAGTTGCAGTAGATCCTAATAAAACATTAGACGATGTAGATCCCGATCTTTTAGCCATGTATAAAAAGTTAGGGATTTCAGTAGATGAGCAGAAGAAAATGAATAATGTAGCAATGGATATTGTTGTAGATTCAGTTTCTGTTGCAACGACTTTCAAAAAGACTTTATCCGAAAAAGGTATTATTTTCATGAGTATTTCTGAAGCCATAAAAGAGCATCCAGAGCTTGTGAGAAAATATATTGGTACAATAGTACCAACAAAAGACAATTTCTATGCGGCTTTAAATTCTGCAGTGTTTAGTGATGGATCCTTCTGTTATATTCCAAAAGGAGTGAGGTGTCCTATGGAATTATCAACCTATTTTAGAATTAACCAAGGAGGAACTGGGCAATTTGAACGCACCTTACTTATTGCAGATGAAGGTAGTTACGTAAGTTATTTAGAAGGTTGTACAGCACCAAGTAGAGACGAAAATCAATTACACGCAGCAGTTGTAGAGTTAATTGCTATGGATGATGCTGAAATAAAATATTCAACAGTACAAAACTGGTATCCAGGAAATGCTGAAGGTAAAGGAGGTGTTTACAATTTTGTAACCAAAAGAGGCCTTTGCGAGAAAAATGCAAAAATCTCTTGGACTCAAGTTGAAACAGGTTCTGCTGTGACATGGAAATATCCAAGTTGTATTTTAAAAGGAGATAATTCCGTTGGTGAATTTTATTCTATTGCAGTAACCAACAATTACCAGCAAGCAGATACTGGTACAAAAATGATTCACTTAGGAAAGAATACGAAGTCAACTATTATTTCTAAAGGAATTTCTGCAGGAAAATCTCAAAATTCTTACAGAGGATTAGTTCAAATTAACTCTCGTGCAGATAATGCGCGTAACTTTTCGCAGTGCGACAGCCTACTAATGGGAAATGAATGTGGCGCACACACATTCCCTTATATTGAAGCAAAAAATAAATCAGCACAAATAGAACACGAAGCAACAACGAGTAAAATTGGAGAAGACCAGATTTTCTATTGTAACCAGCGTGGAATTGATACAGAAAAAGCCATTGCCTTAATTGTAAATGGTTTTAGTAAAGAAGTACTGAATAAGTTACCTATGGAGTTTGCTGTAGAAGCTCAAAAATTATTAGAAATTAGCCTAGAAGGTTCTGTCGGATAAATTACTTTAAAAATGAAAAAAATTAACTTTATTATCATCCTAACTTTGATTTTATTCGCTTGCAAAAACGAAACAAAACCAGAAGTAAACTTAGAAGAAAATCGTTCAAAATCATACGATGAAAGTGATGGCCTTGTAACTATGAAGGGCGATTTTGTGTATTATGATAATGCCGCCGTTTTTCAAACATCAAATGAAATTTATGGCGTGGTTATAGATGAAAACCTGCATCTTTTAGAGAAGCAAGTAAAAGCATTTAAAAAAGAAGCTACCGACATGGTACCAATCACTGTTAGAGTAAGAAAGTTTGAAAAAGCTGAAGGGGAAGAAGGTTGGCAACACAGAGTAGAAATAAAAGAAGTATTAAACGTGGAAGCACCTGGCCCAAATAATAATGACGTTATAAAACTAGGAAATTAAGACTATGTTAAAGATAAATAACTTACATGCAAGTATAGAAGATAAAGGCATTTTAAAAGGAATTAACCTAGAGGTAAAAGCTGGTGAAGTGCATGCTATTATGGGACCAAACGGTTCTGGAAAAAGCACATTAGCATCTGTTATTGCTGGTAAAGAAGAATATGAAGTTACCGAAGGTACAATTTTACTAGACGATGAAGACATTGAAGAATTAGCTGCAGAAGAGCGCGCACATAAAGGTGTGTTTTTATCTTTTCAATATCCTGTAGAAATTCCTGGAGTTAGCGTCACTAACTTTATGAAAACTGCAATTAATGAAACACGTAAGGCAAAAGGTTTAGAAGACATGCCAGCTAAAGAAATGCTGAAATTAATTCGTGAAAAATCGGAGATGCTAGAGATAGATCGTAAGTTCTTATCACGTTCATTAAACGAAGGTTTTTCTGGTGGAGAAAAGAAGCGAAATGAGATTTTTCAAATGGCAATGTTAGAGCCTAAATTGGCCATTTTAGATGAAACCGATTCTGGTTTAGATATCGACGCACTTCGTATTGTAGCTAATGGAGTTAATAAACTAAAATCTAAAGACAATGCGGTTATCGTTATAACGCATTACCAACGCCTATTAGATTATATTGTGCCAGATTTTGTGCACGTTTTGCACAATGGTAAAATTGTAAAATCTGGAGGTAAAGAATTAGCACACGAGTTAGAAGCTAAAGGGTACGATTGGATTAAAGAAGAAGTTGGCGCTTAAATTATAGTTCACAGTATTTAGTCTCAGTAAGCAAGCTTACAACTGAATACTCAAACGCATTAGCTTCTGTTAAAATATAAGCAGTAAGCAGATTTTATCGCAATAATATATCTGAAAACTGAAAAGTATGAGTTTAAAAGAAAAATTAGTGTCCTCATTCATGGCTTTCGAAAATACATTAGATGTAGATTCGCCTGTTCATGATATAAGAACAGAAGCTATCAAGACTTTTGAAACTGAAGGGTTTCCGACAAGGCGAGAAGAAGATTGGAAATACACATCGTTAAATTCGGTTTTAAAACATGATTATAGTGTTTTTCCGAAGCATGAAAACGCATTAGAATTTAAGGACGTTAAAAAATATTTTATTCATGAAATTGATTCTTATAAAATCATTTTTATTGATGGTAAGTATTCTTCACACTTATCACAAACCACACATGATGGTATAGACGTTTGTCTAATGTCCGCAGCTTTAAACAAGCCCAAATACCAATTAATTATTGAGAATTATTTCAATAAAATCGCTCCTAAGAATGGACTTTCATCATTAAACACGGCATTTTCTGCTGAAGGTGCTTATATCCATATTCCAAAGAATAAACTGGTTGAAAAACCTATTCAGGTTATACATTTCTCTACCGGAAATGAAGCTGCATTAATGTTGCAACCACGTAACCTAGTGGTCGTAGATGAGAATTCTCATGTTCAAATCATTGAGCGTCATCAGAGTTTAACTGATAATCCTGTTTTAACGAATAGCGTCACTGAGATATTTGCTAATAAACGTGCTATTGTGGATTATTATAAAATTCAGAATGATAAAGAAAGTGCCTCATTAATAGACAACACCTTTGTAAATCAAAAACAAGAAAGTCATGCCAAAGTGCATACTTTTTCTTTTGGAGGAAAATTAATTAGGAACAACCTCAACTTTTATCAAAATGGTGAACGTATAGATTCTACAATGAAAGGCATTACTATTATTGGAAATAAACAGCATGTTGATCATAACACATTAGTACATCATATAGAACCAAATTGTGAAAGTCATCAAGATTACAAAGGCATTTTTGATGATAGTTCAACAGGTGTATTTAATGGAAAAGTTGTGGTTGAAAAAGAAGCGCAAAAAACAAATGCGTTTCAATCTAATAACAATATTCTAATTAGCGATAAAGCTAGCATCAATACCAAACCTCAACTCGAGATTTTTGCAGATGATGTAAAATGTTCTCATGGTTGTACTATTGGTCAGTTAGATGACAGTGCCATGTTTTACTTGCGTTCTCGTGGAATACCAGAAAAAGAAGCACGCGCTTTATTAATGTTTGCATTTAGTAACAACGTATTAGATTCAGTGAAAATCCCGGAAATGAAAAATAGAATTACTAAGATTATCGCTAATAAGTTAGGTGTAAATATTGGGTTTGATTTGTAAATGAGTGTTGCACAAAATCATATCGATTTTAATGTAGAAGCCATAAGAAAAGATTTTCCAATACTTCAACGAAAAGTAAATGGTAAACCACTTATCTATTTTGACAATGCGGCAACATCACAAACACCTCAGCAAGTCATTGATACTATTGTAGATTATTACACAAATTACAATGCTAATATTCATAGAGGAGTCCATAGTTTAAGCCAAGAAGCTACAGATGCTTATGAAGAAGCTCGTATTAAAATCCAAAACCATTTTAACGCAAAACATTCTCACGAAATTATTTACACTTCTGGTACAACGCATGGCATTAATTTAGTCGCTAATGGTTTTTCTTCATTATTAAAAAAAGGAGATGAAATTATAGTTTCGGCATTAGAGCATCATAGTAATATTGTACCATGGCAAATGCTATGTGAACGCACAGGAGCTATTTTAAAAGTAATTCCGATGAATCAAAATGGCGAGTTAGTGCTTTCAGAATTTAATTCGCTTTTAAATGATAAAACAAAATTAGTTTTTGTTAATCATATTTCTAATGCCTTAGGCACTATAAATCCTATAGAATATATTATTACTGAAGCTCACAAAGTTGGCGCGGCGGTTTTGGTAGATGGAGCACAATCGTGTCCGCATATAAAACCAGATGTTCAAGCTTTAGATGTAGATTTCTATGTATGTTCAGCACACAAAATATGTGGGCCAACTGGTGTCGGAATGCTTTACGGTAAAGAAGAATGGCTTAAGAAGTTACCGCCTTATCAAGGAGGGGGCGAAATGATTGCTGAAGTCTCTTTCGAAAAAACTACGTATGCAGATTTACCACATAAGTTTGAGGCAGGCACACCCAATATTTCTGGTGGCATTGCTTTTGGTGCAGCACTAGACTATATGAATGGTATTGGCTTTGATAACATTGCAAAATACGAAAATGAACTTTTAGACTATGCTACAGAACGACTTCAAAACATTGAAGGTCTAAAAATATATGGCACAGCAAAAGAAAAAACGTCTGTAATTTCTTTTAATGTTGGTACTATTCACCCTTATGATATCGGAACCATTTTAGATAAAATGGGAATTGCAGTTCGTACTGGTCACCATTGCGCACAACCAATTATGGATTATTTTAAAATTCCAGGAACCATAAGAGCTTCCTTTATGTTTTACAATACCAAAGAAGAAATTGATGTTTTTATTACTGCTCTTAAAAAAGCAATTATGATGCTGTCTTAGACTTTGGCATCAAAAGTGTAACTTACAATATTAAACACTTTATTATGAAAATTTTATTTAGCCTTTTTGCCCTTATCATGGTTACCGAATCTTGTAATTCAACCAAAGAAGTTGTTTCAAACTCTAAAGAGTCTGAGCCAGTTGTAGCATCAAAGCCTAGTAAAGAAATGCCAATTAAAAAAAGTGACATTGTTAAAGATAATTACAATAAAACAACGGTTATTTATAAAGCTATGTCTAGAGGGACTTTTGAGTATATTCAAATTTCAGAATTAGAAGTTTTAATTTCTTCCGATAGAAATCTCATAGAAATGAACGCTTATAAATATGAGAAAAAAGACTGGGATGATTTAAGCAGACTCATCAAAGAAATAGATGTAGAAGCATTTCAAAAACTGAAAGCTCCGACTGATAAGCGCTTATTTGATGGTGCAGCACATACAACCTTATCTTTAATAAAGGGTGATCTTGCCTTTATAACACCTTCGTTTGATGATGGTCATCCTCCTAAAGTGATAGAAGAACTCGTTAATAAAGTGTTATCCATTAAAGAAAGTGCTATAAAGCAAAAGTGATTTTGTAATTTCGCAGCAAAGTATTAGGCCATGACAATTGAAGAAGTACAAAACGAAATTATTGATGAGTTTTCTATGTTTGAAGATTGGGAAGAACGCTACCAATACATGATTGATTTAGGGAAAACATTGCCTCTAATAGAAAATAGATATAAGACTGAAGATAATATTATTAAAGGATGCCAAAGCAAAGTTTGGGTTCATGCCAATATGAAAGATGATAAAGTAAACTTTACAGCAGATAGTGATGCAATTATTACCAAAGGCATCATTGCTATATTAATAAGAGTATTTTCTAATCAGCATCCTAAAGACATCATTGAAGCCAATACAGATTTTATTGATAAAATTGGTTTAAAAGAACATTTATCTCCAACCAGAGCTAACGGCTTGGTAAGTATGATAAAACAATTAAAACTGTATGCTATTGCGTACCAAACACAATTGAATTAAAATGAGTGATATAACTATAGACACAAATGTTTTAGGAGATAAAATCGTAAGGGTTTTAAAAACTATTTTCGATCCAGAAATTCCAGTTGACATATATGAATTAGGTCTTATTTATGATGTATTTGTTAATGAAGATTTTGATGTGAAAATATTAATGACCTTAACAACACCTAATTGCCCTGTTGCTGAAACTTTACCTTTAGAAGTTGAAGAAAAAGTAAAATCAATAAACGAAGTTAAAGGTGCCGAAGTAGAAATTACTTTCGATCCGCCTTGGACTCAAGATTTAATGAGTGAAGAAGCCAAGTTAGAGCTTGGAATGCTCTAATCTAATTTAAAATTTTCAGTCGCAATTTTCAGTGCTTACTTCTACCAAAATTTGAATGAAAGAGGAAATAATAAACAGAGTTGCCAATAGCAAACTAAAAGTTATCGATCTAGAGGACTACTATCCTGATGGTAAGCGATTCTCTTTCGATATTAAAGATTGGTTACTTGAAGGTTTAGTACTAAGAGAAAAAGATTTTAGGGTTTCTGTAGCCGAACACGATTGGTCTCAATATAAAGATTGTTATCTGGCACTTTATTGTTCTACTGATGCCATTGTACCAGATTGGGCTTATATGTTAATATCTATTCAGCTTCAAGAGTATTCTAAACTCACCGTAATTGGTACATTAGAAGAATTAGAATCTATAATTTACACTTCAATAATCTCAGAACTAGATCTAACACTATACAAAGACATGCCTGTAATTATTAAAGGTTGTTCTCACAAACCAGTACCAGCAAATGCTTTGGTTCTACTCTCGCAAAGATTAAAACCAATTGCAAAATCTATTATGTTTGGTGAAGCTTGTTCCTCCGTTCCACTTTTCAAGAGAAAATAATGTCTTAAAAATGTGACTTTATCTCAATATTTATGTCTAATAAGCAAAGGGTTCTTCATTTAATCTTTTTAACAGAAATCATTAAAGACTTATATCGGAAACCAATTAACAACTATATATTTACTAAATTTTAATTTATTATGAACAAAAAATTACTTTTAACGGCATCCTTAATATTTGCTATTTCTCTTGGTTTTTCTCAAACAAAAGACGAGTTAGAGGCTCAAAAAGCTGAAAAACAAACAGAAGCAGACAAGTTTCAAGGAGAAGCTAATGCAATACAAGCACAAATTGATGCTCTACCAGGTTGGAGAACTGGAGCTTTTGGTACCATAGGTGGAAGTTTATCTAACTTTAATGATTGGTTCGCTCAAGGTACACCAAATAATGTTTCAGGAAATATTGGGTTAACGATAAATGCCTTTGCTAATAAAATTGAAGAAAAATACTTCTGGAGAAATGCTTTAACAGCTAATTTAAATTGGGTAAAGCTAGATGACACTAGTGACGACATTGATTCTGATTTTGAACCTACAACGGATGTATTTAATATATCTTCACTTTACGGACGTAACATAAGTAAAAAATGGGCTGTTTCTGGTTTAATGGAGTATAGAACTACATTATTAGATAACTTTAATGATCCTGGATATTTAGATCTTGGTGTTGGTGCAACATGGACTCCTGTTGAAAATTTAATTGTGGTAATTCACCCATTAAACTACAACTTTGTGTTTGCAGATAATGATTCAGTATTCGAATCTTCTACTGGTGCAAAAATCGTTGCAGACTATACAAGATCAATAGGTGCTATCAACTTTAAGACTAATTTCTCAACATTTCAAAGTTATAAGTCTAGCGACTTATCTAACTGGACATGGACAAACTCATTTAGCTACACACTATGGAAAATGATTGGTGTTGGTTTTGATTTTGCTTTAAGAAGCAACAAACAAGAAGCTGCTAATTATCAAGTTGTAGATTTAAAAGATGCTGATAACAAAATACAATCTTATTATACTATAGGTTTAAGCTACGCTTTCTAAGAACAAATTACATTTATAAAAAAAGAGATCTAAAATTTAGATCTCTTTTTTTATTCTATATCCTCAACATCTGGATATAAAAAATGGTTATAAGGAAAACGTGTCACATGTATTTCTCTTACTTCTTTATAGACTCGCTTTCTAAATTCATCTAGGTTCTCTTTGTTTAATGCCGAAATAAACAAAGCATTATCACCTATTCTAGACATCCACGTTTTTTTCCACTCTTCAATGCTGTAATTAGCTTTTGTTCTTTCAACTATTAAATCTTCTTCATCAAAAGGTTCTGCTTCATAAGCATCAATCTTATTAAACACCATTATAGTTGGTTTGTCTTTACTTTCTATTTCATCTAAAATTTGATGAACAGAATCTATATGCTCTTCAAAGTTAGTATGTGAAATATCTACTACATGCAATAACAGATCGGCTTCTCTAACTTCGTCTAATGTGCTCTTAAAGGATTCTACTAATTGGGTTGGTAATTTTCTAATAAATCCTACGGTGTCACTCACTAAAAATGGTAAGTTACCAATAACAACTTTTCTTACCGTCGTATCTAAAGTTGCAAAAAGTTTATTCTCTGCAAAAACGTCACTCTTACTAACCACATTCATTAAAGTAGATTTACCTACATTGGTATAACCAACCAATGCTACGCGTACCATTTTACCACGATTTCCACGTTGCACAGCCATTTGCTTATCAATAGTTTTAATCTTGGCTTTTAATAATGAAATTTTATCTCTTACTATACGTCTATCAGTTTCAATCTCTGTTTCACCAGGTCCTCTCATACCAATACCACCTTTTTGTCTTTCGAGATGTGTCCACATTCCTTTTAGTCTTGGTAATAAATATTCGCATTGTGCCAATTCTACCTGAGTTCTTGCATAACTCGTTTGTGCACGTTGCGCAAAAATATCTAATATCAAATTAGTTCTGTCTAATATCTTACAATTAAGTATCTTACTAATATTTCGCTCTTGCGCTGGTGATAATTCGTCATCAAAAATTACAGTGCCAATTTCATTTTCTTCAACAAAACGTCTTACGTCCTCCATCTTACCTGTACCAATAAAAGTTTTTGGATTAGGCATAGCCATTTTTTGAGTGTAACGCTTTATAACCTCACCACCTGCTGTATAGGTTAAAAACTCTAACTCGTCTAAATACTCTTTAGATTTTTCTTCGTCTTGATCTTGAGTAATAACTCCTATTAAAACAACTTTTTCTAACGCGGTATCTTTTTTTTCTATCATAAAGTAATTAAAGTACAAAGTTAAGCAAATGCATTATTTAGATTAAGGTTTTAAAACCATATATTTATTGCCATGACTAATAACAACCATACTTCTTACACAGTAGCATTTTATAATATCGAAAATTTATTCGATGTAGAAAATGACCCCTTAACTAATGATGATGATTTCTTGCCAACTTCAGCCAAACGATGGACACCAAAACGCTATAAAAATAAGCTTAAAAAATTAGGCACTGTGATTTCTAAAATAGGTGAAGAGGATACTGAATCTGCTCCTACAATTGTAGGTTTGGCTGAAGTTGAAAATAAAAAAGTCCTGTCGGATTTAGTGTGGAGTAAAAACTTAATTAAAGAAGGCTATAGTTTTGTGCATTATGATTCCGCAGACGAAAGAGGAATTGACGTAGCACTCCTTTATAAAAGTGATATTTTTAAAGTTGAGAATTCTGAAGTTTTCTCTGTTTATCTCCAAACAGAATTTGGAGAGCAAGATTATACTAGAGATATCCTTTTGGTACAAGGTGTTTTAAATAATGAGCCTTTACATATTATAGTTAATCATTGGTCTTCTCGACGAGAAGGTGAAAAGGAAACTGAATTTAAACGTTTAGCAGCTTCAAATAAGGTGAATTCTATAATTAAAACTATAAAAAAGGAAGATCCCAATATTAAGATTATAGTAATGGGAGATTTTAATGACAACCCAAACAATGATAGCATCGCTTTAATGGAAAAAGAAAGTGAGTTATACAATCCGTTTAAAACCGTTTGGTCACAATATAAAGGAAGCTTAAGTTATAATTTTCAATGGAATTTATTTGATCAAATTCTATTTTCCACTAACTTTTTTGACACTAATAATTCTACATTAAATTTTGATATTGCTGATGTATTTAATACTAAGATTTTAACTCAGTATCATGGTAAATATAAAGGACAACCTTTTAGAACTTATGTCGGTAAAAAATATAAAGGTGGTTATAGCGATCATTTTCCTGTTTACATTCAATTTAAGCCTTCTTAAAGGTGTGAAAATAAAAACCCTTTTATCGATTATTAAGGTAGTTAATCTATTATAGCAATGTTAACATCTTGTTAATAGTCATTTTTTATATATTCGGGTGGGCATAATAAAAACGTCTAACCAACGTAATTAATATCTATTCTAGTCCCAAGTTATATTCAATAAATCAATTCCTTTATAATCAGCGTATTATAAGGGATTAAATAATTTTAATAAACAGATTCGCAATGAAAAAAATTACTCTATTATTAATCATGCTTGGTTTTTTACTTACCGCAAATGCCCAGTATGTTTTTAATCCAATAGTTGGCCCAACAAATGTCGCTGCTGGTGCACCAGTTACAATTAATCTTAATGATGCTATAAATTCTACAGGTGTAGCTGCATCATCAACTGGCTCTTATGATTCATTTTCTATTACCGTAGATTGGGTAGCCGGTGGAGGAAATCCATGGTCTGCGGAAGCAGAAATTACACTTACAACTACAGCTGGTTCTGTGATTATAGACCCAGCAACTACTGGTGGTCTTACTAGTAATGCTGATACAACTTTAACTTTCGATGGAGATTTATCTGCTATCTATGATCCTAACGCGGATGGATTTATGGATTTAGTTTTAGATCAGAGTTTTGGTGGTTCTGATGCAGATTGGTCGAATATAGAAGTTACTTTATTTGAGAGTCCAACTTGTGTTGTTCCTATCGGTATGGCTTCATCAAACGGCACTACAACTTCTGTTGATTTAAACTGGACAGCTGGAGATTCTGAAACAACATGGAATCTAGAATATAATGCTGACACAGATTTTACGCCTGGTAATGGTGAAGAAGCTGGTTCGGTAACTGTAAATACAACACCTACAGCCTCTTTGACGGGTTTAACCCCTTTTTCTAATTACTTTGTTTACTACCAAGCTGATTGTGCCGGAAACGGCTTAAGCGAATGGGTCGGTCCATTTAGTTTCTTAACTGGTTATTGCGAATCCATTCCTTCATCTAATGATAATGATGGTATTGCTGATGCACAATTAGGTGCCGAAAACTTTACATCGGCAGGAGATGTAGTTTTTGAAGACTTTACCTCACCAACAGTAGATTTAGCTGCTGGTGTAACGGCTAATTTTATGATTACTTTCGTTTCAGGATATACTTATGATGTTAATGTTTGGATAGATTTCAATAACGATTTAGTTTATGATAATGTTACAGAACTTGTTTTTCAAGGTGAAACAACGAATGCTAATCCAACAATCTTTGACGCTTCTTTTGTAATGCCAAATGTCCCTGAAGGTATCTATAATATGAGAATGGGTTCTGCTGATTTTGGCCAATCAACACCAAACCCTTGTTATGATGGTTCTTTTGGTGTTACAGCAGATTTCACTGTTAATGTTACTGCTGCGCCAGAATGTATCCCTGCTTCTAGTTTAATCGCTGAAAATATTACTGAAACATCTGCTGATTTATCTTGGACAGATCTAGGTGCAACGGGTGTTACATGGGATTTAGAATGGGGTCCTGCTGGTTTTACACCAGGAACAGGCACTGTTGTTAACGGTCTTACTACTACAACCTATACACTAACAGGCTTAACGGCTGGAACATCATATAACTATTACATATTAACTAATTGTGCAGCCACATCTTCAACACTATCTGGCCCATCGATTTTTGTAACTGCTACACCAGGCGAGACATGCACTAACGCTTTTTCAATGCCTGTTGAAACTATCTGTGATGGAAGTAATTCTGTTACTTTTAACTTTGCAAATGGTGGAGATATTGACGCTAACGATGAAAACCCTTCCTGTGATGGGTTCGGTAATTTTGGCTATTTTATAAGCTTTACAGCACCTGCTGTAGGCTCAGTAATAATTAATTTTGATGGAGCTGCGGCTGACATAGGATTAGAAGTATATGATGCTTGTGGAGGAACTGCAGTATCAGATTGTACAAATAATGGTTTTGATGCTGGTGATAACTCAGGGATAATTGGAGGTCTTACTCCTGGTAACACTTACGTTGCTGTTATTTGGAGAGATGGTCAAAATGGAACTGCCGATGTTTGTATTCAAGAAGGCCCTACATGTCCTTTCCCAATTGATTTAACTGCAACTACTGTAACAGAGAGTTCAGCTGATTTAGGTTGGACAGAAAATGGTTCTGCAACATCTTGGAATATAGAATGGGGACCTGCAGGTTTTGTTCAAGGTACAGGCACTGCTATTAATGGTGTAACTACAAACCCTTTTAACCTAGCTGGTTTAACACAAAATACAGATTATGATTTTTATGTTCAGGCTATTTGTACTGCTGAAACATCTACTTTCACAGGGCCATTTACATTTACAACAACGCCACAATCAAACTTTACTATAGATTGTACAACAGGAGGCCCTTTAACTCAAGATTATTGTTATGAAAATGGTGGAGCTAATAATCCTTTCATTTTCACTTTTACAAGTAATGATGGTACGCCACTCAATCTTAATTTTAACTCTGGCTTTGTAGAAAACAATTGGGATGAGCTAGTCGTTATAGATTCTGACGGAACTCCATTTCCTGGTTTTGCTGTAGCTGATCAAAATTATGGTGCTGGTGGTAATATTGCTGGACTAACTTTTCAATCCACAGGAGATACAATCTCGTTCTTCATTAATTCTGATAGTTCTGTGAGTTGTGGTAGTGGTAGTGCAGCCCTAGTAGGTGGTATAAACTACACTGTTTCTTGTGCAACATGTATTAACCCACAGGCTACTTACGCGGTTATAGATGATTGTGATAATGGAGACCAATTTTTAATAGATGTAGATATAACTAGTATAGGCGATGCTACATCATTAACAATTTCTAATAATATAAATGGTGATACAACAGATTCAATTACTGAAGCTGGAATATATCAAATAGGTCCTTTTCCTTTCTTGGTAGATGTTGTTGTTACTATTAGCAACGATCAAGATACTAACTGTATAATTAATAGTGCGGCTATACAATTATTAGCCTGCCCACCAGAAAATGATAATTGTGATGGTGCTATTGTTGCTGTTGTAAATGATGGTGCTACATGTGATGAAGTAACATCGGGTACAATTCTTGCAGCAACCCCTTCCGGAGTCGATTCTGGTAGTTGTACAGGAACGCCAAATGATGATGTATGGTTTGAATTCACTGCTTTAAGTGAGGTTCAAATTATATCTATTATAAATATTGTTGGAGGCACTACAAACATAGATCACGCTGTTTATGAAGGTAGTTGTGGTACTTTAACCGAACTATACTGTTCTAATGATGACTCTAGTGTTACAACTGCTTTAGTCATTGGAAACACCTATTATATCAGAATATTTAGCGGTGGAAGTGTGTCTGAAACTTCTACATTCGACTTATGTATTAGAGAAGCACCAAGCAATCTTATCTGTGACAATGCAGAGAATTTTTGTTCTGTAGGTGGAGCTCTTACTACAGCAAATATTATTGGAATTCCTAGTAGTGGACAAGTTGCATGTTTATTTACTGCGCCAAACCCAACTTGGAATATTATTCAAATTGGAGACCCTGGTACAATCGAAATTGAAATAAATCAACAAGACGATACTGGAAACGGACTAGATGTTGATTTTGTGATATGGGGACCTTTTGATTCTATTGAACAAGCATGTATAGATATTATTCTAGAGGATTGTCCAACATGTCCTAATAATACTACAAACCCTAACTTCTATCCATTTGGTAATATTGTAGATTGTAGCTACTCAGCAGCTTCAATTGAAAACCTCACTATTGATAATGCACAAACTGATGAAATTTACATGTTATTAGTTACTAACTTTAACGGTAATGCAGGTAATATCACTATTGAACAAACCAATGCAGGTGGAATTGACAATGGAACTATTGAAGCTGAGATTTCTGCTGCTATAGTTAGTGATGAAGTGCCGATAGACCCAGATAATGACCCAGCGGAAGCTGATGAAGTTTCTCTTTGTGGATTCGATTCTATAGTTATCCAAACAGATTCACCTTTTGCAGATGATTATATATGGTATAAAGATGGTTTTGTTATGCCTGGAGAAACCTCTGCTACACTTACAGTTACAGAATCTAACAATTACCAAGTACAAGCATTTGATAATCAATGTGGTGATGACGCGTTTTCTCAAATTGTAATAGTAAATCTATATGATAACGCAGGTACTGTTGCCCTTCAAAATATTACAGTTTGTGATGGCCCTGTTGCAGATGGCACTGAAGATTTCGACTTAGACGCATTATCTACTGCTCTTGGTTTAGGTGCTGGATTTACAGTTAGCTATTATACTAATACAGCAGATGCTAATCAGGCTATAAATGCTGTGAGTTCAATATATAATTCATCTGGTGAAACCTTAATAATTAGAGTAGAAGATACAGATGCAGCCACTAACGGATACTTAGGATGTCGTTCTTTATCTGAAGTAGAATTAATAGTTAATGCAAGACCAGCAATAACGCAACCTGCTGACTTTATCGTTTGTGATGATATAGATGGTAGTGTAGATGGTGTGACAGAATTTGATTTAACTTCTATCGATGATGAAATAACTACTAACCCAGATGTTGTAATCACTTATCATACATCGCAAGACGATGCCGAAAACAGCACTGGTGCTATATTAGGTCTATATTCTAGTGGAGGTGAAACTATCTATGTTAGAGCTGAGAATACAATTACAGGTTGTTACGACACTACATCATTTAACTTAGAAGTTAATATTGTACCTCTAGCTACTTTTGATCCTCAATTCGAATATGAAGTATGTCCTAACGCTACAGTTCCAATTCTTATTGGTATTATGCCATCTAACTTTACCTCTGCTGATGTATCGATAAACTGGTTCTTAGATGGAGTGCAAATTGCAGGTGCAAATGACTTAACATTAGATACTGTTTTATTACAAGGTGATTACTCTGCAGAAATTACTTTCAATGCTACAGGTTGTGTTAATACTATAACCACATTTGTTATGGAATTAGAATCTTGTGTAATTCCTCAAGGAATTTCACCAGGTGTTACTCCTGGTTTCAACGATAATTTCGATTTAAGTAGTTACGGTGTAACTAAACTCGAAATATTTAATAGAAATGGCACTCTTGTTTACTCTAAAAGGGATTATACTAATGAATGGGTAGGACAAACCAACGATGGTGAAGAACTTCCTGTAGGTACTTATTTTTATACAATGGAATATGAAGGTGGTACTAAAAAACGTACTGCTTGGATATACATTAACAGATAATCAACTAACTAACTTGAATCAACTTAAATTATAATGAAAAAACTCTCTATTATAGCGGTCTTGCTTTTGGCATTCCAAACGCATGCACAACAAGACCCTCAGTACACACAGTACATGTATAATATGAATGTCATTAATCCAGCCTATGCAGGCTCTAGAGAAAATCTCTCTTTCGGGTTATTGTATAGAACTCAATGGACAGGCATTAATGGTGCGCCAGAAACAGGAACGTTTTTCGGGCATTCACCTATTGGTAATAATCTTGGCTTAGGTTTGTCTGTTATCGCAGATCAAATTGGCCCTGTTAAAGAAACAAATGTTTATGCTGATGTTTCATATACCTTAAGACTCGGAGGTGAGCATCGTCTTGCATTTGGTGTTAAAGCTGGTGCAACTTTTCACGACATTGGTTTAACAGATATTGATCTTATTGATGAAGATGATCCTTTCTTTCAAAATAACATAAATGAGACTACTCCTAATATAGGTGCTGGTTTCTTTTATTATACCAACAAATATTATTTAGCGCTATCGGTTCCCAATATGTTATCATCTGTACATTTAGATGCCAATGGTTTTAAAATAGGATCAGAAACTCAACATTACTTCTTAACTGGTGGCTATGTCTTTGATTTATCACCAAATACAGAATTTAAACCTTCATTTATGATGAAATCTGCATTTGGTGCGCCTACATCTTTTGATATTAATCTAAATGCCCGATTTTTTAAGAAATTTGAAATTGGAGCCTCCTACAGAACAGATGATTCGTTTTCTGGATTAATAAATTTTTCTCTCACACCTTCGCTAAGGGTTGGTTATGCATACGATGCTGTAACATCAGATATAAAAGCCTATGCACCAGCATCTCATGAAGTGATGTTATTATTCGACCTAAATTTTCCAAAACGTGTTTCTCGTTCACCAAGATACTTTTAATCAGTTAAGCTAAACCATTATGAAAAACTTAAAAACATTATTATTTATTACGTTGATGAGTAGCTTATGCTTAACTGCACAAAATAAAGCTACCAAGAAAGCAGATAAACAATTCTCAAGATTTGAATTTGTGAAAGCTGCAGAAAGTTACAATAAGCTAATAGAAAACGGAAAGGGAGATGCCTATGTTTACAGTCAACTTGCAGAAAGCTATTACAATATTTTTAATACTGTTGAAGCCGAACGTTGGTATGATAAAGCTCTAGAATCCTCTGATAATCCAGAAATGGTTTATAAGTATTCTCAAATGCTTAAAGCCAACGGTAAGTACGAAGCATCTAACCAACAAATGGAACGTTTTGCATCAATGCGCCCATCAGATCATAGAGCTACTGCGTTTAGAAAAAATCCTAATTACCTCCCGAAAATATTAGAACAGGGAAAGAAATTTAATGTTCAGAATGCAGATTTTAACTCTGAACAAGCAGATTTTGGCGGTACAATTCATGACGGAAAATTATACATTACTTCTGGTCGTAATGACAATCGTAAGACTTATGGTTGGAATGACCAACCATTCTTAGATATCTATACGCTGGCTAAAAATTCAGACGGTTCTTACCAAGCAGCCACTATGGCAAACGATAAGATTAATACTAAATTTCATGAAGGTTTAGTATCATTTACGCCAGATGGGAAAACGATGTATTTTTCTAGAGAGAGTTATTTTGAAAAAGATTTTGAAAAAGATTCTTTAAGTAAGACACGTTATAGCCAATTATACCTTTTTAAGGCAACTAAACTAGCCGAAGATTGGGATACAATAGAGAGTTTAGCTATTAATAGTGAAAATTACTCAGTAAAAAATCCATCTGTAAGTTCTGATGGTAACACATTGTACTTTGCCTCTAATATGCCAGGTGGTTTTGGTAATTTTGATATTTATAAAGCATCAATAAATTCTGATGGAACAATAGGTGAGCCACAAAACATGGGTCAAAAAGTAAATACTGAAGGACAGGAAATGTTCCCTTATATTAGTAGTACAAATACACTTTATTTTTCTTCTAACGGTCATCTAGGTTTAGGAGGAATGGATGTATTCTATACTAAAGAAATTGACGGTAAAACAACACCAATTAGAAATGTTGGTATTCCTATTAATAGTAATGGTGATGACTTTGCTTTTACTATAGATGAAGGTTCTGAGGAAGGTTTTGTGTCATCAAACAGAGATGGTGGTAAGGGTAGTGATGATGTTTATGCATTTAAAAAGTTACAACCACTTTGTGATGTATTAATTACAGCTACCGTTTTAGATGATAAGACACGTGAGCCATTAAGCGGAGCTTCAGTTTCTTTATATGATGCGGAAGGTAATAAAGTTGTCTCTAAGACAACCAACGCGGAAGGTATTGCTGAGTTTATTGTTGAGTGCGAAACAGATACAGAGTTAGAAGTAATACTAGATGATTACGATAGTAAAAAGGTGGCTGTCAAAGGCACTAATGAAGAAGAAAATAATGTGCAAATTTCATTAGACCCAATTGAAAAATTAATTGCTGCAGATCGCATAGAGCTGAATCCTATTTATTTTGATTTTGATAAATCTAATGTTACAACTAAAGCCGCTTTTGAGTTAGATAAGCTTGTACAGATAATGAACAAATATCCAGATCTTGTAATTAACGCAACTTCACATACAGATTACATAGGCTCTAGCACATACAACCTAGCACTATCGGATCGTAGAGCAAAAACTACGGTTCAGTATGTTATCTCTAAAGGTATAGATGCATCTCGAATCTCTGGAATGGGTAAAGGAGAAACTGAACCAAAAGTAGATTGTGGAACTAACTGTACAGACGAAGAACGCCAATTAAACAGACGTTCAGAGTTTATAATAGTAAGTGGTGGTTCAGAAACAAAATAGATTATAAAATAATAGTATTGTTAAGCCTATCCTTTTGTTAAAGTGATAGGCTTTTTTTTAGGATTTAATTACATTTAAAAATTATAAACGCTCAGAGCTTTCAGAGCTTTTTTAGTATGTCCATTCTCGATAAGGTTTTTTACTCAATTGAGAATTATAATATTTTATGTCTCCTGTTACCTCTCTACCTAACCAATTTGGTTTTTCGAAGGCTTCGTTTTCAGATTTTAGTTCTACCTCCGCTAAAATTAAACCTTCATTATCACCAAAAAATTCATCGACTTCAAAAATGTGATTTCCAGATTTTACTTCATAACGTCTTTTATCTATAATTCCACTTTCGCAAAGTTGTAGAAGTGCTTCCGCTTCAAGTAATGGAATTTCTTTCTCCCATTCAAACCGCGATAAACCATTTTCAGTAGATTTTCCTTTAATGGTTAAATAACCCTTTTCATTTTTCAGCCTTACACGTACAGTTCGCTTTTTATGACTGTTTAAAAAGCCTTGTTTTATAGAATAACTATTGTAAGCCTCAGTTTTAAAGACTTGAGAATTGACTATAAATTTACGTTCAATTTCTATCATTTTATCACCCACAAAACTGGGAATCTATTTTAGAATTTAACTTCTTTAAAAAAAGAAAAAGATTTATGCCTTCGCAGGAATACGTAAATTTACAGCATGATTAGCGATTTACCAATAAGAAAGATAATTCATGTAGATATGGATGCGTTTTATGCCTCTGTAGCGCAAATGGATAATCCAGAACTTAAAGGTAAACCGATTGCTGTAGGTGGTGGTGAAACAAGAGGTGTTATAAGTGCTGCAAGCTACGAAGCCAGAAAATTTGGTGTAAAAAGTGCTATGCCTGGTCGCCTAGCTATAAAACTATGTCCAAAACTTATATTTGTTAAAACTGATTTTGAACGATATTCAGAAATCTCGAAACAAGTAAAATCTATTTTTTATGATTATACAGACTTGGTAGAGCCATTATCTTTAGATGAAGCTTATCTCGATGTTACAAAAAACAAAAAAGGCCTTCCTAGTGCTACTTTGCTTGCGCAAGAGATACGACAACGGATTTATGAAGAAGTTGGCTTAACTGCTTCTGCAGGTATTTCTATAAATAAATTTATAGCTAAAGTCGCCAGCGATTATAATAAACCAAATGGACAGAAAACTGTGAACCCTGAAGATGTGCTTAAGTTTTTAGAAGATTTGGATATTCGCAAATTTTACGGTGTCGGCAAGGTAACTGCAGAGAAAATGTATCAAAAAGGCATTTTTACGGGAAAGGATTTAAAAGTTAAAAACCTTGAGTATTTGGAAGAAAACTTCGGGAAGTCTGGTCGTTACTATTATTATGTTGTACGCGGTATCCATAACAGTGAGGTAAAACCAAATAGAATAAGAAAATCTTTAGCTGCAGAGCGTACGTTTAATAAAAATCTATCTTCTGAAATCTTTATGCTCGAAAAACTAGAGCATATCGCAGAAGAGGTATCTCGACGATTAGATAAAAGTACAGTCGCAGGAAAAACAGTAACATTAAAAATAAAGTATAGTGACTTCACCTTACAAACTCGAAGTAAAACATTGCCCTATTACGTGAGCGAGAAAGCTATTATTCTAGATACAGCTAAAGATTTATTATACCAAAATGAATTGAATAATTCTGTTCGTCTTTTAGGAATTTCATTGTCTAATTTGAATACGAACCAAAATAAAACTAAGGCTAAGAAAGGATCTGTTAGCGTTCAGTTAAAATTCAAATTTTAGTCATTTGATTGTCTTAAGTTTATAAAGCTAATAAAAACAACCAAATATGAAATTCTTAAATTATGTTCTCATCTTTCATTTAGTATTTGCTATTAGGGCTTGCAAAGAAAAAGAAGAAACCTCTACTGGTATTACAAAAACGGAAGCACCAAAAGAAGGTGCTCAACCTTTTGCTGTATCTAGAACCTTTTCTCTCTCCTGATAATTTAAGGTTGTATTTTGCATCTAAAAAGATAGTACTAACGACTTTGATATTTGGTGTGTAGAACGCACATCTAAAACTTCTGCTTGGTCTCAGCCCAAAAACATCGGAGCTCCAATAAATACAGAAGCTGATGAATTTTATCCAGCAGTTGCACTTAACAATAATATATACTTCACGAGTATCAAAAAAGAATTAGAATCTGCAGACGACATCTTTTTAAGTGAATGGAAGAACGACACCTATAGCACACCTGTTCCTTTAAGTAAATCCGTTAATACCAAGGGTGCAGAATTCAATGCCTTTATTGCACCGGATGAATCTTATATCATCTTTGGTGGCAGGCGACGACCAGATGGCATTGGTACTGGTGATTTATATATGAGTAAAAAAATAAATGGCAAATGGGCTACAGCCGAAAACCTTGGATCGGAAGTCAACTCAAAGCAAACCGACTTCTGTCCTTTTGTAAATAATAACACACTGTATTTTACAAGCCAAAGAAATAATGTAGCACAAAAAGAAAATGGTTTTAGTAATACAGAAGAATTGCTCTCTGAGATTAATAGATATGATAATGGAGCAAGTAGAATATATCAGGTAGATTTTAGCGCGTATTTAAATACTCAATAGATGCTTTAAAAGACTCTATTTTAATAAAATAATTACTTGACTTTTTCAAAATTTTCACCGAACTACATTAACGTTTAATAAAAAACGTTTTTTTATCAGAGACATTAACTAAACCTCCTAAAAACTACAATTCTCAATCTCAGTAACGCGCAACGTATTTACCATCCCTTTAGCTTGTATTGGCATTGCTGCTAAACTAATTAGCATATCACCAACTTCTAAATAACCTTTTTTACAAGCAATCGCATTTACATCTTCTAAAGTTTCATCAGTACTTACAAATCTATCATAATAAAAAGCTTTAACACCCCAAAGTAAACTTAGTTGAGTTAAAATACGTCTGTTAGATGTAAAAACTAAAATATGAGCAGAAGGTCTCCACGCAGAAATCTGAAAGGCTGTATAACCACTATTGGTTAACGTAGAAATGGCTGTTGCATTAATTTCATTCGCCATATTGGCTGCATGATAACAAATTGCTTTTGTAATGTACCGTTTGGTACGAATGTGTGGTGGAGATTGTGGTACTTCAATTAATGGAGAATCCTCAACACTTCGTATAATATTTGCCATTTGGCGAATCACTTGCACAGGATACTGTCCCACTGAAGTTTCACCAGATAACATTACAGCATCAGCACCATCCATAACAGAGTTAGCAACATCATTTACCTCAGCTCGTGTTGGCGTTAAACTTGTAATCATAGTCTCCATCATCTGTGTTGCAATAATCACAGGGATTCTAGCACGCTTCGCTCTAAGTACTAGTTGCTTTTGAATTAATGGCACTTCTTCTGCAGGAATTTCTACACCTAAATCACCACGAGCAACCATTAAACCATCACAATAAGCTACAATTTTATCAATATTCTCTACGGCTTCTGGTTTTTCAATCTTAGCTATAATTGGAATTTTATGATCACTATGTTCATTAATCAACTTTTCTAATTGCATTAAGTCTTCAGCATGTCTTACAAAAGACAATGCCATCCAATCCACTTTTTGACCAATAGCAAAAATAGCATCTTCAATATCTTTTTCTGTTAATGCTGGTTGAGAAATGTTTGTATTAGGAAGATTTACACCTTTCTTAGATTTTAATGGGCCTCCTTGTATCACTTTCGCTTTTACTTCAGTCTTCTTATCAGTAGAAACGACTTCGAAAATTAATTTTCCGTCATCTAATAAAATGCGTTCACCGGGTTTTGCGTCTTCCGGAAACTTATCATACGTCATATAGACGCGCTCCTTTGTGCCTTCAAAACGTTCTCCAGTAGCAAAAATAATTTCGTCACCTTCGTTAACAATGACCTCTCCTTTCATCATCCCAACACGTAATTTCGGGCCTTGTAAATCCCCTAAAATAGATGCGTTGTAACCAAACTCATCATTGAGTTCTCTAATCATTTTTATACGTTCTTCAACGTCTTTATAATCAGCATGAGAAAAGTTTATTCTAAATACATTAGCTCCTTCATCGAGCATGGCTTTTAAAACTTCTTTTGTACTCGTTGCTGGGCCTAATGTGGCTACTATTTTTGTTTTCTTATTGGACATCAATTCAAAAAATTAAATGATCTTTAGATTTTATCTTTAACGGATCTACCGTATAACTTGTTATTATCTGTGGAATTGTTTGTAACCTACTTAAGATTACTTTTTCATTTACATTCTGAATTTCGTTAGAAATTTTTATAAAAAAATCCACTTTATTATATTCTGAAATTAAATGGAACGTTTTAAGTACTTTTTCATTGGTTTTAAACAAAGTTCCTGTACTGTATAAGCTATCTTCTTCTTTTTTACACGCATTTGAAACTAAATTCCAGGTGACATATTGTGCTTCATTATTCCATTCAAAAATACTGTATGATGACTCTAAATATTTAAAGTCTAAATCTTCTGACTTACGCTTTAAGTTTAAGTCTAAATTCTGATTAAGTAAATAGGCTAAACGATAATCTTCTAGCCTACAATGAATAGCAATGAGTTTGTAGGTGTCGTCATAGAAATCATCTACCAGAAGTTTGTGTAAAGCCATATAGTCATAACTTTGAATCGTAAATATAGAATAATAATAGGTTAACTATATTAACTTTTGGTTAATCTTAACCCATAAAACTAACGAAAACGTTATAGTTTAATTGATTTAAGTCTTAGATTGAATTTACAGCCTAAATTAACTTAGTAATTTGTTTTTGAAATGCAAAAAATGCGCGTTTAGATGCTTTTTCCTCTGCCTTTTTCTTAGAAGTTGCTCTTGCTTTAGATACAACTTTATCGTTAATACTAAGTTTAACTGAGAAGTGTTTTAATTCATCATTACCCGTATCTTCATATACATTGTAATTGAACGTGTTTTTTTCTTTCTGACACCATTCTATAAGCAAACTCTTATAGCTAATCACTTTTCCCTCTAAAGTTTCTATATCTACGTAAGGATTGATAACACGCTTATAAATAAAATTCTCACAATACTTATAACCTCTATCTAAATAAATTGCGCCGACTAATGCTTCAAACAGATTGCCGTGAATATTATCTCCAAAATTAGATTTCGGAATTCTACTTTGAACCAAATCAATAAGTCCTAAATCTTTACCTAATTCGTTAAGATGCTCTCTACTTACAACTTTAGAACGCATTTTGGTAAGATAGCCTTCGTCCCCTTGAGGTACTTTCTCAAACAAATAGGCTGCAATAACAGAACTTAGCATAGCGTCACCAACAAATTCTAGGCGTTCGTAATTAAAAGTATTCCCTTTTTTGTCCTTAATATTCATGGAACGATGTGTAAATGCCTTTACATAAAGTGATTTTGATTTTGGCCTAAAATCTAAGATTTCTCTAAGCTGTAAAAAAAAATTCCCGTCTTCTGGAGAACGGGAATTTAGTATGTTACGAATGAAGCTCATTCGGGATTTAATCTAATTTTTTGAATAACACACAAGCGTTGTGACCGCCAAATCCAAAGGTATTACTCATTACAACTTTAATATCTCTTTTCTGAGGTTTATTGAGTGTTAAATTTAATTCTGGGTCTATGTTTTCGTCAACCGTTTCGTGATTAATTGTTGGTGGTACTAAACCATGCTCCATTGCCATAATTGAAGCAATTGCCTCAACAGCTCCAGCAGCACCCAACAAGTGACCTGTCATAGATTTTGTAGAATTAATATTTATGTTTTTAGCATGGCTACCAAACACTTCAGATATAGCTTTTAACTCAGCAACATCACCTAATGGTGTCGATGTGCCATGAGTGTTAATATGATCTACATCTTCAGGATTTAAACCAGCGTTTTCTAAACAATTTTTCATTACCGCAACAACACCGATTCCTTCTGGATGTGGTGCCGTCATATGATATGCATCAGAAGATAAACCGCCACCGACAACCTCAGCGTAGATTTTAGCACCTCTTGCTTTTGCATGCTCATACTCTTCTAAAACAATAGAACCCGCTCCTTCACCTAATACAAAGCCATCTCTAGTTGCATCAAATGGTCTCGAAGCTGTTTGTGGACTTTCGTTACGAGTACTCATAGCATGCATAGCATTAAAACCTCCCATGCCTGCAATAGTAACGGCAGCTTCACTTCCGCCTGTAATTATAACATCACAATGTCCTAAACGAATAGTGTTTAAAGCATCGATCATTGAATTTGCAGAAGATGCGCAAGCAGAAACTGTTGTATAGTTAGGTCCCATGAAACCATATTTTATAGATATGTTTCCTGGTGCTATATCAGCAATCATTTTTGGAATGAAGAATGGATTAAAACGAGGTGTACCATCACCCGCAGCAAAGTTTAACACCTCTTGTTGAAATGTTTCTAAACCACCAATACCAGCACCCCAAATTACTCCAACTCTTAATTTGTTTATCGTATCAAGATCTAGTTTCGAGTCTGCAATAGCTTCATCCGAAGCTACCATTGCGTACTGCGAAAATTTATCCATTTTACGCGCTAACTTTCTATCAATAAAGTCAGTAACTTCAAAGTTTTTTACTTCACAAGCGAACTTCGTTTTGAACTTTTCAGCATCAAAATGTGTCACAGGTGCGGCACCACTTTTTCCACTAATAAGTGCATCCCAATATTCATCTTTGGTATTGCCTATTGGTGTAAGTGCACCTAAACCGGTAACTACTACTCGCTTTAATTCCATAAAAATAAAGTTCTTATTTTGCTTCTTCTATGTAAGAAATAGCTTGACCAACTGTTGCAATGTTCTCAGCTTGATCGTCTGGGATTTGAATATCAAATTCTTTTTCAAATTCCATTATTAATTCAACAGTATCTAATGAATCCGCTCCTAAATCGTTAGTGAAGCTAGCTTCAGTTACAACCTCGTTTTCATCAACACCTAATTTGTCTACGATAATCGCTTTTACTCTTGATGCAATGTCTGACATAATCTTTTAATTTTAAGTTTTAATTAGATGGCAAAAATAAAAAACTTTATTTTAAAAATCACCTTTACCGATAAAATGTGTTTTTAATTTACTAAAAATTAGTAAAGTCTTTCTGTTTTGCCCTAATTGTTAATTATTATTCTTTTTTTTGTTTGAATAATATAACATTGATTGTCTGTAAATGAAACGTATTGTAATTTTTGCGTCCGGTTCTGGAAGTAATGCTGAAAATCTAATTAAGTTTTTTCACAACAGAGATAATGCTTCTGCTATTCAGGTACTAACTAACAATCCTCATGCCAAAGTATTGGATCGTTGTAAAAAATTGAATGTTAGCGCCTTATCTTTTAATAGAATTGCCTTCTCTAAATCTGAAGATGTCTTAAATATTCTCAAAGCATCACA
>NZ_CAXBGB010000023.1:0-35150 GCF_963975125.1 uncultured Winogradskyella sp. | reverse complement strand
GCTTTTATAATTGGATAGTTATAAATTATAGAACAAATCATAGAAAAAACGCTGATGCCATATAGTATCAGTGCTGCACTCTTGAAGTCTAAATAAAAATAGGGTCGCTTTATTTTTGGAAACTTAATTTTTTCTCCTGTAGCTAATCCTAACAGGAGTAATAAGTATGAAATAGAAACAAGTTTGGTAATTTCAAAGTAGTGACTTTCGTCTGTGTATTTAGTTAAAACTACATTTAAAAAATTACCCAATGATAGCCAAAATATAAATACAATTGACACGAAAAAAAGAGGTGAGGTTAATCGATTATTTCGAAATAATATAATATAAAATTTATAGAAATTAAATCCTAAGAAAAAGTATATAAACGTATGAATGCTTTCTTTAAAAATTAACACTGCGATTAACTCTAAAACAGAAATAAAAATCAATCTATTTAGAACATTCTCTAAATAAGATCCCAATTTGATGTCTATAATTGATTTCATTAAATAAATTCAATAGGTATGGCGAATCATTATATTAAAACTTTACAATCTCATTGTTTAATTGAGAAGAACTTACAATGTTTGGATCATAAATACCGTCAACTTCTATCAGTTCAATAACACTTCCATCTGCAGTATCTATAAATTTACTAAAGTTGAAAAAGCTAACGAAGTTAGATGAATCGACAATAAATTCTTTTTTACCGTTGTGTATTTTAATATTCTTTAAAGCCATTGTTTTCTGACTCTTGTTATTACTAAATAAGAATTTGATTCCCTGTGGATATACATCTTCAGGAATTTCAAAACTTATGGTTTGAAAATCTTCATTACCTTTTATAGATTTCTGAATTGCGTTTTTAACCTCATATTTATAAGCTTCAAAATCCTCAGTATAGAACAACCAAATATTATCATTTAACGCATACTGAACTGTTAAATCGATTGTTAAGGTTTTGCTTTTAAATTCTACCTTCTCAACCTTTGTATTAGATATATCTATTTCTTTTTTCTCGTTTTTGCAACTTGCAAAAACAAATACTAATGCTGTTGCTAATAAAACTCTTTTCATGTTTGTTTTCTTTTTAATAACCTCCTGTATAATTTAATATTAAAGGCTAATTAGTAGTTAAATTTGAAAGGGCTTTTGATAAACTATCTTTCCAATTCGGAATTTCTATATCTAATGCTTTACTGATTTTAGAGGCATCTAAAACACTATAATTTGGTCGCTCCGCAGGCGTTGGGTATTGCTCGGTTTTAATGTTGTTAAGTTTAATGATAATATGGCTTTGGCTAAAGATTTCACTGGCAAAATCGAACCAACTAATAACCCCTAGATTACTATAATGATAAAGTCCATAATCTGTATTATTCTTTTCAATAATCTTTAAAATAACTGCTGCTAAATCTTTAGCGTATGTAGGACTGCCTATTTGATCCCCTACAACTCCTAACTCATTATGGTCTTTAGATAATCTAAGCATTGTCTTTAAAAAATTTTCCCCATGCTCAGAGTACAACCAAGATGTCCTTATAATAAAATACTGATCTAATATTTCTTTAATTCGTTGTTCTCCATTTAATTTGCTGGCTCCATATACACCTATAGGGTTTGTTTTATCTTCCTCTTTGTATGGTGCTTTAGAATCCCCATTAAATACAAAATCTGTTGAAATGTGAATTAATGTGGTATTGAAAGCAGAACAAATTTTAGCTAAATTTTCTGATCCCTGAGTATTGATTTTATGTGCATTATCCGCATCAGATTCTGCTTTATCCACAGCTGTATATGCCGCGCAATTTATGAGATATTTAAAGTTATATTTTAAAAAACAAGACTTTATTAAATCTTCGTTCAAGATATTGAGTTCAGAAGCGTCTTTATAGATAAAATTATAACCCTCTAATTTTGAATCTATATCTCTTATACATTTTGCAAGTTGTCCATTACCACCTGTAACTAATACATTCATATTCTTGCGGTTTCGAACGTTGGTAAATACATGTCTTTTTCAGATATAATAATCTCATTTTTAGGCAGTTGCCAATCAATATTTAAAACTGAGTCGTTATAGATAATACCCGCTTCAGCTTCTTTATTATAAAAATTATCACATTTATATGAAAAAATAACGGTATCACTTAATACTGCAAACCCATGGGCAAATCCCCTTGGTACAAATAATTGTTTTTTATTATCAGAAGATAATTCTACTGTTATATGTTGTCCAAATGTGTTTGACCCCTTTCTTAAATCAACTACAACATCTAATACCTTACCCAGAATAACACGCACAAGCTTTGCCTGAGAATATTCTCTAAGTTGATAATGAAGCCCTCTAAGTACTCCTCTAGAGGAAAAGGATTCATTATCTTGAACAAAATCTATAGTTGAACCTAGGGTTTTTTCTAAGTTGTTTTTATTGAAGCTTTCAAAAAAATATCCTCTTTCATCTTTAAAAACTCTAGGCTCAAGAATAAAACAACCGTTTAGTTTTGTCTCTGTTACATTCATATTCTTTGATTCAATAGTCCTAATAAATTCTTTCCGTAGCCACTTTTCATTAATGGTTTTGCTAATATTTTAAATTCTTCCTCTTCAATATATCCCATTTCAAAAGCCGCTCCTTCTATAGATCCTATTTTTAAACCTTGCCGTTCTTCAATAACTTCAACAAATTGTGAGGCCTGCATTAAGGATTGAAATGTGCCTGTATCTAGCCAAGCTGTTCCTCGATCTAATATACTAACGCTCAATTTATTTTGTTTAAGATACTCTTTGTTTATATCAGTAATTTCTAATTCACCTCTATGACTTGGCGTAATACTTTTTGCTATATCAACTACGCTATTATCGTAGAAATAAATTCCAGGAACAGCATAGTTAGATTTTGGCTCTAATGGTTTTTCTTCTATCGAGATTACTTTTCCTAACTTATTAAACTCAACTACTCCATAACGCTCTGGATCATGGACTCTATATGCGTAGATAATTCCTCCATTAGGATTATTGTTGGCTTGTAATAATTTCGATAAACCTGTACCATAAAATATATTATCACCTAAAATTAAAGCCACTTTATCTTTACCAATAAAATCAGAGCCAATAATAAATGCTTCTGCTAATCCCTTAGGTTCTAGTTGAACAGCAAACTCAAATCTACATCCATATTTTATCCCATCTCCTAATAAATCTTTAAACAAGGGTAAATCTTTTGGTGTAGATATTATTAAAATTTCTCTAATCCCGGAGTATATAAGCGTTGACAATGGGTAGTATATCATTGGCTTATCATAAATTGGCATTAGCTGTTTGCTTACTGCGAGTGTTAGGGGGTGTAATCTAGTTCCCGAACCTCCTGCGAGTATAATTCCTTTCATTTTCTATATTGTTTTTCGTAATAACTTTGGTACAGTCCGCTAGTAACATTTTGTAACCATTTATTATTATCTAAATACCAATCTATTGTTATTTTTAATCCTTCTTCGAAAGTCACTGAAGGCTCCCAGCCTAATTCTCTTTTAATTTTAGACGCATCAATGGCATATCTTAAATCGTGACCCGGTCGATCCTTTACAAAAGTGATTAAGGCTTCCGATTTTTTAGGTGTTCTTTTTAATTTAACATCCATGTGACCACAAAGCAATTTAACTAAATCTAAATTTTTCCACTCATTAAACCCTCCTATATTATAAGTCTCATTGTTTAGTCCATTGTGAAATATAGTGTCAATTGCTGTTGCGTGATCTTTTACATATAACCAGTCTCGAGTATAGTTTCCGTCACCATATACTGGTAATGGTTTATTATTAATAATATTATTAATAAATAATGGAATCAGTTTTTCTGGAAATTGGTTTTGTCCATAATTATTTGAACAATTTGAAATAATATAAGGCAGGTTATAGGTTTCCCCATAAGCCCTCACAAAATGATCCGAACTGGCTTTTGATGATGAATATGGTGAGTTAGGGTTATAAGGTGTTTCTTCGGTAAATAAACCAGTTTCACTAAGAGTACCATAAACCTCATCTGTGCTTATGTGGTAAAATAATTTATTTTCAAAATTTGAACTCCAGTAATCTTTAAAAGCATTCAATAAAATCATAGTACCAATGACATTTGTTTTCACAAAAGCCAAAGGATCCGTTATTGATCTGTCTACATGAGACTCTGCTGCTAAATGTATTACACTATCAAATTTATATTTAGAAAATATCTTATATATAAATACTTCATCAGTAATATCTCCCTTTATAAATGTATAATTTTTTACGTTCTCTATATCGGTAAGGTTTTCTAAATTACCTGCATAGGTGAGAGCATCTAAATTATAGATATCATAGTTTGGGTATTTGTTTAAAAATAACCTAACTACATGAGAACCAATAAAGCCAGCACCTCCGGTTATTAGAATTTTTTTTTTCACATTCTCTATTTTAATTTATTTAACTTTCCGTGCTCTTCGATAAATCCCCCTATGTTAAACTCTTTAAAGAGGAAAATTAAAGTAAAAATAAAGAACGTTATTAAAGTGGCATAATTTCTGTACTTTTTATAGGTGTTTTTTACTCTTATTGGTTGATTAAACCCTTTCTGAACCCTGACAATTTCTTTGATACCAACTCTAGCTGATTTTAATTTATTAATCTCTAGTTCAATTTCTCTTTGGTTTTTTAATAAGTCAAATTCTCTGGTGTTAACCTTTTCTTTTGAATTATTTAAGTTTAAATTCACTGTGGCTTTATCTGATTCAGAAACCTCAGACATATAATATGTCTTTAGAAGATTAACATACTCCTTTTGAAGTTCCTCTGATTTTCTTAAAGAATTTTTTAAAACTTTTATTCTATCGTCTATTTCATTAAGTTTTTTTAATCTCTCCTCATTATAATATGTGTTATTTTCAAAAGTTTTAATTATTGCGTTAGACAAGTCTTCATTAAATACATCTTTATAGCTCGATTTAACAGCTATCTGTTGTGAAGGGAAATTCTCTAAGTCTTTGTACTCAATGTGTTTTTCTAAACTAATAAGGATTGTATCATTCTCCTCTAACATACTATAATATTCTAATTCTAGTTGATTCTGGTTCATAAAATTCCCTACTTCAAACCCTTTTATTTTTGCCGCTGTTTGCATGGAGATATCCAACTCTCTACTTAATGCTATACTATCGTTTGAAGACGCTAATAGGTTTAATTTCGTTATAGTAGAATATAACAATCTTCCTGTTTGATAGTTTTGACTTATAAGTATATCTGATTTGTATTCTTTAACTGCAAGTCTCCCCATTATTATAAAAAATGCAAATACTGCAATAGATGGAATAACTATTTTAAAAAAATGCTTCTTAACTATATTTATTAATACCAGTATTGAAATCCCTACTTTTTCTAATATCAATAAAAGTATTTTGAATATAGATTTTATGAAGTCTCCTATTTTCTCAAACAATCTACCAATGGCATTAAATAATTGTCCTAAATCAATTTCTTCATTTGGATTTTGCTGTGGTAATTTCTCACTCATATATTAAGAATTAAATATTTGTTCTAGTATTTTTTTTGTTATAACGTATGTTGGTTTAACACCAGAGGTTCCTAATCCACCAGATGCTAATGTACTTCCTGTTTCTAAAGGGTTATCACTTGCATAGTATGCATATCTTACTTTTACATCTTCATTGATACTTCCTCTTACTTTAGAGGCTGCTTGTATGGCTTTTTGATAGTGTGCACCTTCCATTTCTAAACCTATAACATTCCAGGTTGACTTCTTAAAGAACTTTAAAATCTCTTTATTTTGAAGTGAAGTACCCAAAACGGTTACCATGGTACCTTCAAAAACATCGACTCCGCAATCTAATAAATCGTTTTTACTTAGTTCATTCTTAAATGGATAATTATCCGCCGTACCCTCAAAAATATGAGCTGAAGGAATCATAACGTCTCCTTTCCCTCCTTCTAAAATACCTGCCTTACCCATTATTGAAATAGATTTTACATCTAAAAGCACATGCTTATCATCTACCTTAATTGGCTTTAAAAACTCATCTAAAGTTTCATAAGCTTGTTCACCAAATGCGTAATCCATGACAAATATAACCGCTTTATTATTCTTGTATTCTTCTAAATACTTGAATTCTGATTTAGAAAAGTCTATCTTATCTGTGTCAAAAATTTGAACATCGATATTGGTACCCGAAGTGTCTTTTATATAGAGCATTCCGTTTTGCAACGCAAATTTTTCCACTTTATTGCGTAAGATGCCGTTTTTAGAATCACTAAGTGCTTCATAAGTTTCGAAAATATCTTTCTTAGCATCTACTCCTTTAAGTGTTCCTTTTGCAAATAGAGAATTCATTACACTGTGCATGTTAGCACTAATGATATGAATTGGTCTTTCTAACAGTCCATTTTTATCTAGTACTGATTTAATTGTGTCTGCCCAAACTTCTCCATGTATATGGTGACCTAAACGCTCTCTTAAAACGGGGCTAAAAGTTACCGTCCGTTTATTGTTGTTAACAGTTTCCTCTATTGCTAATTTACCCAGCCAATAAACAATCTGTAACAAGCGTTCTGGTTGATTCTCTGTCGCAAATTTTGGATAAGCCTCAGTTAGCTCATTAAATGTTCTACCAAGGATATTTGCAGTATGCGTAATAGCGATTTCCCGCTCTTTTTGCGTCAATTTTTTGGCTGAAGTAACCGCTTTCTCTAGCTTTTGCCAATCTCTTACTGTTGCTCCTTCTTCGTCAATAATAACACGCTTACTTATTTTGTGAGATTCAACAAATAGAAACGTAAGATGTGTCAATATATCGTATATCTCAGAGCGACCTCTTGTGATTTCAATATTCATCTGCTCATCATCAATTCGATAGCAGTTACGCCTTCTTTTTGGTGGAATGATTGGCTTAAAGTGCGAATTGGCATAACCTTCATCACTAGTGAGATTTATAAAAGTACATTCCTCTATACCTTGTGGTAATCTATCTACAACATAAAGCAAGCCTTCTAGCTCTGCTTTTTCTTCACCAATAGATCCATAAATTTCTGGTCTTAATAGAAGTAAGGCCTCACGTAAAGTTTCTCCTGAAACTCCCATGGGTTTGTAAAACCCACGATTAAAGAGGTGACGCATTGTAATATACATGCGTTCTATTGCGCTTGAGCTTTCTTGAGCTCTTGTTCTTTCGTGTTTTTTATTAGTTGTACTCATAGGTTATTTTAACCTGCAAATATAGCGTTATTTCGTTAAATTGAGTTGATACAGTTGGTTAGCAATTTTTCTATCATTAGATAATCTAGGGATTTTATTTTGCCCACCTAATTTTCCAATGGATTTCATATAGGTTTGAAAACCGTCTTTTTTGATTTTTGTGACCTTCAAGGATCTTAATACTTTGCCTTCAATTAAATCTAAATAATAGCTGTTTTGTTGTTGTAATGATTGCTCGAGAACTTCTATGAAGTCTTGCGCATTTTTGGGTTCGTTCTCAAACTCAATAAACCATTCATGATATGGTAAACCTTCATTAGGGCTTATTTGTGGTGCAACTGTAAATTCATTCACGGAAATAGATGTGTTTTCTGTAGCATCTCTCAATGCTTGCTCTACTTCCTTACCTATAATATGTTCTCCAAATGCTGAAATAAAATGTTTTAGTCTACCACTAACTATGAGTCTATAGGGCTTTAATGATGTAAACTCTACGGTATCTCCAATATTGTATGCCCAAAGACCTGCTGTTGTAGAAATAACCATCACATAGTTGACACCTAGCTTTACATCTGCAATAGTAATACGTCTTGGGTTACTTTCGAAAAAATGCTCTGCTTCTACAAATTCATAAAAAATACCAGAATTTAATTGAAGCAACATGCCTTTTTCACCTTGCTTATCTTGAAATGCGAAAAAGCCCTCACTAGCAGGATATAGTTCTATACTATCTACTTTTCTACCTATTAGATTTTCGAATTTAGCACGATAAGGCTCGTAGTTTACACCACCAAAAATGAAGAGGTTGAAATTCTTAAAAATATCACCAACCTTCTTATCTGTTTTTTGCATCAGCTTTTCGAAATACATCTGAACCCAAGATGGAATTCCAGAAATAATCGTCATATCCTCATTTATAGTTTCTTCTACAATAGCTTCAACTTTAGTTTCCCAATCGTCAATACAATTGGTTTCTAAACTTGGCATTCTATTTTTTTGAAGGTATTTTGGTACATAATGCGCTACAATACCTGATAATCGTCCTAACTTAATGCCATTTTTCTCTTCTAAAATTGGGCTTCCTTGAAGAAAAATCATTTTACCATCTACAAATTTCGAATTTCCTGTTTCATGAATATACAGCAAAATTGCATTTCTAGCCGCTTCTGCATGAGTTGGCATACTTTCTTTTGTAATCGGAATATATTTTGCTCCAGAAGTAGTGCCCGAGGTTTTAGCAAAGTAAATCGGTTTTCCTCTCCATAGGATATCTTTTTCTCCCGCAACAACACGTTCTACATAAGGTTTCAATTCTTCATAATCTCGAATAGGAACATTCTCCTTAAAATCTTCGTAAGATTGAATTTCTCTAAAACCATGATCTTTACCAAAAACTGTGTTTGAAGCTTCAGCAAGAAGGTGTTTAAATACATTTTGCTGCGTTTCAATAGGCTTGGAAGACCATTTTTTAATTCGCTTAGCAATATATTTTGCAAAAGGTTTAGAAAGTGCGGCTTTAATTGATGGCATTACTGAAAATCAATAAAATTAGTTGGGTTTACGGGATATCCCTTGCTCCAAAGTTCAAAATGTAAATGTGGGCCAGTGGTTAATTCCCCTGAATTACCAGACATAGCTATCACTTCACCAGCCTTCACTAAATCTCCTTGAGATTTTGTTATGGCTGAATTATGCTTGTAAACAGAAATCAATTCTTGGTTGTGCTCAATGATTACTACATAACCTGTTTCTACGGTCCATTCCGCAAATATCACCGTTCCATCTGCAGTTGCCTTTACAGGTGTGTTTGTAGTAACAACAACATCTACTGCAAAGTGCTTTTCTTCTATATTATATCCATCTGAAATCGTTCCATTAACTGGTGGAAATAACACATAATTAGACTTATCTCCAGAGAATTCAAAAAGATTATACTTATCCTCTTTTTCTACTTTTTCTCTAAGCAAGGAATCTTCTTTATTGGTAGTAACTTGGAAAATATCAATGTCATTCTGTGCGGCGGCTATTATAGAATCCCTGTTAAAATCTACTGTAGAAACATCTCCTGTTAATACTTTTCTTATTGAGGCATAATAACGTTTGTTCAATTCTAATTCTTTAACCAACGAGTCTGTCTTGTAATTCAATAATGAGGCCTCCTTCTTTAATTTTGCTGAAGAATAACCTGGTATATATTCTCTTAATGGAGTGTATGCAATTAGCAAAATAGTTAAGACTACAAGGCAGATTGCGGAAATTGATGTCAGTATAAAGACATTAAGACGCGTCAATTTTATTGCAAAACGCTCTTCGAAAGTATCTTCATTTAAAATAACTAAACGGTACTTATGAAGTAGCTTTTTAGCAAATTTCTTTTTCTTTTTTTTCTCTTTTGCCATCAAAACAAAATTAGTTAAAATAGTGAAATAGCATAATGATAAAGTCCTAAAGTTGACTTTACAACGCCATTATTAAACTATAATTACTAACTTTGTGGTCTAAATTAAAAATTATGAGTTTAAATATTGTTCCATTAGCAATTGGTGCGCCTCAGATAATCCTTATAGTAGTAGTTGTTCTATTGCTTTTTGGAGGAAAAAAGATTCCCGAATTAATGCGAGGTTTAGGTAGCGGAATTAAGGAATTTAAAGACGCAAGTAAAGACGATACAGCTGATAGCAAAGAAAAAGAATAAAATCTTTTTGAGAAAAAATAACAAAAAGCCTACTTTAAAAGTAGGCTTTTTGTTATTTTATAGTTATGGATTTAATAATTGACTCTAGCTCAAAAACATAACCTCGCTTTTCTAATGAAGGCGCATACACATAGCCATCTGCTACTAAATAGCGATTATTAATTTTATCTTCAATGATATAAGTTATAAATGGTCCAGCCATGGTATAACCAATCATTTCCCAAATACCTCTTACCTCATAAGCTGGTTTGTTGTCAATTATTGTATTAAATAAAGCAGGCGCATAAGCATCTTCAACAGCCATATAAATACCATCTTCACCAGGGATTTTTGATTTTGTAATCTTATTTCTCATCTCAATAATATCAATGATTGTGCTATCTCCCTTAGAAAGGGTTTCTAAAGGTACCTCGTATATCATAAGCTCTATGGTCTTAGAATTACTAAGGTTTTTTCTAATCCAGAAAAAATCATCACTGGCTTTACTAATTTTATAAGCAGAGGGAATATTGATGGTAAAACCCAATTTATTTTCCATCTTTTCATCAGCTAATAAAGATAATTTTATTCGTCTTTGCTTCTCCTTAACTTCTTCTTTATTAAAAGCATCAATTATTTTGTCTCTATTTTCTTTTAACTGGGTAATAATATCTTTATTGGTCTTACCGCCAACAACAGCAACGGTTTGTGGTTTTGCAAAAGCTTCATTTACAATTTTTGTTTTGGCTTCTAAATTTCCTTTTTCAATTTTAAGTACAATTCTGCTTCGTGTTGTAAAGCCATCAAAAATCTGTGGTGGAATTTGTCGCATGCTAAATAGTGGTTCGTCTGAAGGTAAACCATTTAATGGTGCTGCAAAAATGTCTCTGATGCTTTCACCAACATTACCTTCCCATAGTTGATTATCAACTACTACAGAAATGCTATTTAAATTTCCATTAGATGCCGGAAGATATATTTTATTATCACCCTCTTTTGTTTCTCCACATGCCATTAAAAAAACACATAATAATACCGTATATAAAGTTTTCATAAATTTAGGTTTTTGTCTGTTCATTTATTTTGACACCACTAGTGTCATTCCTATTTTGAGTTTGTTGCTACCAATACCGTTCCAATCTTTAATATTTTGAACAGAAACCCCAGAAAATTTTTGAGCAATACTCCAAAGTGAATCACCAGATTTTACTTTATAAGTCTTTTTGCCTGCTTTGCTAACTGTTTTGCTTATGTGCTGAGTTTTAGTTGAACCGCTTGGATTTCTAGGGTAAATCGTTAATCTTTGTCCTATTTTTAGGTTATTGCTTCTAAGACCATTCCAACGTTTAATTTGGCTAACTCTTACTCCATATTTTCTTGCAATTTTCCCTAAATAATCCCCATTTTTTACACGATATCTTACTTTTGTATCTGCATTAAAAAGTTGTGGTAATGGTTTTTCTCGCTTATTAAATTCTGCTTTTGCAAAAGCATAAATTTCATCTTCATTCGCGGTAAAAACACCAACAGCTTCTCTAGGCAATCTTAATACGTATGTCTTCCCTTCTACTTTAGGGATAATATCTAATTTATAAGATGGGTTTAGAAACTGTAATTCTTCAATATTTACTCCTGTAGTTTCTGCAACCTGATCTAGGGTAATCATTTGCTTTACGTGTATAGTATCGGTTTGAATATGTTGAAATGCTGGTCGCTCTGGTTTAAAACCATGTTCTTCTGCAAATTCAAAGATATACATAGTCGCTAAAAACGCAGGCACATAACCTGCTGTCTCTCTAGGAAGATTCTGGCGTATGTTCCAGTAATTTTTATAACCGCCAGACCGCCTAATCGCTTTGTTTACATTTCCTGGTCCTGAGTTATAAGCTGCTAATGCTAAATCCCAATCACCAAAAATTCTGTACAAGCGCGATAAATATTGTGCTGCTGCAGTGGTAGATTTTATTGGATCACTGCGCTCATCTACATAACTGCTTACGTCTAATTTATATTCTTTACCCGTCGCAAACATAAATTGCCATAGGCCTGTTGCGCCTACTCTAGATCTGGCTCTTGGTTTTAAGGCAGATTCTACAATAGACAGATATTTCATCTCTAGAGGAATATTGTAATTGTCAAACTCTTGCTCAAACATTGGGAAATAAAAATGACTCAAACCCATTAAACGTTCCATAGAGGTTCGTCTGTGTTTGAGGTAATTTTTTATAACATTTTCTAATGATGGATTGTATTCTACATTAAAAGGTGTTCTGGCATTTAAGCGTTTCAATCTTGCTTTTAAAGTGTCTGTAGAAAGCTCAGGGTAATCTACAGGATCATATTTGAGTTCTGTAACAGACTTATAAATGGTATCAAAAAGCGAGGTGCTATAAAGTTCTTCAAGCCATTTTTCTTCTAATTCTGCTGCTTCAGGTAAATCTTGAAGATTCTTAATGCCCAAAGAATCTACAACTGCCAGAATTATCTTTTGTGGAGTAATAAGCTTTCCGTCAATAAGAGAATCATTAGTCTTAATAACAATAGTCTCAGCTTTAACAATACTGTCTGTTTTAGTCTGAGAAAACCCAAATATCGTAACCACACAAAAGTAAGCCGATAAAAATATTTTAATGGTCATAGTTACAAATTTGATGTATTAGAGGTAACGCTAATTGGTCTAAATTAGTGTTTTTAAGAGTTTTAGTCTAGTATAGCCGCAATACCTGGTAAAGTTTTACCCTCTAAACTTTCAAGCATCGCTCCACCACCTGTGCTTACGTAGCTCACTTTATGTTCAAAACCAAATTGTTTCACTGCTGCAACTGAATCTCCACCACCAACAAGAGAAAAAGCTCCGTTTTTAGTCGAATTTGCTATAGAGTCTCCTAGAGCTATAGTTCCATTTGCAAAACTTTCCATTTCAAAAACTCCAAGAGGACCGTTCCAAAGGATCGTTTTACATTCGTTTACAACCTTATCAAAAATTTCTATGGATTTAGGGCCAGCATCTAAGCCTTGCCATCCATCAGGAATATGATTTACATCTACAATTTGAGTATTTGCATCATTACTAAAAGCATCTGCAGCAATGACATCTACAGGAATATGAATTTTAACACCTTTGTCTTCAGCTTGCTTCATTATATCTAAAGCTAATTCCATTTTATCATCTTCACAAATCGATTCGCCAATGGATCCACCTTGTGCTTTAACAAAAGTAAATGTCATTCCGCCTCCAATAATAAGATGGTCAACCTTATCTAATATGTTTTCAATTACTGTGATTTTCGAAGATACTTTTGCACCACCAAGTATTGCTAAAACAGGCTTTTCCCCATCTTCCATCACCTTTTTAATACTTTCAATTTCTTTGGCTAATAAAATTCCGAAGCATTTTGCTTCAGGAAAAAACTCTGCTACGATTGTTGTAGATGCATGCGCTCTATGCGCAGTACCAAAAGCATCATTCACATAGATGTCTCCCAACTTAGATAATAGCTTTGCAAAAGCTCTATCTCCTTGTTTTTCTTCTTCATGAAAACGTAAATTTTCGAGTAATAAGATTTCACCAGGTTCTAAAGCATCAGCCATTTCTTCTGCTTCATCTCCAACACAATCACTTGCAAACTTTACTTCAACACCTAAAATATCTTCGATTTTATTAACAATATGCTTTAACGAAAATTCATCTTGTACGCCTTTTGGGCGACCCAAATGCGACATTAATACACAGCTACCACCATCTTCCAAGATCTTTATAATTGTAGGTTTTGCAGAGACTATCCTGGTTGCGTCAGTAACTTCGAAATTATCATTTAATGGCACATTAAAATCTACTCGAATTAATGCTCTTTTATTTTCAAAATTGAAATCGTTTAAAGTCTTCATTTGTTTAGAAAGGATAAAATTTATTTTGATGAACAAATATAAAGATTAGAATGTGAACTCATCTTGACTTTCTCTGTTTACTAAAAAAATGTATGAAATTCGCTTATATTTTATTACGGGTTTTTAAGCGTAGCATTGCTATGCCTTTAAAAAGTATCTCATCTAAACAAATTTAATTTCATTTTCGGTTAAAAACAAAAAGTTAAGATGAGTTTAAGGATAAAAAAATTACATAGTTTTGCTTTATGTTATTTTCTGAAGTTTTAGGTCAAAAACATATAAAAAACCACCTTACTACAAGCGTCGATGCTGGTAGAATTGCACATGCACAATTATTTGTTGGTCCAGAGGGTTCTGGCACACTACCAATGGCTTTAGCCTATGCGCAATATATTTTGTGCAGCAATACAAATGGAGAAAATACAGGTGGTAATGATTCTTGTAATTTAAAATTTAAAAACGTTTCGCATCCCGATCTTCATTTTGCATTCCCTGTTACAACAAGCGATAAAGTAAAAAGCAAACCTGTTTCAAATTTTTATTTAGAAGAATGGAGACAGCTTATAGACCAACAACCTTATGGTAACCTCTTTGATTGGTATAAACTTTTAGGTGTAGACAATAAACAGGGTCAGATTGGGGTTGATGAGGCTTTACAAATTGTAAAATCGTTAGCGCTTAAATCTTATGAAGGCGGATATAAAGTAATGGTTATTTGGATGGCTGAAAAAATGAATACACCAGCTGCTAATAAGCTTTTAAAATTAATTGAAGAGCCACCAGAAAAAACTATTTTTATTCTTATTGCTGAAGATGAAGAGCAAATCATTGGCACGATTAGATCTCGCTGTCAGGTATTACATTTCCCGCCTTTGGCGGAAGATGCTATTGCAGAAGCTTTGGTGAAAAACTATCATATCGAAACCTCTGTTGCTACCAAAATTGCGCATCAGGCTAATGGTAATTATAATAAGGCTTGTGATTTAATTTATCAGGATAGTGAAGATATTCAGTTTGAAAAATGGTTTATACTTTGGGTACGTTCTGCCTTTAAAGCTAAAGGTAATAAAAGTGCTATTCACGATTTAATTTCATGGTCTGAAGAAATTGCTAAAACTGGACGTGAGACTCAAAAGAAATTTTTAAGCTTTTGTTTGAACTATTTTAGGCAAGCGCTACTTCTGAATTATAAGGCAAACGACCTTGTCTATTTAGAGCCTAAATCCGAAAACTTTAAACTTGAAAAGTTTGCGCCTTTTGTTCACGATTCTAATATTTTAGAGATATCAGATGAATTACAAGATGCTATCTATCACATTGAACGCAATGGCAACTCTAAGATTATTCTTACAGATTTATCTATAAAATTGACGCGTTTATTGCATAAAAAAAGCCAAGCATAAGCTCAGCTTTAAATTCAGTGAAATAAATAAGTGTAATGTTTATACCTATTCTTACTCTTTATAAGATATGTTAAGCGCTTCTAGAATGTCTTTTGTTAAATCCTTGGTTTCATCTCCGTACATTACACTTCTAGAAATATCACTAGTCCCAAAAATATAAGTATAGCCATTCTTTTTAGCATAGCCCTTCACAAAATCAGCAACTTCAATAATAGAAGAATCAATTTCCGTTTGAAAATCTTTTTGAAACTTCTGTTGTTCAGATTTCATTTGCTGCTCAATAAGTTGCCATTTTTGCTGAAATGGTTGTGCAGCAGCTTGCTGTTGCTTTTCAGACATTTTTGCTATTTTTTGCTGTAAACCCATTACTTCTATTTGATAAGCTTGCCCGAGACTATCGCTTTTTCTTTTAGACACTTCGTCTCTGAGTTTATATTTATCTTCAATATCTTTTTTTCCTTGATATTCATTAATAAGTTCAGAGTTATTTATAAAACCAGTTTTCTCAGGTTGTGTACAAGATGCAAAAGCAACTAAAATAACTAAGGCAACAACTATTTTTTTATTCATAACATTTTTATTATTTAATAATTAGTAACAATTTTTATTTTAAAATTAAATTTTTGCAAATGTAAAAAAGTTAAGCTTTGATTTGCTAATTTTTTTAATTATTGGTAATGTCTATGATGAAGCCCTTCGCTATTCACTAAACCAATAGAGAATAAATTCAAATAAAGCGATTTAAGCGCATATCTTTTTTCTTAGTTATTTTACTTAATCATTAAATAAATAGTGAAGCAACACTTTTTAAATTAAGAATTATAGCTTTTTAAGATGTAAATGTGTGATGAATACTCCTTTGATCGTCTTGCCTTTCGATTTGATTTAAAACCAACCCAAAATCCTTTGAATGGATTCATGAACCCTGATTTATATTTTTCAGAAAGTAAGCTCACATAATAAGCATCAAAAATCATTGGCAAGGTTTTTACCAATTTTAAGTTTTCCCTATTAAATAATTCTGAAATAGATGTTCTCGAAAAATGCCAAAGGTGTCTTGGCACATCATAAGCTGCCCAAAAGTTTTTGTAATGCTGCGCGTCGTAACTTTTAAAATTAGGAACCGCAATAACTAAAGTCCCATTTGGTTTTAAAAGTGATTTAAATAACGCTGTATGCATTTCTAAATTTGGTAAATGTTCTAGAACATGCCATAGCGTAATTACATCAAAACTATTTGGTTTTAGTTTTGCTAAATGTTCTGTTTTATAAACAGAATTGTTTGTTTTTGAGTTTGCGATTTCTCTAGCACTTTCATCTGGTTCAATTCCTGTAATAATCCAATTGTCTTTTAAAGCCGTTTCTAAAAAATCACCTGTACCACAACCAATGTCTAAAAGATTTTTTTCTTGCGAGTTAAACGAATTAATCAATTTTAATTTCCGTTTTAAAGCAATTTTTCTAACAGAATGATAAACGTATTCTAACAGATTTCGTTTGGTGTTGGTATGAGAAATGTAGTCTTCACTTTTATAATAGTTAGATAATTTTTCCGCTTTAGGTTTAGGGAATGTTTCCAACATATCTAATTCCTTATTGTATATTAATTGGTAGTCTTCACCCGAAACGGAATGGTCTTTTACAGTTAGATGTACTGGCTTGTTATTCATATTAAACTAGATTCTAAACTCGGTTAAGAATGACAAGAGTTTTGTGATTAAATTGAATTGTTTCACGTGGAACATTACGATTTATCTTCCTAGATACACTAATAAAACAGAAACATCATTTGGTGAAACTCCACTAATTCTAGAGGCTTGTGATATAGTTACAGGTTGAATATTAGTTAACTTTTGTCTAGCTTCAATACTCATGGACTTCAATTTTGTGTAATCGAAACCAGCTGGGATTTTTAAATTCTCAAGCCTATTCAATTTATCTGCATTGTTCTTTTCCTTCTCAATATAACCAGCATATTTTACCTGAATTTCGGTTTGCTCTAAAACCTCTAAGTCCAGATTGTTAGTCTGGATATAGTTCTCAACAGCTTCAAATTTTCTTACATCATCAATAGTGATATTAGGCCTTGCAAACAGCTTAAACATCTTATCTTGTTGTTTTACTGGTGATGAATTCTTAGCTTCTAAAACCAAGTTTGCTTCTTCTGGTTTTACACTTGTATCCTTGAAAAATTGAACGAATGCGTCAGATTTAGATTCCTTTTCTTGCATACGCCTTAAGCGCTTTTCAGAAGCTAAACCTATTTTATATCCTTTTAGAGTTAATCTAAAATCAGCATTATCTTGCCTTAAAAGCGTTCTATATTCTGCTCGCGATGTAAACATGCGATAAGGCTCTTCAGTTCCTTTTGTAATTAAATCATCTATTAAGACACCTATATAGGCCTCATCTCTTTGCAAAGTGAAAGCTTCTTTTTCTTGAACTTTTAAACTGGCATTTATTCCAGCCATTAAGCCTTGAGAGGCTGCTTCTTCGTAACCCGTAGTTCCATTAATCTGACCAGCAAAATATAAACCTTGTACCAACTTAGTTTCTAGCGTGTGCATTAATTGAGTTGGTGGAAAATAATCGTATTCTATTGCATAACCTGGTCTGAAGAATTTAACATTTTCGAAACCGACAACAGAACGCAATGCTTTAAACTGCACATCTTCAGGAAGTGATGTTGAGAATCCATTGACGTAAACCTCACATGTATTCCATCCTTCTGGTTCAACAAACAATTGATGTCTATCCTTATCAGCAAATCGATTAATCTTATCTTCAATAGACGGACAGTATCTTGGTCCAACACTTTTAATTCTACCATTAAACATTGGCGAACGATCAAAACCTTCTCGCAAAAAATCGTGAACCTGCCCGCTTGTATATGTCATGTAACAAGAGCGTTGTTCTTCTAATACTTTCGTTGTGTCTAAATAAGAAAACTTCTGCGGGTTTTCATCACCTGGCTGCTCAACCATTTTAGAATAATCCAAAGATCTTCCATCTACTCTTGGTGGTGTTCCTGTTTTCATTCTGCCTGATTCAAAACCTAGATTTACGAGTTGTTCTGTAATTCCTGTTGCAGCTCTTTCACCCGCTCTTCCTCCACCAAAATTCTTATCACCAATATGTATTAAACCATTCAAAAAAGTACCATTAGTAAGAACAACAGATTTTGCTCTAACTTCAATTCCTAATGATGTTTTTACACCAACGACTTTATGATTCTCTACAATTAAACCTGAAACCATTTCCTGATAAAAATCTAGATTCGGTGTTCCTTCTAAACGCAATCTCCAGTCTTCAGCAAAGCGCATTCTATCACTTTGCACTCTTGGACTCCACATTGCTGGTCCTTTAGATTTATTAAGCATCTTAAATTGAATTGCTGAGGTATCTGAAACAATCCCACTATAACCTCCAAGCGCATCAATCTCTCTTACAATTTGTCCCTTTGCAATTCCACCCATGGCAGGATTACAAGACATCTGTGCAATGCTTTGAAGATTCATCGTAATTAACAATGTCTTGCTCCCCATATTTGCAGCAGCAGCAGCAGCCTCGCTACCTGCGTGACCAGCTCCTACAACAATAACATCATAAACATCGTTAAACATATCTTATTCCTTAATGTTCCACGTGGAACAGTTGGGTTTCAAAAAAATTGAGTTTGCAAATATACGCTGAAATAGTGATAATTACGAACGTCTAGCTAAGTGGTGATCTTCCTTAGAGCGCATCAATATTTCATCAACATCAGATTTATCTTTATAACCACAGTAATGTAAAACACCATGAATTATAACTCGTGCTATTTCATCTTCGAATTCAATATTAAAATCCTTTGCGTTTTCCTTAACCCTATCCACAGATATATAAATATCACCATGTAGTTCTTTTCCTACTGAATAATCGAAACTAATAATATCGGTTAAAGTGTCGTGATCTAGAAAATCAACATTTAGTTTATGCAGATAATCATCAGAACAAAAGATATAATTAATCTCTCCCTCTTTATGGTTTTCTTCTAAAATGGTTTCTGAAATCCAGTTTGATACCTTGTCAGTATTCTCCAATTTAAAATCGGTTTCATAATTAAAACTAATCATTTAAGGGTTTTTCTATAATTACGAATGACTTAGAGGTTTTGTTGTAAGCTATATATCTAAAATATTTCTCTGTAAAGACTGTGGATGAATGTTTAAGCTTTTTATTATCGTCCAATTTTTCGATATAGCTTTTCTTGTCTATGTCTTTGTAAACCGTTTCAAGTCCTTCTGGGCTTATTATATTACCGCTTAGGTCTAAGCCAATTTCAAAATGACTTTTTTCATCCTTAATAAAAAAAATTTCTTCAAATGGATTAGGGCCAAATCCAGATGCCCTCATCTGTATTTGCTGTTGCTGTTGCCACATCATCTGTTGCATCATCCAATTGTGATGCCACCACCAATTATAACGGTAATTATAACTGTTCTTGTTAACATAGTCAAACCTAATCTTTACATCGCCTATTGATGTTTTATTAATTGTAACGGTTGGAGCATTAGCATTTTTTGATGCGTTTTTTAGGAATTTTTCAGCACTGTTATTATCTGAAACCGCTTTCCTAAATGCAGCGTTTAAAAGATCTATTGTTGCTTTGGTGTTCGCGCCAATACTATACACATCTAGTTTGGCTTCTTCTTTTCTTAGTTTTAACTGATAAAGCTTGTCTTCAGAAAAATAAGACGTGCTCTTTTTAATTTTGCCATTCAAAGATTCGTTTTTAAATACTTTTACATCGACTGTTAACTCATTATTATCCATTGGAATTTGAATAGCATTCGTAAAACCTTCTTTAGAATCTTCTTGGGTTAACGTTAAAACACCTTCTTCAAAATAGACCCTAAAATCATTTATTGAACCATTCTTTACAAATTCGTTTGTGTTGATTGCATCAATATTGTTGTTAGAAAGCGATTTAAAAAATTCTTGAGCCTCTTTACTCGGCTTAACCACTATGGTTTCAGTTGATGTTGCGCTAAGAGCATTTACCACGGTAATAGCTTCCTTTTTTGCATAGAGTAAAATGTTTTTGTCCTTTTCTCTAATTACAGCTTTAAAATCGTCTGTAGAAAAGCTGTCAGATTTCTTGCTTTCACCCGAAGCTAAATTAATATCCAAAACACGAATTTTTTCTTCCTTTCCTTCTTTAGATTTTGTGATTAAAGATAATTTACCGCTACTATTATGAAAGGAAAGCACACTTGGCTCTTTATCAAAGGGTATGGTCTTTAATTTTATAGTCTCACCATCTTTAAAATGATAGGGAATAATGTCGTAAGCTTTAGATGACGTGTTTTTTGCGATAATTAAATGAAAACTATCCTCTCCCGAAGTGTTACCGGAAAATGTGTTCTCAACTTTATACTTTTTATTTAATTTAATGTCCTTAGCCCCCTTCTTAATTGGGTTGGTCATAAATATGATTAAAACGCTTAATAGCATAATTATCGATTTCATATGGCCATTGATTTTTAGTTATTCTTAAAATACTCTTGAATCTTCTTCTTAAAATGATTTTGCAAAGGTAGTGCTTGGCGATTTAATATTTCTGTAGTATTAAAATATTGTTTTGCTGTTGGTATTTGACTCTGATTTGTTTGGTTGAATTCCTTCTTATTCGTTTCAGATTTACGTTTAGAATCTTGTCCTTGCATAAAGGTTGCATTCTCAAGTTTTAATAGTTGGTGTTGTAGATCCATCATTTTTTGAAGTGTCTGATTAGTAAAACCAGAGTTTAATAAATCGAGCTCAATATCCTCCATTTGTTTTATTAATTGACCTGCTGATTCAATCTTACCTTCTTTAACCATTCTATCTTCTAAAGCCTGACGCAATTGTTGTTGTTGCTGATAAATTTTAAACAACTCACCATTCTGTTCTTCACTTCCACCTTCTCCGTAGCCGTCATTCTTTTCTCCTTCACCATCATTTCCTTCACCTCCATTTTCACCATTCTTACCATTCTTACCATTTTGGTTGCCTTCACCTTTCTGGTCTCCGTTCTCACCATTCTGACCTCCTTCACCTCCTTTTCCTTCTTTACCGCTTTTCCCGTTCTCGCCGCTTTCGCCATTCTCTCCTTCTTCCCCAGACTTTCCTTTTTCACCAGGTTCCTCTACTTCACCTTCTTTTCCCTCTTTGCCTTTTTCTCCAGGTTTTTCGCCTTCCCCTTCTTTACCTTCTTCTCCTTTTTTACCCTGTTCACTTTTCTTTACACCCTCTTCCATTTGCTTATTAAGCTCTTCTTGACTCATAATAATGTCTGGTAATTGTTCCCCTCCACCTTTACCAGAACCTGGTGATGAATTCATAGACTCTTCCATATTATCTAAAACATCACTTAAAAAACTCGCTAGCTCGTTACTCGCCGTAATAGCATATTGCTGTGATGACACACCTTGATATAATCTATTCTCTGTAAGTTGACCAAGTGCTTTATCGATATTAAAATAGACGTCTGTGATTTGAGAATTTACTTTTTCCGAAATTTTAGGTTGTCTTAATGATAATGAAAATAAGCTGTCGTCGATATGCTCAAAATGTTCTCTAAGGTTACTTTGCTCTATAATGTACTTTCCGTATTTGTTATTATTGACATCAATATTCTCAAAAATATTCATAAGCGACTCTTGGTTAAATGAATAGAGTAATAGATTCTCTAAAATCTGACGAAGTGTATCGATATCTTCAGACGCTTGATCACCACCTCCGCCTCCGCCCTCAGACTTCTTTTTCATCATTTCACTCATTTGCTTCATCTTCTTAGCCGCTTTCTTCTGGTTCTTCTTTGCTTTAAGTTGTTCCTCTTTAGCTTCTTCAGGTTTCTGCCCTTCTTCCTGTTGTTCTTTCTTTTCGAGTGCTTCTGTTGCTTCTTTTTGGTCGAATTTTATTTCATCCTCAAGAAACTCATCTCTTTGCAAATTCATAGGTTTTTGAAGTAGCTTGTCTTCGCGCTTTAAATCTTTTAAATCTTCTTTAAGTTTATCAAATTCCTTATTTAATTCTTCTTGAGCTTCCTTAGTATTTCCTTTATCCTTTTCGGATAACTTTTCTTGTTCTTCAGCTAATTTATCTAACTCATTTGAAATTTTTTCAGCCTTCTTCATTATATAGAAACGTTTGGTTAACTCCAAAAGCTGTTTCATGCTTCGTTTCTTATTCTTATTTTGTTTGGCTAATTCTTCTAGCTTTTGTGTAAATTCTTCCTTATTAATTTTATCTTTTAGTTTTTCGAGCTCTTCTAATAACTTTTCATCTTTCTTTAATTGTTCTTCATTTTCTTTTAAGCGCTCTTTTAAATCTTCTTTAAATTGATCTTTTTCTTTTTTTTCATTCTGAAATTCCTCTAAATTATCTTGAAGTTTTTTGTTGAAATTTTTCATCAACTGTTCTTGGTTTTTCTGACGCTTTAGAAAATCTTCAAACTTCTTCTTATCATTAAAATTTAGACTCTCCTTTTCTTTTTGTGTTTTAGATAATTCTTCAAGCTTTTTGTCTTGTTCCTGAAGTTTATCGAAAGTCTTACTGATATCTTTTATTGTTTTATTCTGCTCATTAAGCTGTTTCTGCTCTTCTTCGTCTTTGGTTAATTTTCTATAGCTAAATACACTGCTTTTTGTACGCTTATAATTATGAAGCGCGTCATTATCAAACACTTCAAAATACAGTTGATAGCTGACTCCTTCTTCTAAATTAAACTGATTAGGGAATGCAGTTATAAATTCACTAAAATTGGATTTTGAAATGTTAATTGGCTCAAAAACCTTTTTAGAGTCATCCTCAGATGGATAATATACCAACTGTAGCTTACTTAGTCCATAATCATCACTCGCTTGTCCGTAGAAATAAAGGCTTTGCTGGTCTATAGAATCTTTTTGAACCTTTATACTTAATTCTGGATAAATATCTCTTACCACATCAATATTATAAGCTAAATTCTCATAGTCTTTTAGGCTATTATTACTTGTGGTGATGTTATAATTGTAGTTTTTAAATATCCGTTTAGTCGTTTCAAATTGACCAATTTTGTCACTACTAAAAGCTAAAGTATCATCTGCATAAATATTTACATTAGTCGTAGATTTCGTTTTAACACGCCAAGTGACATTTGTCCCTTCTGGAATAACTGCTGAACCTGTACTTTTTAAAACTTCATCTTGCTTTTTAGTGTGTGAAGGGTAATCTAAAACCATTTCAAAATTAACCAAATTAGGTGTGTTTACCACTTCTAATCTATACCGCTTGGACACTACATCATTTGCCGACAACGTAAATTCAACAGCTTTTTTTGGGAGACTAAACACATATTGAAATTCACCTGATGCTATTTGTTGTAAAAAGTAAGATTGCCCATTAAATTTAATCTGAGCGTTTTCTGGAATAACAACACCAACCGTTGAAACATTTAACTTAAAATCTTTATTTTCAATTGCCTGAAGTGATTCGTTAATAACAAAAAAATGAAAAGGTGCAGGTGGCTCATAAGCTGTTTGATAATTTACCACACGCTCATAACTATCACTAAACCAGTTTATCTTTCCTGTTAAAAAAGACAATACTAAAATAGTAATGGGTATTGCGGCATATTTTAAATACTTAGTGTTGGAGTTAAAATTAATAGCAGACTTAAACGGAACTGGTTGTAACTCTTGAGATTTCTGCTCAATACTCGCAATTAGTAGATCAGATTGCTTTGGGTTTTGATTTAATTGAAGAACATTTAGCAGCTTATCGTTAACTTGTGAGAAATGGTTTCCAATTAATTTAGAGGCTGTTTCGTAATTAATTCCTTTTCTAAGCTTAAATAAGTGCAATAGCGGAATTGCGATAAACTTAATAAATAAGCCAATTTCTACGACGACGAAAGCCCAGAACAGAATAGTTCTTGCCGTCGAGTTTAACCACAACATATATTCCACAAAAAGCGTAACCATAAGATATAGTAAGCCAATCGCAAAAAATAAAATTGCGCCCTTTAGTAGTTCATTGATATAATACCTTTTAATGAACTGCTCTAATTTACTTTTAATGGTTTCAAAATTGCTCATATATAATTCTAACTGACTAATCTACAATTTTATTTTAATAGCTATTTCGTTAAATTTGGTAAGATTCTGTTAATTTAGAGCAATAAACTGTTAAATCAGAGGAATTTCGATGAAAGACTTTAAATACTTAGCTGCATTTTCAATTCCGATTATGGGTTTTTTAGGGTTAATTTTAAAAGGTTATTGGGTTTGGGCTACGCCAATATTTTCTTTTGTGTGTATTCCTGTTTTAGAACTTATTTTTCCTGTTGATACTGATAATTTACAATCTGACGAAGCAGAAAGTCTGTTAAAAAGGAAGGTATTTGATTGGTTACTTTATTTAAACCTTCCATTAGTTTATGGCATTACTATTTATGGATTGTATGTAGTATCTAGCACTACATTACATGCCTATGAGTTTGTGGGATTAATTATTTCGGTTGGAATTGTACTTGGTGTCAACGGCATAAATGTCGCTCACGAACTTGGTCATAGACAAACTACAAACGAGCGTTTTTTAGGTAAAGCACTGCTTTTACCATCATTTTATATGCATTTTTATATTGAACATAATTTTGGGCATCATTTGCATGCAGCAACTCCAGAAGATCCAGCGACAGCACGATACAATCAGAGTGTGTATTCCTTTTGGTTTACCTCAACCATTCGTCAATATTTTAGTGCATGGAAGATTCAGAATAAACTATTAAAAAATAACAACCAATCCTTCTTTTCGGTTAAAAATGATATGTTTTGGTATGTGATATTTCAGGCTACATATTTAACTATTGTAGCTCTGTTTTTTGGTACAACGGCTTTTATTTTTGCCCTTTTTGCCGGAAATGTAGGTTTTATTTTGCTTGAAACGGTTAACTATATTGAACATTACGGCTTACTGCGTTTGCATACTAAATCTGGTCGCTACGAGCGTGTTAAAAAAATACATTCTTGGAATTCTAACCACGTTATTGGCAGAATTGTATTGTACGAATTGACTCGTCATAGCGATCATCACTTCAAATCATCTAAGAAATACCAGATTTTAGATTGCCACTTTGAAAGTCCGCAAATGCCTTATGGTTATCCGACGTCTATGGTTTTGGCTATGATTCCGCCTTTATGGTTTAGGATTATGAATAAGCGTGTGCCAAGGGATATGATTGATTAGAACGATAGAGGTCCTATCTGAGTTTCTTTTATCTATTCTCTTTTGTCTCTTTTCTTTGTTCTAAAACCTTATAAATCTATCTTTGCCTTTTAATTTATAATTATGTCTAAAAAAGTACGTGTGCGCTTTGCACCAAGTCCAACAGGGCCTTTGCATATTGGTGGTGTAAGAACTGCTTTGTTCAACTATTTATTTGCGAAAAAGCATGGTGGTGATTTTGTGCTTAGAATTGAGGACACAGACCAAAATCGTTATGTAGAAGGTGCCGAAGATTATATTGTAGAGTCGTTGAATTGGTGCAATATTCCATTTGATGAAGGACCAGGTAAAAACGAAAAATATGGCCCATACAGACAGAGTGAGCGCAAGCATTTGTATAAAAAATATGCAGATCAATTAATTACAGAAGATAAAGCGTATTATGCTTTTGATACCTCAGAACAACTCGATGCCCATAGAAAAGGCCATGAAACTGAGGGCAAAACCTTTATCTACAATTGGCACAACAGAGAAAAAGGACGTTTAGTAAATTCTCTAGTGCTAACTGAAGACGTAACAAAAGCTAAAATAGAAGCTGGAGACGACTATGTAATTCGTTTTAAATCACCACAAGATGAAACCTTGCATTTAAAAGACATTATTAGAGGAGATATATCTATTGAAACAAATGTGCTAGATGACAAAATCTTGTTTAAAAGTGATGGTATGCCAACCTATCACCTAGCAAATATTGTAGATGATCATTTAATGGAAATTACACATGTGATTCGTGGTGAAGAATGGTTACCATCTCTAGCATTACACCAATTATTGTATGATGCTTTTGGTTGGGAAGCGCCTAAATTTGCTCATTTACCGTTAATTCTAAAACCAACAGGAAAAGGAAAATTAAGTAAGCGTGATGGTGATAAATTGGGGTTTCCGGTGTTTCCATTAGCTTATACAGATCCAAAAACCAATGAAACTTCTAGAGGATATAAAGAAGATGGTTATTTCCCAGAAGCTGTAGTGAATTTTTTGGCATTTTTAGGCTGGAATCCCGGTACGGAACAAGAACTATTTAGACTTGAACAATTGGTTTCAGATTTTGATTTAGAGCGAGTTCATAAAGCTGGAGCTCGATTTGATCCAGACAAAACGAAGTGGTTTAATCATCATTACATGCAACAACAGCTCGATTTAGATTTAGCCGAAGAATTTAAAGCTATCCAACCCAAATTAGCAGAAGTGGATGTTAATTTTATCGCTTTAGTTGTTGGTTTAATAAAAGAGCGTGCCACTTTTGTAGGTGATTTTTGGGATTTGGGTCATTTCTTCTTTGTAACACCAACGTCTTATGACGAAAAAGCCTCTAAAAAAGCTCTAAAAGAAGATACAGATAACATCTTAAATAAAGTCATTAAGCTTGTTAATGCAACAGATGATTTCATGGTTAAAAACCTTCAAACCAATATTAAAGGTTGGATTACAGACAATGAAATTGGTTTTGGCAAAGTAATGATGCCTTTAAGACTAGCATTAGTTGGTGCTTTACAAGGACCAGACGTGTTTGATATAATGTTTATTATTGGTAAAGCTGAAACAGTAAAACGTATTGAGGCTTTGGTAAAATCTATAAACTGATGTTGAATATTTTATGAAATTATGAAACAAGTGTAGAATTACAACTCTAATGTTAGAACGTTATTATGGCTGTAAAAGCCAATAAAGACTGGTTACCTTTAAATTTATCATTATTACCAATATCAAGGTTTTGATTATTCAGCTTACCTAAAATATTGGTAAATCCATAAACGTATTGTACTCTTAATAAAAAATTACCAAAACCTGCTGATACACCTGCCACTCCATTAGCATTGAACTTTGAAATATCTGTAATATCTTCAGTTAATAAATTATTATAACCAGAAATAATAAAGCCTTCTTTAGAATCGTCTTTTAGTTCTAATTCACTGTTGTATTGAAGCATTGGCCCAACATCTAAGGTTACATTATTACTAATTAACTTAATGTGAAATAAAAATGAAATCTGAGCTGTGAACATTTTATATTCGATATATTCTTCTCTAGAAGTTTCAGGAGTAGCTGCGTTGATATCTATATTATTTTCCGATAACTGAATACTGTAACTAACATTATACCATCGGTGTGGAATATCAACCGAAGCCGTTAAACCACCTATAAAACCAGTATTAGCTTTAGTTTCAAAATTATCAGTAAGGATATTAAACTGCGTAATTCCACCTTGAATACCTATTCCATTTTTAATCTTATAATTTTTGTGTTGTCCATAACCAAGTGCAACAAAAGCCATACAGATAGCTACTAATAGAAGGTGTTTCTTTTTTTTCATGCGATTTTAGGGCTGATTGAGACAAACCTAAGTAAAATAATTTAATATTATTACTTACATTTAGTCTCTCGTATTAACTAATCTTAAAAAAACGTGTTATGGGTCAATATATTCTAGTTCCAATTATTTTTTTTGGATTAATCATTTTAATTTCTTCATTCTTTGTGGTGAAACAACAAACTGCGGCCATTGTGGAACGCTTCGGTAAATTTCAGAGCATTAGACAATCCGGATTGCAGCTTAAAATTCCATTAGTAGATAGAATTGCTGGTAAAATGAGTTTAAAAATTCAACAGTTAGATGTTATTATAGAAACCAAAACTTTAGATGATGTATTTGTTCGTCTAAAAGTTTCTGTACAGTACAAAGTAATTAAAGACAAAGTGTATGACGCTTTCTATAAGCTAGATTATCCTCACGATCAAATAACATCATATGTATTTGATGTGGTGCGTGCAGAAGTGCCAAAAATGAAATTAGACGATGTTTTTGTTAAAAAAGATGATATTGCCTTAGCGGTAAAAGCAGAATTAAATGATGCGATGTCTGATTATGGTTTTGACATTATAAAAACCTTAGTAACAGATATCGATCCAGATGCGCAAGTAAAAGCAGCGATGAATAGAATTAATGCTGCAGATAGAGAAAAAACTGCAGCGCAATTTGAAGGTGATGCGGCACGTATCTTAATTGTAGAAAAAGCCAAAGCAGAAGCAGAAAGCAAACGTTTGCAAGGACAAGGTATTGCAGACCAAAGACGTGAAATTGCTCGTGGTTTGGAAGAATCTGTAGAAGTATTGAATAAGGTTGGGATTAATTCTCAGGAAGCCTCAGCCCTTATTGTTGTAACTCAGCATTACGATACACTTCAGTCTATAGGGCAAGAAACCAATAGTAATTTAATCTTGTTGCCAAATTCTCCACAGGCAGGTAGCACAATGTTAAACGATATGGTGGCGAGTTTTACCGCTAGTAACCAAATTGGTGAGGCAATGAAAAATGCGGATAAAAACAAAAAAAATAATGAATGAGTTTAAAAAAATACTACTAATAACACTCGTAACTTTTAGTGTTAGTGTGTTTTCTCAAACCAAAGAAGACGCACTAAATGATGCAAAAATCACGTCAAGGGCGACTTTAGAAATGGATTTTAAAACCGTTTTAAAGCATACGCTTCCAAAAGTGGTGGACATGATGGGTGGGGAAGAGGCTGCGTTTACGTTATTGAAAAGCACATTTGATACCATGAAAACTCAAGGCTTCGTTTTTGAAAAAGCCGATATCAATAGTGTTTCAGAAATTATAGAAGAACAAGGTCAATACCGATGTATAATTGAAGGTTATAATCAAATGAAAATGACTGGTCAACGCATTAGGTCTAAAAGTTACCTTTTAGGTGTTTACAACGACACTGATAAGTTTTGGTGGTTTGTTGAGGCCAAGCAGTTAAAGAATAAGGCTCTAGTTAATGTGGTGTTACCTAATTTTGAAACTAGTCTAGAAATCCCTGATGACGATGTGCAGGTGGACCAAATAGAAGACTAATAAAAAAACCTCGAAGCATCAACTTCAAGGTTTTTTTTATGTTTAGTCATATTCTAAACCCAACCACAAACTATAGCTCCCATTATAGTTAGAGCAACCGTCCAGTAACCAACATTAATTAAGATGAGCTTCCAAGATTTACGCTCAAACAAACCATTAGTTGCGATTATTGGTAATACAATAAAAATACCCGCAAGTAAACCATGTAAAGCGCCGTGTTTAAAAGTTCTAAAGTCATTACCGTAATCAGCCATAAAGGCTTGATATGAAGGTAAAACACCTTCAGCGGCAGGATCACCACCAATAAGACTTACAACACCTGTTTGATGAATAGCTAAAAACTGAATAAAAAAAGCTAACAAAATTGAAAGCAAAAAAGACACACCAAAAATAACGGCCATGTTTCCACTTTTCATCTTTTCCTCTGTCATGCCTGCCTCTCGCATCCAAACATTGCCAAAAAGAAAAGGGTTATACCATAAAAAACCCAGTACCATTGGTACTACTGCAGCAACTAAAATTGCTAAAAAATTAAATTCCATTATATTGATTGTTAATTGTTAGTATGCTACAATATACAAAAAACCTATAAGTTGATTACCTAAAGGTATTAATTACTGAACTATCCCGATAATTATTGAGGCAGCTAACAACTTATATTTCTTAATTAAATAGTACTTGCCTCACTCACTAATAATTCATTTTTATCTTCTTTAGCTTTAGCCACAAAATCATCTATAGCATCATTTCGTTCTAAGCCATTTTCAAGTAGTACTTTAAGTGCAATCATTGTAGCGATACGTGTACCTGCTTTTTTAACCGCAGTACCAAATAAAGGTTCTAATTCGTCATAAGATACAATGTTTGCGAGTTCTTTAATTTCTGCTTTAACCTTTAATCGTTTTTCTTCTGGTAAATTAGTATATTTTTTACCGAGTTGCTGTATCACACTTATTGCAGATCTTTTTTGTTGCTCTGGTTTAGGTTGATTTTGATTGGTATTTTGAGGTTTTGGCTTCTGCTTTGCCCAACTATCTCTTAAGCCTACCGTTTTGTTAAATACTAATGCTCCTTGTTTTGAATCATCATCAACATTAAAATAGCCAAGTCTTTGAAATTGAAACTGCTCACCTATTTTAGCTTTTGCTAAACTTGGTTCTAAATAACCCGTCTTCACTTTTAAAGAATTTGGATTTACAAATTCCATAAAGTCTTTATCCTTATTACCATCTGGAGATTGGTGTATAAATAAACGATCATATTCCCTTACTTCAGCTGTGAGAGCATGCTTAATCGATACCCAATGTAATGTGCCTTTTACTTTTTTAGATGTGTCTTCAACATAAGTACATTGAATTTCTATTACTTCACCTTTGCCGTCTTTTACAACATTATTCGCCTTAATAATATAAGCGTTTTTCAATCGAACTTCACCTCCGAGTTTCAATCTAAAAAATTTATTGTCTGCCTCTTCTTTAAAGTCTTCTTTTTCAATATAAATTTCTTTAGAAAATGGCACTTTTCTATAACCAGCAGTTTCATCTTCCTGGTTATTTTCAGCCTCCAACCACTCTTCTTTGTCTTCAGGATAATTAGTAATTACAATTTTTATAGGATCTAAAACAGCCATCACGCGGTTTGCTATTTTGTTTAAATCCTCACGAATGCAAAACTCAAGCAACGATACATCAATCACGTTTTCGCGCTTAGCAACACCAACTTTATCTATAAATTTACGAATAGAGTTTGGTGTATAACCACGACGACGCAAACCAGAAATAGTAGGCATACGTGGATCGTCCCAACCAGAGACTACATCGTGTTCTACCAAACGCAATAGTTTACGTTTGCTCATTATGGTATAACTAAGATTTAAACGTGCAAATTCGCGCTGTTTTGGTGATAATGGTAGTTTATTCTTACTATACTGATAAACGTGCTCTTTAAACCAATCATAGAGTTTTCTGTGAGGTTTAAATTCTAATGAGCATAACGAATGTGAAACTTGTTCTAAATAATCACTTTCACCATGCGTCCAATCGTACATTGGATAAATACACCACTCATCACCTGTTCTGTGATGATGTGCATAAAGAATACGATACATAATAGGATCTCGCATTAACATGTTGGGATCTTCCATATCTATTTTAGCACGAAGAAGGTGAGTACCAGCTGGGAATTCACCAGCTTTCATACGTTGGAATAAATCTAAATTTTCTTTAACGCTTCTATTTCTAAATGGGCTGTTTTGCCCAACCTGTGTTGGAGTGCCTTTTTGCTTAGCCATGGCTTCAGACGATTGACTGTCTACATAGGCTTTGCCATCTTTAATCATCTGTACAGCCCAATCATAAAGTTTTTGGAAATAATCTGAAGAATACAATTCGTTTTCCCATTTATAACCCAACCATTTAATATCGCGTTTAATAGCATCTACATATTCTTGCTCTTCTTTTGCGGGATTAGTATCATCGAACCTTAGGTTAACAGGAGCATTGTAAGTCTCTCCAAGCCCAAAACTAATTCCAATAGCCTTAGTGTGGCCAATATGCAAATAGCCATTTGGTTCTGGAGGAAAACGAAAACGAAGCTGCTCTTTTGATAAGCCGTTTGCTAAATCTTCTTCTATAATATGCTCTATAAAATTGAGTGATTTTGTTTCTTCTGACATCGGAAAATTCTAAAGTGTAAAATTACATAAATTGTAACATTTATGTACACATTTGTACTTATAGTATGAACCAAAAAAGATTAATCATGAATTACAAATGTCCAAAATGTGATAATACTACATACGAGATTGGAGAAATGAGAGCCACTGGAGGCACTTTATCAAAAATTTTTGATGTACAGAATAAAAAAATCACTTCTGTTGCTTGTGAAAATTGTTCTTATACAGAATTTTTTAAGGCTAGGACAAGTGCAATGAGTAATATCTTTGATTTGTTTACTAACTAGTGTTATTTTTGCTGTATGGGAATAATTAAAGTAGAAAATATTCGTGTTTTTGCACATCATGGATGTTTAAAAGAAGAAACTGCTGTAGGTAGTGATTACAGGGTTGACTTAGTGGTTAAAGCTGATTTAGGGACTTCAGCAAAATCAGATGAGCTTAAAGATACTGTTGACTACGTATTCTTAAACAAAGTGGTTAGAGAAGAAATGGGTAAACCATCAAAACTTCTTGAAACCGTTGCGCAGCGTATAATAACTCGGATTTTTAATGAAGATAAAATGCCAACTAAGGCTACCATTTCTGTTAGTAAAATTAATCCTCCAATTGGTGGTGATGTTGAAATGGTAACTATAAAAATGTCTAAAAGACGAAAAAACTAAAGCGATAGGGTGTAAAACCTTTATTTTTTTTACATTTGCCCTCGCAAAAGGGTGTCGTGGCCGAGTGGCTAGGCAGTGGTCTGCAACACCATCTACAGCGGTTCGAATCCGCTCGACACCTCAAAACCTTCAACTTATGTTGAGGGTTTTTTTATTTATAAATTTTAAGAAAATTTAGATTAAGGTTTACGTGGTTCAAATCCTCTATAACTATTACACCTCAAAAAAGAGGAGTTCGATGTAGAAGAGGTGTACCCAACTAGAATGACGCTGTCTATAACAGCTGCTTTAATTCTACTTTGTAATCTTGCATAACCTATGTTCATGTAATTTTTAGGATGCTCTTTCTATAATAAAATAATCTAAAATCACTATTGTATTCAATAACACTATGCCTAACACAAACAATTCTGATCCATAAGGCCAATGTTGAATCTTAAATATGAGTCCAAAAAATAATAAGAATGACGCTAGGCCTATTAAGATATAATACATTACTCTAATTGGTCCTTTCTTATTAAATTTTCTATTCTTAAAATAAGAAGATCCCTCTTTAATAAACCACCAAAGAAATAGGATCAGTAAGCAAACTTCAAAGATATAGGGAACATAAAAAAGATGAAAAACTTGAACCAAATAGCTAAAAACCCATAGTAAAACAAAAGTAAGTTTCACATAATCTAATTGGTATTTATCTTTCTTGTTAAAGAAACGAATCGTGTACAAAACACCTATTAGAATACCACCCAAAAACATTAATTCTTTAGCAAAAGGCCAGTGCATTAACTTAAATAAAGCTCCAAATAATAAGATTACTATCGCTAGTCTTAATGGTAGGTTTAAAATTTTTTGTGGGTTATCTTTCAAAGCTATCTATCTAATGGGTTAACCTTTTCAATCTGCTCTTTACTCTTTTCATAAAGTTCAGGAAACAAACCTTGTGTAAGAAGTAAAATTCCAAAACCTAAAATTACTAATGAAACAATTTTTTTTGTTTTAAAAATACGTCTAGGTGTCAGTTTGTTTTTAAGGCGTTTTGCCATAGCAATCTTAAAAAGATCGGTTAAAAAATATGAGGTAAGCATTGTTGCAATAAATATAAATACTCCATTTTTAGAAGTTGTTATTGAAGTGCCAATAACTATAAAACCTAACCATCCTAAGAGTACACCAATATTTATAAAGTTTAGTAAGAAACCTTTAATAAAAAGCCTTCCATAGTCTTTTTTAGGAATTTCAATTCTATGATGTTCTCTAACAATAGATCGAAATGATTTTGAGGTTTTTATAAAACTTATAAGACCATATATAACGAGTAAAACACCGCCGAAAACTAACAATTTAGGGTCGTCTTTTATTTTATCTAAAAGCGTATCTGTACTTTTAAAAATCACTAAAATAAATACAATATCTGCTAAGATAACACCTAAATCGAATATAATAGCACTAGTAATGCCTTTGGTTACACTGGTTTCTAATAATACAAAAAACACAGGTCCTATAGTAAAAGCTAAAATAATACCAAATGGAATGGCTGTTAAGATGTCATCAAACATGTAAATCTAATGGTTTTACACAAATGTAATAAATCTAATAAGAATTTTACATACGTTTAATTCTTCCTCCCAGAACACGACTTTCATCGACTTCTTTTGGGTTGCCATATATAAAAACATCACCACCTGCTTTAATTCTTATTTCTGCATGTTCTGTTGCATTTACATAAGCTTCACCTGCCGCACTAACGCTGACTTCGGTGCGCTGTGTAATAAATTTTTCACCGTTAAAAACACCACCTGTATAAATAGAAATATCTTGGTTTTTTGAACTTCCAGTTACGTTAATAGTTCCACCTGTAACAGCTCTAAAATTAGCATAAGTTGTTTTTAATACAGCAGTAATTTCTGCACCTTCTTGTGTTTTTAAATCTATTTCGTATTGTTCAATAGGATCTGCAATAGTAACTTTCGCGCCTTCATTAGCATCAATTATATCAACTGATGTGTAATAAAGAATCACTACGGTATCATTACCGTCGTAGCTTTCTTTGAGGTCCATTCTTATTTTAAGTTTGCCATTTTTATTTACAATTTCTACCTCTTTTCTGTTTTTTCCTGAAATAATAACTTTGTTTTCATTAGATTTAATCAACTTTAAATTAATTAAATCGTAAATTTTTACGGTTGTAAATTCACCAATAGTCTTTTCTACGGTTTCTTGTGAATTAACACTAAAACCAATAGTTAGTGTTAAAATAAACATGATTTTCTTTATCATAATTCTCTTTTAATTTATAACGGAAAAATTTGTAAATAATATATAGTTTTTCTTAAATATCTCTTATTGAGCTACTTTTACAGCAGTTCCTGTTACAGAAACCATTACATAATTAGCTGCTGTAAGTTCTATATCTACATTAATACCAACAACAGCATTTGCATTTAAACCTTTAGCATTATCTCTTAGTTCTTGAAATGCT
>NZ_CAXBGB010000022.1:0-35245 GCF_963975125.1 uncultured Winogradskyella sp. | reverse complement strand
TGATGCACAAGTTAAGTTGTTAGCAGAACAGAAAGCTAAAGAAGAAGCTGATGCACAAGTTAAGTTGTTAGCAGAACAGAAAGCTAAAGAAGAAGCTGATGCACAAGTTAAATTGTTAGCAGAACAGAAAGCCAAGGAAGATTTGGTTGCAAATCCAAGTGATAAACTTGGTAAATCCCTAAAAGAAGTTACAAAACTAACAGATGATTCTAAAGCTGAGCAATTGAAATTATTAAAGGAATTTGATGATATCATCACTATTAAAGATAAAGATTTAAAAGACTTAAAAGAAGAAAACGATTTAAGCGATAAAGGGATTACGGTTAAGCCTAGACCTTTTAAGAGTGTTACTGCAGAAAACAATGCACTAAACACTATTATGTCCGATTTAGATAATGTTATTATTAATAGAAACGATAAAATTGAGCAATTGCAACAATTGAATGACGAAAGATCAAAGGTAGCAGGCTTTAAAGCAGATGAAGTGACGGTTTATTATAAAAAAGAAATTAAGCGTTTACAATCTGAGCAATTATCTGCTGTCAATACTAAAACGACGTTAGAGTCCAGACTAGAGATCATTAGACTAGCAACAGAATATGAGAAAAGAAGACGAATTAAACGTGCAGAATTCGATAATGAAGATGACAGATATTCGCAAGATAGAGCAATGTTACAAAACATTAAACGAACTACTGAATTGAGTAACACACCTCTAAAAGCAGAAGATTTTGATTTTGGTGAAGATCAAGGTAGCAATATTAAAATCTTAAAGAATATTAATAATGTAGAAAGTGGGTACTACCTAATAATTGCAGTACACAATGATGTGAAGAAAAGAAATGATTTTGTGACCAAAGTTGTGGCATCAGGAAGAACAAATATTGACTATTTTTACGATTTAAATACAAGTAAATATTACATATTTTATGATAAATTTGATAGTATTAATCAAGCTAATGAAGCCATGAAATCTAAAGGAAGCAGAGTGTATAATATAAAAATGTCCCTCGTGAAAATAGAAAATTAATATGAGTTAAGCGCAGCTTCGTTTTCTTCATTGCCCTATGAAGAAAGTGAAGAAATAAAATAAATATCATGAAAAAACCTACTTTTTCTAGAATAGTATTTGTTGCTATATTGTTATGTATTGGGGTACAAACATATGCACAAAATTATGAACCATTCACGCCTAGATTTGACCAGGACTTAAAAGGAGATATTGTCCTAATTGGAAATAATATCCTTGGTCCAGATAATAATGCATTTAATGATAATTCGGTATATAATCATACAGTAGATATGAGATATATTGATATAGACAGTGATGCATCTACATTTAGCTCCTCAAGTTCAGATTTAGAAATACCAAACCCTAATTGCTATAGAATTATATATGCAGGTTTATATTGGGGAGCTGTAAATCCAGGTAGTGAACCTATTACTGATGTAAAATTTAAAGGGCCAATTGGTGGTTATAACGATATCACAGGAACAATAATATATGACGCCAATGGTAATTCTGTAGATGGTGGTGATAGTTTTTCTTATGCTTGTTTTGCAGATGTAACTTCTATTGTAACGAGTTATGGTAATGGTATAGATTTAGGAACATACACTGTAGCTAATGTATCATCAGCAGAAGGAGAAACAGCAACATTCAATCCGTACAATGGTACTGGCCAATCTGCTGGTTGGTCACTTTTTATTGTCTATGAAGATCCCACTTTACCTGGTAAGTCAATTACAAGTTTTGATGGCTTTAGCGCAATTAGTGTTCCAGGTGCAAATCCTACATTAGATATTCCGGTTTCAGGATTTAGAACAATTCCTGCACCTGCTCCAGTAAGAGCAAATTTTGCATTTGCAACTCTAGAAGGTGATAGTCCAATTTTAGGAGATCGCTTGAGGCTAAATGGCGTAAGTTTATCTACAACAGACAGGCCAGAAACAAACTTTTTTAATAGTTCGGTTACGCAATTAAGTGCATTACCAGTAAATAATAGAGTTCCAAATAGCACCAATACTTTAGGGTTTGATACTGGTGTTATCGCCATACCAAATCCAGGCAACTCAGTTATTGCAAATAATGCTACAACTGGTACCATTCGATTAGAAACCAGTGGTGACACTTATTTCCCCTATTTCTTTGCATTTGCAGTAGAAATTATAGAGCCTAATATTGTGCTTACAAAAATCGTTGAGGATGATGCCGGAAATGACATTGGAGGTCAACTTGTTGGTTTGGGTTCTTCATTAAATTATGTAATTGGATTTCAAAATACTGGAAATGATAATGCTACTAATTTTCAAATTAGAGATGTTCTACCTATAAATATTATATATAATCACCCTACAGATTTGGTTTTGCCAGCTGGTGTTACAGTTGCAAGTTATAATCCTATGACGAGAGAATTAATTTTTAACATTGATAATTCTATTGTAGAAGAAAATGATCCTGTTTATGAAATTCGCATCGAGGTACAAGTCGTTGATGAATGTAATCTGCTAGCAGATGCCTGCTCAAATATTATAAATAATCAAGCTTTTGCTACATATAATGGGTTTTTTAATCCTACGTTTCAAATTACTGACGATCCAAGTTTAAATAGTAACACAGGCTGTTTATTTTCACCACAAGCAACTAATTTTTTAACCGACCTTGATTGTGCTTTTACTGAAGATATTGTACTTTGTGGCAACAGTATCGATTTAACAGCTGCAAACGGTTATGATTCATACTCATGGTCTGTTAACTCTTCAGGAACGCCTGTAATTGGTACAACACAAACCATTACTGTAACCTCAGCAGGAACTTATTATTCGTTTAATAATGCGATTGCACCATGTCAATCGATTGAACAAGAATTCATTGTTCAACTTTTTGGTGGTGATATTTCTAATCCCGTAATTCCTTATGCTGATGAAGTAGTGACATGCCCTAATGATGGAAAATTATTGCCAAACATATTTTTATGTGGTGCAGGAGATTCAAGATTTATTGAAACTAATATATCAGATACAACTTCTATCATCTGGGAAAAACTAGATGAATCTAGTTGTGCTGCCGTTATTGATTCTGATTGTGCAAATGAGGATGTTTCTTGTACTTGGAATGAAGTTGGTACTGGCTCAAATTTTTTAGCAGATACCTCAGGTCAATTCCGATTAACTATTAATTATCCTGGTGGTTGTTTTAATCAATTCTATTTTAATGTCTATCAAAACTTATTAAATGCTACTGTCGTTTCAACGGATATAATTTGTACAACAAACGGAAGTATTACGGTGAATGATGTACCATCTGGTTACGAATACAGTTTAGACGGAATAACATATCAAACTAGTAATGTATTTATAACAAATACTGCTGGTTCTTATACGATTTATATTAGACAAATTGGTGTACCTACAAACCCTTGTGTATTTACAGTTCCAGATGTTTTAATTAGAGATAGAGATTTCACAGCTTCATCAACAGTAACTCAACCACTTTGTTATGGTGATAAAGGGAGTATTCAAATTGTAGCTAATGATGCTGATCCACAATATTCATATTCTCTTTATGATGGTGTAACTTTAGTTAATAGTGTAGGGCCTATAATTGATAACAATTACATCTTCGAAAACTTAAACCCTGGAACTTATTCAGCAACAGTAGAAACTGAGAATGGATGTTTATTCTCTGAAGATGTTACTATAGTAGAACCACCTTTATTAACAATTACAGCTGCTATTACTAATCCTTTAACATGTACTGATGGTGAAATAACAGTTTATCCTGAAGGTGGAACGCCTCCTTATTTTTATTTTGTAAATAGTACGACAGATTTTCAATCTGTACCAGAAATAGTAGTTACAGCAGCAGGAGTTTACGATATCACTGTTGTAGATTCTAATAACTGTAGTGCGAGTACATCAATAACAGTTAATCCAATACCAGAACCAGATTTTAATATCAATACAGAAGATATATTATGTGGCGGTATAGGAGATACTGGAACTATTTCAATAATCGTAACTAATCCAAATGGAAACGCTATTCAATATAGCATTGATGGAGGTGCAACTTTTGGAAATTCATCAGTTTTTACAGGACTTATTGCAGGTGATTACGATGTGGTTATTCAATATACATCAGGAACTTCAGTATGTGCAACAAATGCACAAACAGTTACAATTAACGAAAACATTGCAATATCTGGAACGGCAGAATTAACTTCTGGCTTTACATGTACTGGAAATGGAACAATTACAGTAACTGGTGTTACTGGAGGTGACGCACCATATACCTATAGTATTGATGGAGTAACATTTCAAGCAAGTAATGTATTCACGGATTTAACACAAGGCACATATACAATTACAATTAGAGATGCTAACGATTGTACATCGATTACTAATGAAATTACAATTGATGCCTTAAATCCACCAACAGATTTAGAATTTGATAATTCTCCTGTAACATGCCCAACAAATACAACAGATCTTATTATTACAAGTACGAGTAGTGGCACAGGTATTTTAGAATATCAAATTATTGCGCCTACTTCTGCTTTAACAATTTATCAAACGTCTAATATATTTTCAGGATTAGAACCAGGAACTTATATGTTTCAAGTTAGAGATGAAAATGGTTGTATTTATGCTGAGTCTTATACGATCTACCCTATTCCTACTCCAACCGTAAATATAGTATTGACGGAAGGCTTAGATTGTACGGCTACACCAGATGCTATAATTACAGGGATCATAACTGGTACAACGCCTTATACTTATGCAATTTCTATAAATGGTAGCGCTTATGCTCCATTAGGAGCAACTGGATCACCTTTCAACTATTCAACAGCTACTACTGGTGATTACCAATTCGAAATTACAGATGCAAATGGTTGTACTGCAGAATCTTCTATAATTACTATCAATCCTTTGTCATTGCCACAATTGAGTCTTGTTGTAGAAAACAAACCTATTTTATGTAATGGTAATTCTAATGGAGGACTAGATATTACAATAGATACAACAGTAGGTACGCCTCCTTTTGTTATTAATGTAAATAACGATTCAACAGGGAATGACTTCGGGACGCAATCAACAGGTTTACCTGCAGGAACATATACAATAACCTTAACAGATGCAAATTCTTGTACTGCAACAGAAACGGTTACCATTGATCAACCAGACCCAGTTGTAGTTGATTATGACACGGTTGATATTACATGTGGTGCTGGTGGAGTTTCTCAAGGCTCAGTAATCATAAATTCTGTTTCGGGAGGAACTGCTCCTTATAACTACTTTGTTACAGGATCAAACGGATACAATAATTCAGAATTGAATACTGCAGGAACAACTTCTGTCAGCTTCGATGTCGTTGACTTTGGTTTATACCAAATCAATGTGGTTGATGTCAATGGATGTTCTCTATTAATTCAAGATGTACTGGTTGCCTCACCTCCTACGGATTTAGATATTAATATCACATCGACAGTAGATTGTGCTACAGGTGGTGAAGCTTTAGTAAGCATAGGTTCTTCTTTACCGAGTGCTGGACCTTTCTTCTTCAGTATTTATCAAGGACCTATTTCTGTGTATCCAAATCCACCGAATTCATGGTTGCCTGAAGATTCTCCAGGAAGTCAGTCCGCAACGTTTACAGGTTTAACACCTGGTTTAACTTATACATTTATCGTTTATGATACATCTACCCTTTGTAGTTATTATGAACCTGCAACTGCACCAATACCAACAAATTCAACATTAACTGCAACGGCAGTTAGTTCAAATAACATAACCTGTACTGGAAGCGCAGACGGAAACGTGTCATTTACAATTAATAGCAGTTATGGAAGTGCTGTAAACGTGAATTACGAAATTTTCGATTCCCTTACTTTAGCTAGTTCAGGGATATCAGGAACTGGCTCTGTAGCAGCAAATGGCTCTTTAATAGTAAATGATTTAGGCCCTTTAGGTTTTGGTAATTACTTTGTGTCTATAAGTGAAACATCTGGACCAAACGCTGGTTGTGGTATTGTTACTGCACCTTTCAATATTACGGAATCTGCTATTTTATTGAATTTAGATACTTCGGTAGATCAGAATGCAAATTGTAATCCGAATTCTGGTGTAATAAGTGTTATCGGTCAAGATGGAACCGCTCCATACCAATATCAAATAACAACAACTGCTACTGCTCCACTCGCTTCAGATACAAATTGGGCTTCGGCAAGTGTATTTAATATGGATGCAGGAGATTATTATGTTCACGTCATAGACGCTTATGGATGTATTGTATCAAGTCCAGTGATTGTGTTACCAGTTGACCCAACACCAACAATTTCTGCGGTTGTAAATAATATGTGTGCTATTACAGATGGCTATTATGAAATAGATGTCACTCTAGATACAGCAGGAATTTCTCCTTACAGCTATAGTATTAATGGTGGAGCATTTCAAACACAAACGGTGCCATTTACAATATCAAATTTATTTGCTGGTACACACACAATTGAAATACAAGATGTAAATGGTTGTGGTAATTTAGTTTCTGTTGATATATTTGTACCAATAGAATTAATACCAGAAGTCACAGCATTACCTTCGTGTAATAATGATGATGGAGAAATTACAGTTACAACAACTGGTGGATTTGGTTCATTTACTTATAGTATTGCTCCAAATCCTGCTTCAATAAGCTTAAGTGCTAACGTATTCTCTGGAGTACCTTCAGGATTATATACTATTACCATCACAGATACTGTGACTGCTTGTACAGAAGATGTTACTATTTCTGTAGCAGAAGCTGTAATCCCAACATTCACATTAACTCCAACAGTGGTAACTTGTTTTGGAGATAACAGTGGAGCATTCGATATAAACATCACAAACTATTCAGGCGCTTATACCTATGAAATCTTTGATAATTTAGGAGCTTCGGTAACAGGAATTGTAAATGCAAACACAGCTACAAATCCAGAAACTGTTACAGGCATGCAAGCTGGTACATTCTCAGTTGTTATTACTGAAACAGCAGTGCCATTTTGTTCTAATAGTTCTAGTGTTATTATTGCTTCTCCATCGGAAGCTTTAACGCTTGTACTTTCTGAAACTTCAAATGTAACTTGTAATAATAATCAAGGTACAATCACAGCTATTGCAGATGGTGGTTGGGGAGATTATGAATATGAATTAACAGGAGATGCAACTGTAGCATATTCATCTAACAATACATTCACCGATTTATCAGCAGGGACTTATACTATAAATGCTAGAGATGCTGAAGGCTGTATTACTTCTGAAACGATTACGTTAGACGAGCCAACACCAATTTCGGCAACATTTACACCTACTACAGTAGTATTATCTTGTTTTGGAGATCAGAATGCGAGTATCACCGTAATTACAGTTTCTGGTGGACAAGGCACTAATTATGTCTATACCTTAAATACAATTTTACCAACGGTAAGTTCATCTGGTCCACAAACATCAAACACATTTAATGACTTGGGAGCAGGAACTTATTCAGTAACTATTAATGACGGATTTGACTGTGAGATGACATCCTTAGATATCGTTATAAGTGAGCCTACTCCAATTGAAGTTAGTTTAGTTCGTACTACAACCCAAACTTGTTTAACAGCATCTTCATTAACGTTGAGTGCAACTGGAGGAACTGGAACTTACACTTACAGTGATAATAGTACTTTTGCAACAACATTAGGTACATTCAACACATCTACAACATTTACAGTATCTGAAGGTAATTATGTTTATTATGTTAGAGATGCCAACGGTTGTATAGCCAATATTTCTAACGAAATTACAATTGATCCACTACCAGAGTTAGTCATTAATTTAGAATCTTCTAATCCATCAATTAATTGTTCTGGCGACAATAATGGATCAATTTTAGCAACTGCACAAGGTGGATTAGGAAATTATATTTATTTGCTTCAGGATGGCTTAGGAAACACAATTCCAGCCACACAAAATAGTCCAGGTTATTTCACAGAACTTATATCTGGTGATTATATAGTTATGGTAGAAAGTGGTGATTGTAGTTTCTTAACTGCACCAATCACAATTACACAGCCACTTGCTCCGCTTGATGCTTCAATTGAAGTAACTGATGTAACTTGTAATGGTAATAATAATGGCTCTGTTGAAATCACAGCTACTGGTGGAACAGGCATTATTAAATACGCTATTTCGCCACAATTGAATCAGTTTTTTGAAATTAATGTTTTTGAAAACTTAGCACCTGGTGATTATGATCTAATTGTACAAGATATTTTAGGTTGCTATTTAACCTTCAACTTCACAATTTCTAATCCAGAACCTGTCATTTTAACTATTGTAGCAGATTCTTTATTTCCAGAAGTTTGTGAAGGTGATGCTAATGGTGAATTTAGTATAGATATCGCTGGAGGAAACTTACCATATAGTGTAAGCCTAGATAACTCTAATGGAGTCTATACGATAGGGAGTCCTACACAAACACAATTTGACTTTACCAACTTGGGTGGTGGTGATCATATTGTTTATATACGTGATGCTCAAAGTTGTGAATCTGAATGGAATATCACATTTCCTCCTTCTATCGTTATTAATCCAGAAATTAGTATTGAATATGTTTGTGATAATAACACGCAAGGCAATACAGTAACAGTTACAGTAGATGATTCTATCACTGATCTTACCGATTTAGATTATTCATTAGATGGTGGGCTATACCAAGGTAGTAATATCTTTACTAATGTGCCTGTAGGATTAGGGCATTATATTGATGTTAGACACACTAATGGCTGTATTCAAACCACAGATTTATTTGACATAACAAGTTTCGACTCCTTAACTCTTACTTTAACTGAGGGCGAATTAAACGAATTCATCGCCAATGCCTCTGGCGGATCTGGAGATTATCAGTTTACTATGAACGATGAAGATTATGGAGATGTTTATACCTATATCATTACAGAATCTGGAATGTATGTAGTCACGGTTACAGATAGTGCTGGTTGTATTGCCACAGCTCAAATAGAACTTGAGTTTGTAGATATCTGCATTCCGAATTGGTTTACACCAAATGGTGATGGTACTGCAGATACTTGGGCACCAGGTTGTACAGAGAACTATCCAAACTTAACCTTCGATATTTTTGATCGCTATGGACGTAAAGTAGCAACTTACCATGTTGGTGAAGTGTGGGATGGTAGATATAATGGAGCAGAGTTGCCTACAGGAGATTATTGGTTTGTTGTAAAAACAAATGACTCAAACTATGATAAAGAATTTGTTGGACATTTTACACTTTACAGGTAATGCCTAAAGCATGATAAAAGATATTAATATGAAAAAAACTATACTATATATACTTCTTTTGGTTATGTCATACAGCTATAGTCAAGAATTAAACTTACCAGTTTTTACGCAATATTTAGCAGATAATGATTTTGTAATTTCACCAACTTATGCTGGTATAGGTGATAATTTAAAAATAAGAGCCAACGGACTTACGCAATGGGTTGGGATAAAAAATGCACCAGACAATCAATCTGTATATGCAGATTTTAGAATAGCTAATCGCTCAGGAATTGGGATATCTGCTTACAATGATAAAAACGGAAATACACGACAAAAAGGTGTGAAATTTTCTTTTGCGCATCATTTAACTTTAGATTATAAAACGAAACAGTTTTTATCACTAGGTATTTCTTATAACATTAATAGTTTTAGAATTGATATTGAAAATTTTAATACAACTTACGACGTACCTATACTTGACCCAGCAATTACTGACGATAGGTCTGTCTCTAACAATAATTTTGATGCTGGTTTACTATACAGATACGATAAGTTCTATTTAAGTCTAAATGCTAATAACTTAATAGGTAAAGATACAGACGGTTTTTTAGGACTTGAACCAAGCAGACTTCTAAACTATCAATTGTATTCAGGTTATGTAATTTCAAGTAAAAAGAATAAAGATGTTGAATTTGAACCTTCTGTATTCTTTCAGTTGTTTGAAAGTGATAAACGTTCTAGTACAGACATTAACTTTAAATATCGTAAGTTCAATAGAATGGGAGACTATTATTGGGTTGGTGCTTCTTACCGATTTCTTAATGACCAATTTTTAGACCCCTTAAATATTGGGCCTATGGCTGGCACACAGTGGAACAATCTTTATTTTGCATATTCCTATCAGATAACCATAAACGATTTATCTGGTTTTAATTCTGGGACACATATGATTACTATTGGCTTAGATTTATTGCAAAGTGCTAGTAATTGTGCTTGTACTCGAGGTACTAGCCAGAGTTATTACAGGTAATTTATAATGTATATTTTAATTTACTTCTAATTTATAACCTATACCGTGTACATTAGTTAATTTAATTGAGTTATCACTTTTTAGTTTTTTGCGCAGTTTAGAAATATAAGTGTCTAGACTTCTACCCACAAAAACACCATTGTCTTCCCAAACGCGCTTTGTTAGCTCATTTCGCTTTATAATTTCATTTGGTCTTGCAACAAAAAGCTCTAACAATTCACATTCTTTTTTAGAGAGCGAAATTTCTTCAGCTTCTTTTACGAGTTTATTTTGTTCAGGATAAAAGTAAAAACTACCAAGTCTTTCTATTGCTTCGTTGTCTTGTTTGGTCGTATCAGACTTTACTTTCTTATATATTAAAAAGCCAAAACCTATTAAAACCAAAAGAATAATACTGTATGTGATAATTTTGCTCATCTTAAATCCAGCAGTATTATTCGTAAACTTTACTTGTATTACATAGCAGTCTTTTTGTAAATATCTGCCAGCACAAGGAATTATAGTGCTTTCTAACTCAGCACTCATTTGATAACTGTAAGCTACTTCACTATCGCTGCATTGCAGTACCTCTACTCGGTAATATTCTGGTAGTTGAGATATTAAAAAACTATTTTGGATAATGGTTACTAAAGTGCCAGGTTCTATAAACAAAGTATTGCTAAACTCTAATTGAAATTTATGAGACTCCAATTCTACAACTGGTAATACTAATGATTTAGAATCCTGATTTGAAAGTAATAATTGATTTCCAGCATCACGTAGGCTATTTTTGTCCGCTCAGAAAAATCATCATTATCCATATTAGTACATGATAATATCATTACAAATAGCACGAATATAGCAAATAGACTTAGTAGATAAATAGTTATCCTCTTCATATGAAATGTAAATAACATATAATTCTACGACATTTTACACCAGTTTACATTTCTTTTACATTTTTTTGACATTCTTATTTATGCCTCAGTCTTTTTTGGACGCCAAATATTAATCAAAATTAAATTTTTAAGAGAAAAAGAATTTTACGCATTGAATTATAATTTGCACAAGACACCGATTATAAAGGTTTTGAATACATGAGATGTGCTAATGGTTGGAGCAATCCAGAAAGTGCAGAATTTTTTACCCATCCCTTTTTCTTAAAAATGTGATGATGATTTGCGTAATTTTATTTGAAAATGAGTGTTTTTGATTCAATTTTTTACTAAAAAAGTAATCACTCTACATGTTAATGTAAAAATAATCTATAGAGAAAAGAAAGATAAATATAGTATTCTCCTTAGGTATTGAAGATAATGTTTAGGATAAACTAAATACCATAACCTAAGTACAAAATCTCTATGTCAAATAAATACAAAACCTCAAATAGAACTTCTAAATATGCATAATGAATTGTAGCCTTGATGCTATTTTTTATTCTAACAAATAAAGAGTTACTCTTTTGTAAATTTAATTTTAGAGTTTAATTGTCAGGGATATAAGGCTATTTTAAATGTAAAAAAGGGCTACGAACTTACCTATTAAAGGATTTATTATCAATTAGTCGAATAATAAATTGTTTAATTGATTAAATGGTTAGATTTAGGTGCTCTAAATGAATAAATTTAAAATAATATCGCTTGTTAAAATAAGCGCCTTCACCGTTTTTCTGGGAAGGGCTTATGAGTTGTATTTTTTTGGTGCACCATTTAGAGCTATACTTTGGGACGAAAGTTTATTAACTCCAATTGTAGAAGGATTATCCAATTATTCTTGGGCAGATTATGCAACGAGTTCTAGGGTAAATCAATGGATTGATGGCTTTACTAAGGCAAGTAGCTTCATATTTTTGGCGGCTGCTTTAGTTAGTTTGTTTTGGGATAAAATAAAGGTACTTAGAGTAAAAAAAATTATTTTAAGTGTAGCAATGTTTATACTGCTTGTTATTGGTATTTGCATGGTGAAGGATAAAAACTATGAGTATTTGTTGTTTTTTGAGTTATTCATTCAGTTCTCGGCACCTGTATTGTTATTGCTAAATGTTCGATTTGATGTTATTGAAAATAAAAAAATTATAAATGGATTAAAAATAGCTATTGCATCTACATTTATTGCTCATGGCCTTTTTGCTATGGGACTGATCTATTTACCAGGTCATTTTGTGGACATGACAATTATAATACTTGATGTTAACGAAGCACAAGCTACAAGTTTTTTGTATATAGTTGGTTTATTAGATATAGTAGCATCAATTATGATATTTATTCCTAAACTATCGAAATACGCATTATTGTATATGATATATTGGGGTTTTTCAACTGCTTTTGCTAGGTTGATGTCAGGTTATAGTCAAAATTTTATGGCTTCATCAATACACGGCAGTTTATATTTAGTTATTTATAGACTATCACATGGTATTGTACCATTACTAGTCTTAATTATTGAAGAAAAATTAAAAAAACTTAAATTACCTACTAATGAAATTTAAAACATTTTTAACTCAAATACTATTTTTAGTATTTTATTCTGCATTTGCGAATAATGGTAGATATCGTCTAATACTAGTGGATGATCCATCAACGACAATTACAATTGCTTGGGATCAATCATCAGGAACAAGTCCAGTAGTATATTATGGTACTTTAGACGAGGGTACCAATTATTTGAATTACCCTAACTCTAAAACAGTAGATAGAGTTGTGGTCGACAAAGATATGGACAATACATTTGCGCGTTTAACAGGGTTATCAGCTAATACAAATTACTATTTCGTTATTAACGATAGTGAGGGCACTAGCCAAAGGTTTTGGTTTAGAACGGCTCCAAACGACAATAGTCGTTTATCTATTATTGCAGGTGGTGACTCAAGAAATTTCAGAACTCCAAGAAGAGCTGCAAATTTATTAGTAAGTAAATTGAAACCTCATGCTGTACTTTTTGCTGGTGATATGACAGATAATAGTACAGACCTTGAGTGGAAAAAATGGTTTGATGATTGGCAAGATACTATAGCTAGTGATGGGAGAATGTTTCCAATTATACCTGCTCGTGGTAATCATGAAAACGCAACAGATATTTATGATTTATTTGATACACCAAATACAAACTCATACTATGCTTTAACGTTTGGTAATAGTCTTTTCAGAGCCTATACGCTTAATTCCGAGATTTCGGTTTTTGGAAATCAATTGACTTGGCTTCAAAATGATTTATCTGCTTCATCTGGTGTAATTTGGAAAATGGCGCAATACCATAAACCAATACGTCCCCATACAGCATGGAAAGCAGAAAATAATAATCAATACGATGCTTGGGCACAACTTTTTTATGATGAAGGAGTGCGTTTGGTTGTAGATTGTGACTCACATGTTGCAAGAACAACTTGGCCATTAAAACCGTCTTCAGAGCTAGGAAATGATGAAGGCTTTGTTGTAGAACAGACCAACGGAACTGTCTATACTGGTGAAGGATGTTGGGGAGCACCTTTAAGACCAAATGATGATGATAAAAGTTGGACTAGAAATTCAGGCAGTTTTAATCAGTTTAAACTCCTATTTGTGGAGCCGTCAAAAATAGAACTACGTACTATAAAAGTAGATAACGCTATGGATGTTGGTGAAGTAAGCAATACAGATCCTTTTACTTTGCCGAGTATGCTAGACGTCTTTTCTCCACCAACAGGAGATGTTGTAATTATATCAAATTCAAATGATATTTTTTGTCCAGTTGTATATAGTCCTTGTGATGATGAAGATTCAGATACTGTTTTAGACGAAGAAGATGGTTTTTGTAATTGCCAAGGTTTCGATTCTTATGATAATACAGTATTTACTACACAAGTATTGTACTCTAGTGATGATGCAGAAGAAATTACAGGTACAGTTAACACTAGTAGTAGTGACTTAGAGTTAGTTACAGACAGTGATGTTCAATTGGTAGGTCTTCGTTTTGATGGTATTGAAATTCCTGAGAGTGCTACAATCCTTAGAGCTTATATACAATTCTCTATTGATGAAAGAATTACACCGCAACCAACCACTAACCTAGTCATACATGGGGAGTTATCGCCAGATAGCAATACCTTTTCTAATACTAATAAAATCTCAACGAGAACCCTTACAACTAATTCCACATCATGGGACGACGTAGCAGATTGGGGATCTATTGATATTGCTGGTGCTAATCAAAGAAGCCCTGATTTAAGTGATGAAATGAACGAGATTTTTGCACAACCTGGTTGGGTAAATGGTAATGCAGTAGCCTTCATTATTTCTGGTACAGGAAAACGTGTAGCGGATTCTTACGATGATGGAAAACCTCCAAAATTAATTGTTCTATTTGATACAGATTGCCCTTTAAATGATATAGAAATAGGAGCGATTAGTGCTTGTGATGAGATGACCGACACCTATTCTCAAGATGTTATTGTGACCTATCAAAATGCACCAGTCACTGGCACATTAAATGTTAATGGTCAAGCATTTGCAATAGGCACAAGTCCGCAAACAGTGACCTTAACGGGTTTAAGTGCAAATGGATTTGATGTAGATATCACAGCAGTTTTTAGTGACGTTCCTACATGTACAATATATAAAGAAAGTATATACGAAGCACCTAGTGCATGCAGTAATGGTGGTTTGCCAAATAATATACCAAATGATAATTTAAACATAGCTCTATTACCAGATGCTACTGTTAGTGGTAATGTTGTTAATGGTAGAGGAGTCCCAGAAGAAATTTTATATGATCCATCAATTGGAAATTATTATACTGTCACTGCATTTAATGAATATGGTCTTGCTTTAAATAAAGATATTGGTTCACCAGTAGATCCAGATAAAGGTATGAAATGGCAAGTTAATTGGACAAATGTGAAGTATATAAACTATATTACATTTGGTGGTGTATACACTTTCAATTCTCAAGGTCAGCCCAATACATTATGGCGTATTAGTTATCGAGTAGACGGAACATGGATAATTTTAGAAGAAGGAACTGGTGGATGGATTGATGGCGGCATATATGAATGGGGAGGAACTTCTTTTAATCCTATAGAAGCAGATGCATTAAGAGTTCAACTCTATAGTGATGGATTTAACGAAGTGAAAAGCACTCACTTGCGAGGGCGAGGTGGAATATCTACTAGTTTTGATGATAGCAGTACAACCACAAAAGCAACATTAATTCAATATTTATCACCAGGAAATGCTTGTAGTGTTGCGATTCCTTCTGGCTCAATATTATATTGTGATGGTGATTGGATTAATACCGATGGTCCAGATGAGACTTCAGGAAGTATAGATACTATTATAGCAAGTGGCATATATATTATTGATGCAGATAAAGACGTTGAAGTTAATGACTTAGAAATATCTATTGGAGCTACAGTTATTATAAAAGAAGGAGCTAGCTTAACAATTAAAGGTAATTTTATCAATAATGGTATTATAGAATTAGAATCTACATCAACTAAATACTCGAGTTTAATTGTAGATGGCACAAGTACAGGGAATGTATCTTATAAGCGTCATGTAAATGCCTTTAATGGTTCTACAGGTAATGATTTGGTGTCTTCACCATTTTCTGGACAGACCTTTGGTGCTTTTGCAACTAATAATCCAAATTTATTTGAGAACCCTGGGAATACCGTTCAAAAGTTATTTGGACCATTTAATGAACTTTCTGGTAGCTACGAAACTTATTTAACAACAACTAATGCGGCAACGCTATTAGAGAAAGGTAATGGTTACAGGGCTGCTAGAGATGCTTCTGAAGATGGAACTAGTGGTACTACACTAACGTTTACTGGTAATGTTGAAACAAGTGCAGTAAATGTACCTATAGTAGCTGGAGGAGCAAGCAACTGGAATTTAATAGGAAACCCATACCCAAGTTATCTTAAAGTTCAAGACTTTTTAAATTTTATGGCAAATTCTGGTTTAATTGATGAAAATGCCGTTGGTATATATGGATATGATGGAGCGGCTGCAGATAGTTGGACTATATATAATTTAGCAACCACTACTGCGAGTACAGTCATTACACCTGGTCAAGGCTTTTTTATAGATGCTGAAGCCTCTGGAAATATGTCTTTTACTCCAAGTATGAGAAGTAAAGGTTCTGACGATGATTTTATTTTAGGACGTAATTCTAATATACTCACTTATTTAAAATTAAATGCAAGTGCAAATAATAAGACCTATCATACAGATTTTTACTTTAATCCTAATGCAAGTCTAGGACTAGACCCAGGTTATGATGCAGCTGTTTGGTACGAATCCCCTCCTAGTTTTGCCGTATATTCTAATTTAGTCCAAGAGAATACTGGTGTTCCGCTAGCATTACAGGCATTAAATGATAATGATTTATCAAATGTTGTAATTCCATTAGGTGTTAATGCCAATGCAAATGAAGCATTAACCTTTAGTATTTTAGAATCTACAATTCCTAATTCAGTCGATGTTTATTTAGAAGATACAATAACTAATACATTTACATTATTGAATTCTAGTAATTATACATTGACGCCTTCAAGTGCTATTTCTGGGATAGGACGTTTCTATCTGCGCTTTGAAGTTAGTATTCTTAATACTGTTGAACAACCTTTGGAAAGCTTAAGTATATATGCAGATTCTAAACAAAAAACCATTGTTATAGATGGACAATTGCTTAGTGATACTGGTTTTAAACTTTACGATATTAGCGGTAGAGTAGTAAGTTTTATACCATTAGACATTACTAGTACAAAACAATCTATTAATATAGCGCAATTAAGTACTGGAATATATATTGTTGAGTTAATATCTGACACAAACGAAAAGCGCATAGAAAAATTGATTATTAAATAACCCTATTAATACAAAACTTAAAGAAACGAAGCGTGGTATCTAAGATACTGCGCTTTTTTGTAGGATGAAGTGTCACTTAAACCATCTAACTACTTAATACACAAAACACATATAGGCTACAGTGAACGTTGATAATTGATTTTAGTCGTTTAACATAGGACTTAGTCCTTGATAAAGCATCTTGGTCGAAATCTTAAAGGGTTTAATGCTTTAATAGATACTTTTAAAATACCATTAACCATTATTATAAAAAATGAAATCTCACATTTCCAAAAGCCCAATTGGAAGTTTAATATCATTTATTAAACCCAAATCAATTAATATCAAAGCCTTTTTAAGTCTTTTAAGCTGCCTGTTTTTATTTAATGCCGCACCTCATTTTGAGGATACAAATTCAACAGAAAATACTACGATGTATTCTGATTATGGTTATTTAAAACTAAATATAAGCACAAGTAGTTTAAGTCATTATACAGAATTTTATTTTAATAGTAACGCTTCTCAGGGTTTAGATCCAGGATATGATGCCTCAGTTTTCGGAGGAAGTCCACCTTCGTTTTCAGTTTATTCACATTTAGTTCAAAATAGTACTGGTATAGCATTCGCTGTTCAATCACTAAGTAATACAGACATGAATGATGTTACTATACCAATAGGTATCAATGTAAGTCAAGGACAGGAAGTCTTTTTTAGTATTGGTCAAAATGATATTCCTGAATCGATTCAAATATATTTAGAAGACACAAATAATGAAACCTCTACCTTATTAACCACAAATGATTATAGTTTTATTGTTGATGAAAATTTATCAGGCATAGGGCGATTTTATTTAAGATTTGCAGCTGAATCACTAAGTACAGCAGAAGAATCTCTGGAAGAATTGTCTATTTATTCAAATACAGTAAATAAAACTATCACTATAAAAGGTCAATTAATAAGCGAAACTAATTTTAGACTTTATAACATTAATGGTAGGTTAGTTAGCACTACATTCTTAGATATAACAAGTTTAAATCAATCTATTAATACATCTAATCTAAGCTTAGGTATCTATATTATAGAGTTAACAAATAGAAATTCTAAAAAACGAACTCAGAAATTAGTTATTCATTAAGCTTATTAATCAAAAGATAAAAATGCATAATCTGTATGGTTACGCATTTTTTTATTAGAAGAGAGGCAATAATGTTACATCGTCATTTCTCTAAATGTAATACCCAAAACTTTTTGAATATCTATTACTTTTTGCATTTCCCCAGGAATGATTAGAGCTATAGACTGTCCTGTTTTCCCTGCTCTTGCTGTTCGCCCACTTCGATGTGTATAATAATCTAAATGCTCTGGTAATTGATAATGTAAGACAAAAGCTAGGTTATTCACATCTATGCCTCTAGCAGAAACATCAGTAGAAATTAAGACTTGAATACTTTCATTTTTAAAAGCACGCATTACTTTATCTCGTTCCTTTTGTTGCATGTCTCCTTCTAAAGCTCCAACAGCAAATCCTTCATCTTGCAATTGTTTTGCTAATGCTTTTGTTCCAGCCTTGGTTCTGCAGAAAATAATCCCTCTCTCTTCTTGTCTATTATCGAGAAGTCTAGTAATTAAATTCAACTTTTCCTTAATGTTCGTATTTATAAAGTGATGTGAAATGTTTTTATTTACTATAGCATTTTTATTCACCTCAATTCTAATCGCCTCAGAAGACATATAAACTTTAATAATCCGTTTAATCTCTTCTGGCATAGTTGCAGAAAATAACCAAGTATTCCGTTTTGAGGTATTGTACTTTAGAATTTTACTTAAATCTTCTTTAAAACCCATACTTAACATTTCATCGGCTTCGTCTAATATTAAGGTCTTAACATTGGTAATATCTACTGCTCCACGCTCTACTAAATCTAGCAAACGTCCTGGTGTAGCTACAACAATATGTGTTGTTCTGGTTAAGGCCTTAATTTGCTTATCTATTTTCTCCCCTCCGTAAACGCTTTCAACAAAAATCTTTTCATCAATGTATTTGGTGAATTTAAAGAGTTGCTTCTTTATTTGTTGCACTAACTCACGCGTTGGTGCAATAATTAAGCCCTGTACTTCTGGCTTCTCAGAATCGATAGAATTTAAAATTGGTAATCCAAAAGCTGCCGTTTTTCCTGTTCCTGTTTGTGCTAAACCAATTAAATCTGTTTTTGAGTCTAATAGCACTGTAATAACAGCTTCTTGTATTTCAGTTGGATTTACAATATTTAGTTCTTTAAGCGCTTTGATGTAGGGCTTGCTTATACCTAATTCAGAAAATGTTGCCATAATATTTTATTCTGGGACAAAGGTAATTTGTACTTTCGACAATCAATGGATTTAATGACAAAATTACGTTATCAAGGTTATTTGGCAACTCCTCCTCTTTGGTATGGTAAGATGGTGTCTAAATTTAAACAGATTGAATTTGAAACCAATTCTGTAACTTTTAATGATTCATTAGAATTTAAAAGCAAACGTTTAGGTAAGCTAGTTGAAGAATTTGTCTTTTACCAACTAAAACGACAACCCTCAATCACCTGGATTTGTGATAATATACAAATACAAAATGGAAAACGCACAATTGGTGAAATTGATGCGCTCTACTATTATGAAGAAAACCCAATTCATTTAGAAATTGTCTATAAGTTTTATCTCTATGATAGATTAAAAAACTATAGCGAATCACTAGCCTATTGGATTGGCCCAAATCGTAAGGATAGTTTACTTTACAAATTAAATATGCTACATAATAAACAATTTCCGTTATTGTACAATGAAATAACAAGTCTCAATTTTGAAGTCCGTAATCTCGATATTAAAATAATAAAACAGCATTTATGTTTTAAAGCGCAATTATTTTTACCTTATCATAATAGAAATATTGATGTTAGTCCATTAAATAGACATTGTCTAGCAGGCTATTTTATTGGTTTTAAAGAAATCGATTTCTTTAAAAAATTTAATTTCTATATACCAGTTAAGTTAGACTGGTTAGTTATACCACATCATAATGTCGATTGGATTAATTATTCTTCAGCATTAAAAATAATTGAAAGTGAAATAAACCATTTGCGTTCTCCTCTGGTTTGGTTAAATAAAAATGATGGGGAGCTTAATAAATGTTTTATAACCTTTTGGTAATATGAGTGAACACTACTACTTTAAAATATATAAGCCTTATAATTACTTAAGTCAATTTGTGAACCATCAAAATAAACGAAAGTCTAAAAAGCTTTTAGGTAAATTATATCATTTCCCAGAAGGGATAATGGCTGTGGGCCGTTTAGATGAAAAATCTGAAGGTCTTCTTCTATTGACTACAGATGGTAAATTTAGTAATCATATTACAAGTTCTAAAATAGAAAAAGAGTATCATGTAATGGTAGATGGTATTGTAACACCAAGTGTTATTACCCAATTAGAAAAAGGAATTGAAATATCTGTTGAAGGAAAACCATATAAAACCAAATTATGTAAGGCAAAAATTTTAAATGATACTTCTCACATTTTTGAGCGTTTTGTTAGAGATAAGCGTCATGGAGCTACTTCTTGGTTATCTATAACATTAACAGAAGGTAAGTTTAGACAAGTACGTAAAATGACAGCTAAAGTTGGTTTACCTACTTTGCGATTGGTTAGGGTAAGAATAGGTAATTATAAGTTAGATGCAATGACACCAACTGAAGTAATAACTATTAGTTGTTAGAAGCTTCCTCATTTGTCTTATCACCAGTAGTTTTTTCTTTTATAACTACTTTTTCATTATTAAAAATGATAGTAGCCTTTACACCAGTAAGTAAATTCCATTCTTTAGAAGAAATAACTTTACCTTTATCGTCATATACAACAAATTCTGCCGTATTAGGACCAGACTCACCCTGGTTTAAGGCAATAATATCTATAATGTTTTTTCCTTGAGTTAGAGTAACTTCTACACGCCTGTAATTACTGGTTAGCAATAGGTTAGCTTTTACAATGTATCCGTTAACCAAAATTTGAACACGATCACCATCAGGATATTCATGATCGCGGCTAACAATATTCACAAATTTAGTATCTACATTATGCTCACCTAAGAATTGATCAGACATTGTTTTTATGATGCCACCTTTTACAGCTTCTTTTTTCCAACGCTTTTCAAAAATTTCTCCAGAACTTTTTAAGCCATCACTATCCGTCATGGAAAATAATTTTTCAGATTCTTTAATAATAAATTTTTTCTCAGCGGTTTTAGATTTACCATCATCTTTTTTCTTAAGAATTGGAGCCACTTTAATTTTTATCAATGCCGAATCTTTTTTCTTCTTTGAAGGCTCAGCAGGAATACGAATAGATTTCTTCTCCTTATCTTTCACTTGAGCAAAAACCAAGCTTCCACACATTGTGCAGAATAGAAGTGCTATGATTTTAATGGTTTTCACTTTTTGAAATATTAGTTTTAATAGTCTTTTCATCAAGATACAAATATCGTACCCATTTCAAAATAAACGCTTAAAAATGTAACTTTTTACAAAAAAACGTTAAAACTTTCCATTGAAACTAATACGCAGCTTCCTATTGTACTCTTCAAAAAGCCAGTCTTTATAGTTTTGAGTGCTATTCATAATACAATAACAATACTGCTTAATACGATATGCTATTTCGTCTTGCAAGTCTTTAATCAGCTCTCTTGCATCATAGACATCTTCACTGTTTTCTACACAAATATTAGAATGCTGTGCAATAGATCGCTCAATAACCGTAAATGATTTTTTACCAGAATTAATGACATCTTTATATTCAGCTTTTACATCAAAATCTAAAGATTGTGATTTTTTAAATTTCCGCCTCAAGGAGTCTGGTAGAGTATAGATAAAATCACGCTCTAGAGATTCATCATCTACCATATTATCTAAATAGAAATCTGGATATTTAAAAATGTGCTGCCAATCTACAGGCTGATTCCATGGTCCAAATCGTGCCACGTTATTTCCTAAATCTATAACTTGAAAGGTCTTACTATCTTTGTAAATACGACTTCCACGACCAATCATCTGAAAGTATAAAGTTAACGAGCGTGTTGCTCTATTTAAGATAATAGATTCAACTGAAGGTTCATCGAAACCGGTAGTAAGAATACTTACAGAAGACAAAACAGCATCTGGCGTATTTTTAAACCATTTTAATATATCTTTTCGTTCTTGCTTACTAGCTGTATTATCTAAATGCTGAATATTATAGCCTGCCTTCTTAAAAGTATAATATACTTCTTTAGAAGTGTAAATTCCGTTGTTAAAAATAAGTGTCTTCTTACCTTTTGACAACTCTTCATGTGCTGTTAAAAGCTTAGATTGCATTAAGCTATTAGTATATAAGGCTTCAGAAGATTTAACTGTATAATCACCATTAATACCAACCTTGAGTGTTGTTAAACCAACGTCGTAATGATAAACTTCTGCATTAGCTAAAAACCCATTTTTTATTAATGTAGAGACATCATCACCTATAATGAGCTTATTATAATTATCCTTCATTGGTAGCTTAATATTACTACTTAAAGGAGTCGCTGTAACACCTAAAATAAAACACGTCTCAAAAAACTTAAAAAGCTTTCTAAACGAATTATAATGAGCTTCATCTATAATAACTAAACCAATATTTTTTAGATCAAAATCCTTATCGGACAATCTATTATTTAGAGTTTCTACCATAGCCACAAAACACTGAAATTCGTCTTGGTCTGGTAAAGTTTTAACCTTGCTGTTTATTACCTTATTCTTTACATTAAAGCCCGAAAGCACGTTTGAAGTCTGTTTACAAAGCTCAACACGATGTGTAAGTATCACTACTTTTTTATTGTGCTGCTCTATATATCGTCTAACAATTTCAGAAAAAATAACAGTCTTTCCTCCTCCTGTAGGTAACTGGTATAAGAGATTAAAATCATCAGCCTCATCTCTCATAACATCAAAAATGCGATTAAGGTCTTTGATTTGGTAATCATAGAGACTTTTCTCAGATGCATTTTGTTGTATCGTTTCCGTTTTTGAAGACATAAAATAATTTTAGCACAAGGTTAATTTTGCAAAAATAGCATATTGTTAGTGTTTTAAAATGCTTTGTTAACAACATTTAACAAGATTGGTATCGTTCTTGTTACTCATATTAGATTAACATTTAAATAATAGATTATGAAATCATTTAGAAGATATTCTGCGACGGTCAACGCAGGATCTATGGCAGACATTGCCTTTTTGTTACTTATTTTCTTTTTAGTGACAACGACCATTTCAGCCGATTAAGGTATGATACGAAAACTACCTAGTATTTGTGAATCTGGTCATTGCACAGAGAACATTCCCGAACGCAACATCTTAAGAATTGCATTAAATTCCAATCAAGAAATTATGATTGAGGATAAAATTATCGAACTATCTGAAATTGAACAACTAGTGAAATCTTTTGTCGATAACAATGGTAATGCAGTTTGTGAGTACTGCGAAGGTGATCAATCTTCTGAAGGTTCCGACCATCCCAAAAATGCAGTAATATCATTAAGTCATGATGCTTTAACCAAATACCATTTGTTTATTTCAGTACAAGATGAAATTTCAAAAGCCTTTTACGATTTAAGAGCACGTTACACAAAACTGAAATTCAATAAATCACCAGAGCAATTAACTAAAGAAGAACTAGAAGTGGTAAAAAAAGCATACCCATTCAAAGTTTCCGAGGTTGTGGTAATACGCTCTAACGAGTAACTGAATCTTTTACAGGCAAACAATACTCAATGTTCAGTCTCTTTTTACCCCAATTTTTTGCTTTTTTCACATCAATGCCCATATAAATATCGATACGATTTCGCCAGCGTCTATTCATTTTGTCTTTAACTGTGAATAAACTATCGAAGCCTTCAAGTTTTACTTTAGTATTATGTACTAATCCTGAATCTAGTAAATCTCGAGAAACAGCTATATATCGTAGTCCTGGTTTTAAACTATCACCAAATGCAGTGATGGAAGGGTTAGAACTTGTTTGATATGCTAAGGAGTTATACGCAGTAGCTGTTACTATGAATGATTTAGACACACACTTCTCTTCTACTTCCATTTTACATGAAAAAAGAAAAACAGTTATAATACCTAACCAATAGAGATGCATCTTCATAGTCCTAAAGATACCCTTTTTAGTTAAAAAATGTTAAATTACTACTATGTAATGCAAAGTACTGTAACAATTCTTATTTAGTATCGTCTATTAAGTATAAAACAATCAAAAAACATAAAATCATGAGAACTTTAAACAACAATCAATTATCAAGTACTTCAACAGAATCAAAAAGTTATACTTGGAACAGCAAAAGACGTTTTAGATAATATCTAAAATCATTCATCAATCAAAATCAAAAAAATTATGAGAACTTTAAACAACAATCAATTATCAAGTACTTCAACAGAATCAAAAAGCTATACTTGGAACAGTAAAAGACGTTTTAGATAATATCTAAAATCATTCATCAATCAAAAAAATTAAACAATTATGAGAACTTTATCAAGAATTGTCAATACATCTAACAGCTTAGATGATGACTTAGAAACGATTAAGTAATGAAGTTATTTAAACTTTTTCTTTTTGCTGAAAATTCATCTTATTCACCTTGATTTTGACTTTTTTTCATACCGTAACGATGGCTATGCTATTCAAAAAAGGCTTCATCAAGATAAATAATCAATAATTTTCGCTACAAAATATAAAGTTTAAATGACTTCTATGAATTGGATTCATCAACAATTCAAACTTATATAAAGAAACCAATACAGCAAATGTGTTGGTTTTTTTGTTTTTAAGCTGTTTCTATCTATTTTTAGGAAAAACTTTTTCAAAATGAAGACCAAAATAGTTTCAATTCTTTCTTTATTCCTAATAATTATGACCAGTTGTAAATCTGAAATTTCAGAAGAAGACCAACTCATGGCAAAAGCAAAAGACATTCACCAACGAGTCATTACCCTAGATACACATTGCGATATCAATGTCAAGAATTTCACAGATTCCTTAAACTATACACAAGATCTAGAAACACAGATCACCTTACCTAAGATGAAAGAAGGTGGATTAGATGTAGCTTGGTTTATAGTATATACAGGTCAGGATTCATTAACCGAAACAGGTTATAAAAAAGCATATAAGAATGCGATGTCGAAATTTAAAGCTATTCACAGACTCGTTGATGAAATCGCTCCTAATGATATCGAATTAGCTTTAAACTCAGAAGATGTTAGACGTATTGATGCCAAAGGAAAGAAAGTAGCCATGATAGGTATTGAAAACGGTTATCCCGTTGGAATGGATATCAGTAATGTAGAAAAATTCCATAAGCTTGGAGGACGCTATATGTCCTTATCTCATAATGGCCATAGCCAATTGTGTGATAGTAATACTGGAGAACGTGATAGCATTTGGTTACATAATGGTTTGAGTGACTTGGGTAAACAAGTTGTTACAGAAATGAATCGTGTTGGTATGATGATCGATGTTTCTCATCCTTCAAAAGAATCTATGCGACAAATGATAAAATTGAGTAAAGCACCAATTATAGCTTCACATTCTTCTGCTAGAGCACTTTGTGGTCACAGTAGAAATTTAGACGATGAGCAACTAGGATGGTTAAAAGAAAATGGCGGAGTTGTGCAAACCGTTGCATTCACATCTTATTTAAATACGGAAAAGAACACTATAAGAAATGATGCCTTAAAAGAAGTTGAAAAGAAGGTAATGGATTCTTTAGGCGCTCAATGGATGGCTATGGATGCTGTTATGAATTTGCCTATTGGTGAAGAACGAGATACTTATATTGAGACTTATATAGGCATGAGAGCTATTGTTAAAGAAAAAGCCAAAACAATGAATGACTTACCTCCAGCTGTTTCTGTCACTGATTTCGTAAATCATATTGATTATTTGGTTGATAAAATAGGTATTGACCATGTTGGTATAAGTAGTGATTTTGATGGTGGTGGTGGTGTTGAAGGTTGGTCTGATGCTTCTGAAACCTTTAATGTCACTTTAGAATTAGTAAAACGTGGTTACACTGAAGCACAAATATCACAGCTTTGGAGCGGTAATTTACTTAGGGTTTTGGATGAAGTTGAGGCTGTTGCTAAAGAGATTCAATCTAAAAAGTAATGATATAATTAGTTGTGCGTAATTTGAGAAATGAACTCTAAAACAAATATAAAATACGGAATAAAAACTACGTACAACAAGGAACAAAGCCAAAGTAACTTTTGAATTATACAATATTGAAACCAAAGTTATTTCATCAAAAGGAGAAGAATAAAAACACTGCAAATTTAAGCCGTATATAATTATTCCTCATACTTACTTATAAAAACGTTAACCTCAATAACTCAGCAATTCCCTCAAAGCACTTTCAAACTTATCTCTAGATAAATACTGATCTTCCAACAGACCAATAAAAGGAATTGGTGTTTCCATACTTGCCACACGTTTTACAGGTGCATCTAAATACTCAAAACAGGCTTCCATAAGCATTGCAGAAATATCACTAGCAATACCACCAAATAGAGAATCTTCTTGTAGAATAATTGCTCTTCCTGTCTTTTTAACAGAATTAAAAATAGCTTCTTTATCTAAAGGTTGTAATGACCTTAAATCAATTAAGTCTGCAGAAATATCTGAGTTCTTTTCTAATGTATCTAAAGCCCAATGCACTCCAGCACCATAAGTAACAATGGTTACTGCGTCTCCTTCTTTTAAAATTGATGCTTTACCAAATGGTAATGTATAGTAATCTGTAGGGACGTCTTGTCTAACATTTCTATATAAAGCCTTGTGCTCAAAGAATAACACTGGGTTTGGATCATTAACTGCAGTTGCCAATAAACCTTTTGCATCATAAGGAAATGCAGGATATATAACCTTTAAACCCGGTGTTTTAGTAAACCAAGCTTCATTAGTTTGTGAATGAAATGGGCCAGCTGCAACTCCGCCACCACAAGGCATCCTTACCACCACATCGGCTTGTTGTTGCCATCTGTAATGCGATTTTGCTAAATAATTAACGATAGGATTAAAACCAGAAGTTGCAAAATCTGCAAACTGCATTTCTACGACAGATTTAATTCCTGCAATAGATAAACCCATTGCAGCTTCAATAATTGCAGATTCACAAATAGGTGTGTTTCGTACTCTGTATTTTCCAAATTGCTCTACAAAGCCTTCAGTAATCTTAAATACACCACCATATTCGGCAATGTCCTGTCCCATGATTACTAAATCTTTGTGTTTTTCCATAGACTGTTTTAAGCCTTCGGAAATGGCATCAATAAAGCGAATTTCTTTCGTTTCTTTATTTGGTGTAATATTCTTATATTCATATGTTTTGTGCACATCATTTAACTCAGTAGTTTCATTAGGTATTACATCTTCTTCTGCATAAGCAGATTCTAAAGAAGTATCAATTTCTGCTTTAATTTCACCAGTATATTTTTCATCAATTTCTTGAGTTAAAATCTTTTTACTAAACAAAAAACTTCTAAAGTTTTCAATAGGGTCTTTTGCTTCCCACTGCTCCATTAATGTTTTAGGTACATACTTTGTGCCACTTGCCTCTTCGTGTCCACGACGTCTAAATGTTTTAAATTCTATTAAAATTGGTCTTGGTCTTTTTCTAATACTTTCAGCAAGTTTCCTAACCTTAGTATAAGTCTCTATAATATTATTACCATCTAAAATAAAAGACTCCATACCATAACCTTTACCTCTATCTGCTAAATGTTTACAATGGTATTGCTCATTAGTTGGCGTAGATAAGCCGTAACCATTATTTTCTATACAGAAAATTACTGGCAATTGCCATACTGAAGCGACATTAAGTGCTTCGTGAAAATCACCTTCACTTGTACCACCTTCACCTGTAAACACAGCTGTTACTTGTCCATTTTTTTTTAATAAATTTGCTAGTGCAATACCATCAGCAACACCCAATTGTGGACCAAGATGTGATATCATCCCAACAATATTATACTCTTGAGTACCAAAGTGGAATGAGCGATCTCTTCCTTTTGTAAAGCCGCTAGCTTTTCCTTGCCATTGGCAAAATAAGCGATGCAAAGGGATTTCGCGAGTAGTAAATACACCAAGATTTCTATGCATTGGCAAAATGTATTCGCTAGGTTTTAATGCCATAGTAACACCTACAGAAATAGCTTCTTGGCCTATGCCAGAAAACCATTTTGAGATTTTACCTTGACGCAATAGAATCAACATTTTTTCTTCTATAAGTCGAGGTTTCAACATATTATAATAAAGCTTTAAAAGCCCTTTATCACTTAAATTACGCTTATCGTAGTCTATATTGCTTTTCGTTATTGTTGGCATATAATATTCTTTCTGTAAAGCTTCAAATGTAAATAAATTGCTTCAATAATATGGTAAAGACTTCAAATTATCGATATATCCAACCTAATATTTTAGCACTATTTTTGTTACATTTGTATATTGAAAAATATTTCTAATAAAAACTCAATGGATAGAATACCTAGCGTAGATTTAAAGGACTTCATTTCTGGTGATTCAAAACGAAAACAACAGTTTATAGATGAAATAGGAAAAGCGTTTGAGAATATTGGCTTTGTTGCTCTAAAAGGTCATTTTCTCGACGATCAATTAGAAGATGATTTATACGGTGAGGTGAGAAATTTTTTCAACTTACCTAAAGATGCAAAAGAAAATTATGAAATCCCTGGCATTGGTGGTCAACGTGGCTATGTGTCTTTTGGTAAAGAAAGTGCTAAAGGAAAAAAAGAAGGGGATCTAAAAGAGTTCTGGCATTTTGGGCAATATGTTGAAGACGATGACGAACGACGAAAAGAATATCCTGAAAACGTTGATGTTAAAGAGCTGCCAAATTTTAACGAGGTAGGTAAAAAAACCTATGTTATGTTAGAAAAAACAGCTAAATATGTATTACGAGCTTTGGCTTTATATCTCGATTTAGAAGAGACATATTTTGATAATTATATTCATAATGGAAATTCCATTTTAAGACCAATACACTATCCACCCATTAAAGAAGAACCTAAAAATGCGGTAAGAGCTGCAGCACATGGTGATATTAACTTAATTACATTGCTTATGGGAGCACAAGGTCGTGGCTTACAAGTGCAACGAAATGATGGTGAATGGATTGATGCTATTGCAGAGCCAGATGAGCTTATTATTAATGTTGGTGATATGTTATCTAGGCATTCTAATAATAAATTAAAATCTACGATTCATCGCGTAATTAATCCGCCAAGAGAACTTTGGGGAACATCGCGTTACTCAATTCCATTTTTTATGCATCCTATAAGCGAAATGAAATTAGATGCCTTAGAGAGTTGTATTGATGATAAAAACCCAAAGCAGTTTGAAGATATTACAGCAGGTGAATTTTTAAATGAGCGTTTAATAGAGCTAGGACTTATAAAAAAATAGTTATCAATATTCAGTCACAATCATAGTTTTTATAGTGTAAACAAATGACTGAGACTGTAAACTGAGCAAATGGATTTACAAGATCAATTAAAAAACTTATTTCCAGACCATATAAATGAGTCAACGAATACTTCTAAAGACTCAAATAAAAAGTTATGGCTACAAGAAGACCCTATTTTATGCAAATACGAAAAGCGTAAAGGAAAGCCCATTACCATTTTAGAAGGTTATACAGGAGCTACAGAAGATTTTAAAAAATTAGCTAAAGAACTAAAAACCAAGCTTAGTGTTGGTGGTAGTTTTAAAGATGATAAAATTATTATTCAAGGTGATTACAGAGATAAAATCATGACTATGCTGAAAAAAAAGGGGTTTAATGTAAAACGCGTTGGAGGCTAATTTTTATGGCAAACACTATTTTACACATTACAAATGGTAATAATCTAACAGAATATTTACGAGAATTAGATTTTACTGAAGATATCTTAACGTGGCAAGAAATGTTATGTGAAGGCCCAACTATTACTGATATAGATTCTGAAGTTTTTTTTGAGCTTCGTTCTGAGTTTCTTAAAACCAATTATGATATTGAAGTAGATACAGTTGAACTACAAAAGGAGTTATCTAAATTAGATAATGTTGAAAATTATTCAGAAATCAACCTATGGTTTGAGTATGATTTGTTTTGCCACATCAATTTATTGGGAGTTATTAGCCTGCTCCACCAAAAAGAGATTGATAAGCCATTATATCTTATCTGTAGTGGACGTGTAGAAGGAGAAAAAAGTTTAAAAGCACTAACTGAACTGAGTCCAGAACAACTTAATGCACACTATAAAAACAGAATTTTATTAACTCCTAAAGATATCGATTTAGCAATTGCACTATGGAGAACTTATTGCGGTAAAGATCATAATATTTTAAAGCCTTACATTGTTACAAACTCAAGTTTTAAATATATGAGCAATTGTCTAAAAGCACATTTAAAACGTTTTCCGCATCAAAAAAGCGGATTGAATGTCTTAGAGGACAATATTCTAAGACTTTTAAGGGATAATCCCATAAAATCCGTACACCATCTATTAGGTTACAGTCTTAATTATCAAGGCTATTATGGTTTTGGAGACCTACAGTTACAACGCATCATTAAAAAGTTATCAATATTTTTTGATGAGACAGAAAATGGCCTTAAACTAAACAGAAAAGGTCATGAAGCATTATTGAGACAATATAATTTTGCTTCTGAAGTTAAAAATAATATGGTATATGGTGGTGTAGAACGACTAGAATACCAATTTAGTGTAGAGAAGAATAAGCTTATTAAAACCATAATGAATGTCAATTAAAGATTCAGAATTAATACTAAATCCAGATGGAAGTGTTTATCATTTAAATCTAAAACCAGAAGATATTTCGGATACAATCATCTTTGTAGGAGATCAAGATCGGGTAGAAAAGATTACGAAACATTTTGACAGTATAGAATTTAGCACTCAAAAGCGTGAATTTAAAACTCAAACGGGATATTATCAAGATCGCAGAATAACAGTATTATCAACCGGAATTGGGCCAGACAATATTGATATCGTTTTAAACGAACTAGATGCCTTAGTTAACATTAATCTAAAAACACGTAAGCCAAAGACAGAACTTACGAGCCTTAATATTATAAGAGTTGGTACATCTGGGTCTTTGCAGAGCGATATTCCTGTAGATACATTTGTATTGAGCACACACGGACTAGATGTTAATGGAATGTTGCATTTTTATCAAATAGATGGTATTAGTAATCCAGAGATAGAAGATGCATTTATTAAGCATACTGATTGGGACAAAAATAAAGCAAGACCAATTGTTATAAATAATAGTAAATATTTAGAAAAATATTTTGAAAGTGATACCGTTTTTAAAGGTATGACAGGCACTGCTGGTGGTTTTTATGGTCCTCAAGGACGTGTTTTACGTTTACCGTTACATGACCCAAGTTTAAACTCGAAGCTAGATAACTTTAGCTATAAAGATTTCAGAATTACAAATTTTGAAATGGAAACGTCTGTAATCTATGGACTTTCAAAATTATTAGGCCATGAAGCGCTGTCTTTAAATGCAATTATTGCAAATAGAGCAAATGGAGATTTTAGTAAAGACCCAAAGAAAACAGTTGATAAATTAATATTATATGCATTAGAGCGCATTGTGAATATTTAATGAATTTAAAATGTGACACTAAATCTAGTATTTACTTAGCGCAGAAAAGCATCGAAGCTCGTGCTATTGTAAAATCTAATTAATAAAAATTCCTGCTATCGCAGTGATTTAGATACTGAAACAAGTTCTGCATAAAATGAGAAAAGTAAAAATAGGTGGTGTGCCAGAGCATTTTAATTTAGCTTGGTACTTAACACTTAAGAACGGAGAATATAAAGCTGAAGATATTAATCTTAGGTGGCATGACTATTATGGTGGTACTGGAGCGATGTGTAAAGGTCTGCGTTCTGGTGATATTGATATTGCCGTTATATTAACAGAAGGTATCATTAAAGATATTATAGATGGAAATCCGTCAAAAATAGTACAGACATTTGTAAAAACGCCTTTAATATGGGGAATTCATGTTGCGGCAGACTCAAAGTTTAAAACTGTTAAAGATATACAAGGAACTAGAGCAGCCATTAGTCGATATGGTTCTGGGTCTCACCTTATGGCATATATTAATGCTAAAAATCATGATTGGGATTTAAAAACTGATTTAACTTTTAAAGTTATTAAAAATTTAGATGGTGCCGTAAATGGACTTACTAATGGTGAAGCAGATTATTTTATGTGGGAAAAATTTACCACTAAACCTTTGGTTGATAATGGCACTTTTAGACGCATAGATAATTGCCCTTCTCCTTGGCCTTGTTTTGTTATTGCTGTTAGAGAAGAATTTATCGAAAACAATGAAGAGGACTTAAAAACGATTTTAAATATCATTAATCAAACCACATCAGAGTTTAAATCCATACCTTCTATAGATAAAACAATTGCTAATCGTTACGAACAAGAAATAGAAGATGTACAACAATGGCTGGCCTTAACAGAATGGTCGCAAGAAGTCATTGATAAAAAGACCGTTAAAAACGTACAAAAGGAACTTTTTAATTTAAATATCATCTCTGAAAAAGTGGACTACTCGAGGTTAATTCACAAAATATAGGCTCATTTATTGTCTAATCTTATATTAAGTTTATACAATTAATGCCCGTTTTTTAACTTTCACCAAAATAATTTATTTGATATAATATCGCTAAAAAGCCTATGTCCATTGATGTAAAACATTGATTTATAAGTAATAAGTTGTTAAGAAATCTGACACTTTTTGTTTGTAGCTTTCAATTTTTCAAAAATTTAATTACATTTGTTTAGCTATTATCAACCTAAACAGACTAATATGATTATTACGATTACTCTGATTTTATCTTTCTTAGTCGCACTTAATTTTTTTCTATTAATTTTTAGTTGTAATAAAACCTCTAAAAAAATAGAGAGTAAAACACCACCTGTAATAAGAAAAGATAGACCTACTTTAGTTTCCACTCAATTGCAGACACACCAACTTGCTGCAACAGGAAGTTAGTTTTACTAAAATGTTTATTTCCAAACCAATACCCTCGGTTAGCGCTTAATGGAGATGGATGACCTTTTTCTAATACAAAATGTTTAGATGTATCTATTAGTTTCTTTTTCTTTTTGGCAAATCCGCCCCAAAGTAAAAAAACAACATTCGATTTTTCTGTACTTATAGTTTTGATTACCGAATCTGTAAATTGTTCCCAGCCTTTGTTTTGGTGACTAGCTGCTTGGTGAGCTCTGACTGTTAATGTCGCATTTAAAAGTAGTACCCCTTGATCTGCCCAAGGCATTAAATTTCCGCTTTTTGGATAAGGAATACCTAAATCTTGTTCTATCTCTTTAAAAATATTGACTAGTGAAGGCGGATGCTTAATAGCATCATTAACAGAAAAACACAAACCATTGGCTTGACCAATATCATGATAAGGATCTTGACCAATAATAACAACTTTCAAATCTTCAAAAGCACAATGATTAAAAGCATTAAAAATATCTGAGTCTATAGGAAAACATTGGTGTTTTTCATATTCACTCTTCACAAATGCTATTAAATCTGTGAAATACGATTTTTCAAATTCAGGCTGTATAAAAGGTTTCCAGCTTTGATGAATATTTACATTCATTAATTTCAAATTTTATCAAAAATAAGAATTACAAAAGTAAATAATTGAATTAGGCATATCTTTACAATTACTCTAAATTTGCATTTCTTAAATTAAGTATAACCTATGATAAGCATACATGAAAAGACTTTAAATGACTTAGAGTTTTTTTCGGTTTTAAGTCAAATTAATGACCATGCCATTACCGCTTTGGGTAAACAGGCTGTGCTGACTATATTGCCATTTCAAGATACAGCAAAGATAAAATTGGAGTTAGCTTATGTTAATGAATATTTATCTTCCTTTGATAATGATAACAGAATACCAAATCATGGATTCGATACTATATCTAAAGAATTAAAACTTCTTAAAATTGAAAACACTTATCTAGAAGTAACAAGTTTGCAAAAGTTAGTAAGTATATCACTTACAGCAAATTCTATTTTAAAATTTTTAGAAAAGTTTAAGGAATACTACCCAAAGCTTTATGCCAATAGGCAACACATTGAAATAACCATTTCAGTAATAGAACAAGTTGATGCAGTGGTGGATCGATTTGGAGATATAAAAGATGATGCATCTCCTCTACTCTCTGAATTGCGTAAGACCATTAACAAACTGAAAGGCAAAATAAATAGTAGTTTTGCTTCTGCGTTAACCAAGTATCACAACTTAGAATACCTCGATGATATAAGAGAGTCTGTTGTAGAAAATAAACGTGTACTAGCAGTTAAAGCTATGTATCGTAGAAAAGTGAAAGGTGCTATAATGGGAGGTAGCAAAACTGGTAGTATTGTTTATATAGAACCTGAAACTACACTTAATTATTCTAGAGAGCTAAATAATTTAGAATACGAAGAGAAAGAAGAAGTCATTAAGATTCTAAAAGAACTAACGAATTACATTCGATTGTTTGTACCATTATTGCATAATTATCAAGAATTTTTAACCAAAATGGACGTGATTTCTGCTAAAGCAAAGTATGCAAAAAGCATGGATGCTATTTTACCAGAAATTTCAGAAGAACGTAGTATGTATATACGAGATGCGTATCATCCACTACTCTATTTAACGAATAAGGAAAAAGGTGAAAAGACATTTTCTCAAACTATTGGCTTAGAAAAGGACAGTAGAATCATTGTTATTTCTGGTCCAAATGCTGGTGGTAAAAGCATCACATTAAAAACTGTTGGTCTGTTACAAATTATGATTCAGAGCGGAATGCTAATTCCTGTTCATGAGCGCAGTAAAGTTTGCTTTTTTGATAGAATATTAAGTGATATTGGTGATAATCAATCTATAGAAAACCACTTGAGCACATATAGTTACAGGCTTAAGCAGATGAATTACTTTTTAAGAAAGTGTAATAA
>NZ_CAXBGB010000021.1:0-35681 GCF_963975125.1 uncultured Winogradskyella sp. | reverse complement strand
TTATATTTTAATTTTTGATTTGTATAAATTTATGAAATAAAGTGCGTTAAATAAAGTCACCAGATTTTTTTAACCAATATTTTAATAGTCAAAACTTATAGTATAAATAATTTGAAAAGGATAGTTTAATATTAATTGGCTTTTGATGTAGGAAATCTTGCCAAAATGTTGTAACTTAATATTATAATTTAACACCTATAGATATGAGCACTACAGAATATACAAAAGTTTATTACGGTAATTTTATTTTGGTTACTCGTGTAAAAAATGAATTAGAAGCAGTTGGCATTATACCAATTATTAAAGATGAAGGTGAATCGCAACGATTGGGAGGGCAAGGCTCTATTAACAATGGTTTTCAAGAGGTCTTTGTTCATAATGATGAATTGGATAAAGCCATGGAGATAGTAAATCGTGTTAAAGTTGAGATGGAGGCTTAGAGTCATCTTTCTTAATTAAATAAAAATTCTATTATTTGTTGCTTTTGTGTTTAGTACAACGATTCTCTCAAGCTACTTATAAAAAAAATGGCTTTGTGCATTTAGATGGTGACGTTACTATTGGAAAGCAACTAATCTTTCATTCCAAGAAAAACAGAAGTAAAACATGGAATAAAAAAATGTTGGCATAAAAAACACCAACATTTATAATTCAATTCTAAATAGAAATTCTTATGCTGTCACAGCATACATCTTCTCACGCTGTTCTTTTATCTTTTTATCACTCATATACTCATCAAACGTCATGTAACGATCTATAACTCCGCTTGGTGTTAATTCTATAATTCGGTTACCAACAGTTTGGGCAAACTCATGATCGTGAGTAGTAAATAAAATCGTTCCTTTAAAATTCTTTAATGAATTATTAAATGCCGTAATACTTTCTAAATCTAGGTGATTTGTTGGTTCATCTAACATTAAAACATTGGCTCTTACCATCATCATACGACTAAGCATACAGCGCACTTTTTCTCCACCAGATAATACATCAGAGGTTTTTAAAGCTTCTTCTCCACTAAAAATCATTTTACCTAAGAACCCTCTTATATAAACTTCTTCGCGTTCTTCTTCGGTGGTTGCCCATTGGCGTAACCAATCTACTAGCGATAGTTTATTATTAAAATATTCGCTATTGTCTAATGGTAAATACGACTGTGTTGTTGTAACTCCCCAAGCTAATTTGCCAGAGTCAGACTTATCATTACCATTTAATATTTTGTAGAATGCTGTTGTAGCTCTAGAGTCTTTAGAATACACTACTACTTTATCTCCTTTATTTAGGTTGATATCAATGTTTTTAAATAAAACTTCTCCATCTAAACTTGCAGATAAACCTTCAATATTTAAGATTTGATCTCCAGCTTCACGATCGCGTTCAAAAATAAGAGCAGGATAACGACGACTAGAGCGTTTTATATCAGCAATGTTTAACTTTTCGATCATTTTTTTTCTACTAGTTGCCTGTTTAGACTTTGCAACATTAGCAGAGAAACGACGAATAAAATCTTCTAATTCTTTTTTCTTTTCTTCTGCTTTCTTGTTTTGCTGTGCATGTTGTCTTGCTGCTAACTGAGAAGACTCATACCAGAATGTATAATTACCAGAGAAATGATTAATTTTTCCGAAGTCAATATCAGAAATATGTGTGCAAACAGAGTCTAAAAAGTGTCTGTCGTGAGATACTACAATCACACAACTATCGTAATTTGCTAAGAAGTGTTCTAACCAAGAAATCGTTTCATAATCTAAATCATTGGTTGGTTCATCCATTATTAACAAATCTGGATTTCCAAACAAAGCCTGAGCTAGTAATACACGTACTTTTTGCTTACCATCTAAATCTTTCATTAATGTGTAATGGTACTCTTCCTTAATACCAAGATTAGATAGCATGGCTGCTGCGTCACTATCTGCATTCCAACCATTCATTTCTTCAAACTGAACTTGAAGTTCTCCTATTTTTTCAGCATTCTCATCTGTATAATCAGCGTAGAGTGCTTCAATTTCTGACTTTAACTTATACAAAGGCTTATTACCCATTATTATAGTCTCTAAAACTGAATTTTCATCATATAAATTATGATTCTGTTCTAAAACTGACATACGTTTGCCTGGCTCAAGATGAACATGACCGGAAGTAGGATCCATTTTGTCTGCAATAATCTTTAAAAAAGTAGATTTTCCAGACCCATTAGCACCAATGACTCCGTAGCAATTACCATTGTTAAATGTAGTATTGACTTCATCAAAAAGCACGCGTTTACCAAATTGAACTGAAAGATTAGAAACTGATAACATGTCTTATATTTTTTGAGAATGCAAAAGTAGAAAATTTAAGCGATTGAACGAAATAAATAGACTGTATAACAAGTTTTAACGCGGCATTAACAAGACATGAGGTTTTCAACGCATACTTTTGTTTTGTAAATTATGAAGAATTTTCCCTTATTAGCTAAACATATAGCCCTAATGTTTCTCATGGCATGTCTTACTTTTGGCTGTAAATCTAACAGTGATAGTAATGGTGCCTACGCTTATATTGGTGGTGAAATTATTAATCCGAAAAATAAAACAATTGTCCTCTATAACACAAAAGGCAAAGTTGTAGATTCATTGACGTTAGATGCCAATAACAGATTTATACACAAGATTACAAATTTAAACCCGGGCTTATATTCACTTACTCATGGTGGTGAATACCAAATGATACTTCTGGAGGCTAATGACAGTATTATGTTTAGACTAAATACCTACGATTTTGATGAGTCAATGGTATTTACAGGTGTGGGAGCTAAGAAAAATAATTACCTAATTAAAACGTATTTATCTAATGAAAGAGAGGCTAAAAAATTGGTTAAATACTCCAAAATGGAACCAGAAGCTTTTCATGCTTTTGTAGAAAAACGACGTCTTAATCAACTAAAAGAGTTTAATAAATTCTTAGAGTATAATAAAGAATCTGAATTGTTTAAATCTATCATAGAGGCAAATATTAATTATAATACTTATGCTGACAAAGAAATATATCCGTTTGCTTATTTTGGTAATAATAAACTAATACACGTTAAAGATTTACCCGAAGAATTTTATGTGCATAGAGCAAACATAGATTATAATGCAAATCATCTAAGCAACTTCTTTTCTTATAATCGCTTTTTATTTTCTAATATAGACAATTTGGCTATTGAATCTTACTACAAGAATAATGCCTTTCATAGTAAATTTGATAGACATGCTATGGATTACAACAAGTCTAAATTAGATTTAATTGATAGTATAATCTCCGATGAAGCTATAAAAAATAATTTATTAAAATACAAAGCAAGGGATTATATTAGCCATAATCATACTGCAGATCAGGCTAATGAAATATTAAATTATTATTTAAGCAAAAGCACTAATGATGAAGACAAAGCGTCTTTAAAAGATTTAGTGTCTAAATTAGAATTACTCCGCCAAGGTAACCCAATTCCCAATCTAGCTCTTGTAAATTTTGATGATACTGAACATTTAATAACTTCTATTATTACTAAACCAACAATTATTTATTTTTGGTCTTCTAACTCTAAGTCTCAGTATAGAAATAGTCATTATAAGGTTAATGAATTGAAGTCTAAATTTCCAAAGATGGATTTTATATCTATAAATGTGAATAATAATGACGATAAATCTTGGAAAAAAATTATTAGCAATTATAATTTTCCTACGAGGAATGAATTTAAATTCAAAAACTCTAAAGAGGCTCGTAAAACTCTGGCTGTTAATTATTTAAACAAAGCTATTATTGTTAACAAAAACGGTATTATTCTTCACCCAAATGCTAATATTTTTAGATCTGGTTTTGAAGAAGCACTTAAAGAATTATTACAAAAAAAGCATCTTATTATTAAATAAGATGCCCTCAGAAAATTATAAGATAAAAAACTTAATTTCCTTTTTTATAATCTGCTAAAAATTTCTCTAACCCAATATCAGTCAATGGATGTTTAAGTAATCCAGTGATTGAACTTAAAGGGCCTGTCATAACATCTGCTCCTAGTTTAGCACAATCTATTACATGCATTGTATGGCGTACTGAAGCAGCTAATATTTCCGTTTCAAACCCGTAATTATCATAGATATGACGAATCTCTGCAATAAGATTTAAGCCATCTGTAGAAATATCATCTAAACGACCAATAAACGGAGATACATAGGTCGCACCAGCTTTTGCAGCCAACAATGCTTGTCCTGCTGAGAATACTAAAGTAACATTAGTTTTTATACCTCTATCAGAAAAATATTTACAAGCCTTAATGCCATCTTTAATCATTGGCAACTTAACAACTATTTGATCGTGTAATTCTGATAAAGCTTCACCTTCGCTTACCATACCATCGAAATCGGTAGAAATAACTTCAGCAGATACATCACCTTCTACGATATTACAAATATCTACATAGTGCTTCAAAATATTATTAGTACCAGTAATGCCTTCTTTAGCCATTAACGATGGGTTTGTAGTTACACCATCTAAAATACCCATGTCTTGAGCTTCTTTAATCTGCTCTAGGTTTGCTGTATCAATAAAAAATTTCATAAAAAACTTGTTTTGAATTTCCTTTGTAAAAAAGGAATTTTAATTTGAATTTTTGTGTTTTTAACTGTCGCGAATTTACAACTTTAAGCTTCTTTTAAATGACAATTTTTCAGAATATATTAACAATAATCAATTGACTATTATGCTAAACTCCTTTGAGGTAGATTTAGAACACAAAGAGTCTTCATAACTGCCAGAATCTTCATCGTAATATTCTGGTGCATCAACGTATAGGTAAACCGAAAATGTAAAAGCCCCAGAAGTCAATGGTATTCCTTCTATAGAAAGTGTTCTGTAATTAGCATACATTTCTAGACCACCTGGTAAATTCCCGTAGATTTCGTAGAAATAGTCGTAATTATTGTCTTGAGGTTCGTTCTTTATCTCTGAAGTAAACTCTTGATAGTAATAGTTGTTTACATATCCTACTTCAAAAGATTTATTTGGTATTTCTGGTCTTTTATTAAAAATGCATTCTATTATATCTTCGCAACCAAAGAATAAGAAGAAAAATATTAAAGGATGAAGTTTTAATGATTTCATGTTTGCTAATGTTGAAGACAACACCACAAATAGCATACCAATTTTACTATAACTTATAATGCTTCATCAATAATTTTTCATAAACTGTATCTGGAAGAATACGTTTTAAAACAATTGAGAATTTCTGTATAAACGCACCAACCTTATAATGGGTTCTAGGCTTTTTAGTTTGAATAATTTTGAAAATAGCTTTAGCCATTTGTTTTGGATCTTTTCCGCTATCTACATGCTCATTCATCATTTTTAATGAATTCCCATATTTTTCTTTGTAAGGTGAGTTAGCTAAAACTGGTGCGTGATAACGACCTGCAGCAATATTAGTTGCAAAATCACCAGGAGCAACATTAGACATGTGAATATTGAAATCTTTCAATTCCATCCTAAAAGCTTCAGTAATTAATTCTAAAGCTCCTTTACTAGCACTATAAACACCTCTATAAGGTAAACCCATATAACCAGCAATTGAAGTGACATTAATAATTAATCCTGAGTTTTGAGAACGCATTGTTGGTAAAACTCCTTTAATAACATTTATTGGCCCAAAGAGATTGGTTTCGAAATTGCGTTTAATTTCTGTATCTGGAATTTCTTCAATTGGCCCTGTAATTCCGGCACCAGCATTATTCACAAGAACATCTATTTTAGATTCTTTAGACAAAACTTCAGAAATACAACTAGAAATGGTTTCAGGTTTAGTAACATCTAAAGCGACAATTGGAAATTTACTTTCAGGATAATTTTCTGGATTCCTACTGGTTCCGTAAACTTTAAAACCTTCGGCTTTAAGAAACTCACCAACCGACTTCCCTATTCCAGAAGAACCACCTGTTATTAAAACAACTTTAGACATCAATTGAAACATTTAAATAAGCAAAATACAAATTTATAGGAGAATTTAGGGTACAAAAAAAGGCAAGCTACCTACATCACACCGCTACGACCATTTACCTTTGCTGCGTTCCCGCCCTGGAGGATTCAACAGGAGCTGGTTGTGTAGGACTTGCCAGCCGCAAAGATACAATCTTTTAATACTATAACCCAAACAATATATTAGAAAATCTCCTACAAATTAAATCTTCTGCAAAACAGATTGTTATACTACTTTTTTTAGTTTAACCATAGAGCTATTATGCTGAAAATTATAAAAATTCTGTTTTATTGCAACTTAAATTTTCATAACAAAGTACTAATATATCATTTGGATTTATTAATCATTTATACAATGATTTTTAAACTGAATTATATTTAATAACTTGCCAAAAATCCAAAGAGATATTATGCAATTATCTAAATATATCATTCTCATTTGTTTAAGCTTAGTGCTATCTAATTGCGGAAAGACTAATACATCAAAACAAACAGGCTTAACCATTAATACAACCGCAAAATCCCTTATGCTTGGTGATACACTTAAGTTGTCAATTAACAATCCAAAAAAATTAGAGATTACTGGTGTTAGCTATAAAATGAATGGAGAACCTATTGTTAATAATAAAGTTCTAAATTCTGTAACTTTAGGAGAAAAAACAATAACTGCAGTTGTTAATTACAATGGCGAAGCACAAACTATAACCAAGTTAATAAAAGTCTTTAATAATAGTATCCCTTCTTATTACAAATATGAAGTGGTGAACACCTATCCGCACGATATTACATCTTATACACAAGGTTTAGAATTTCATAATGGTAAATTATACGAAAGCACCGGACAAAGAGGAAAATCTAAATTGAGAAGAGTAAATTTTGAAACAGGCGAAGTCTTAAAGAATATCAATTTAGATAACGCCTATTTTGGTGAAGGTCTAACTATTATGAATGACAAAATCTATCAACTCACATGGCAAGCTAATAGAGGTTTTGTTTATGATGTCAATACCTTCGAAAAATTGAGTTCATTTAAATATGGAAAAAGTAAAGAAGGTTGGGGAATTTGTAACGATGGTAAAACATTGTACAAATCTGATGGTACAGAAAAAATATGGCTGTTAAACTCAGAAAATCTTACAGAACAAAGTCATATACAGGTATATACTGAAAAAGGAAAAATTCCAAGTTTAAATGAACTCGAATGGATAGATGGTAGAATCTTTGCTAATATATATCAGAAAAACGGTGTTGTAATCATTAACCCAAATACAGGTGGTGTAGAAGGCGTTATAGATTTTAAACCTCTTAGAAAATTAGTCACTCAACATAACGAACTAGATGTTCTTAATGGTATAGCCTATCATCCCAAGCGTAAAACCATCTTTGTTACTGGTAAAAATTGGGATAAACTTTTTGAAGTAATAATAAAGAAACAATAATATTATTGTGAAAATATTCGAAAAAACCATTACCGTTTCAAAAGCTGATTTAGACGAACTCAATCATGTAAACAATGTTCGTTATGTACAATGGGTACAGGATATCGCTAAAGAACATTGGCTAACTTATGTCTCAAAAGAGATCTTAGAAACTTATTCTTGGTTTTTGGTTAATCATTTTATTGAGTATAAAAATCAGGCTTTGCTTGGAGACCAACTATTATTAAAAACTTATGTGCCAAAAGTTGAAGGAGTAAGTACCATAAGGCATGTAGAAATTTTTAATACAAAAACAGGCCAACTCATTGTTAACTCTAAAGCAAAATGGTGTTTCATCAATTCTAAAACACAACGACCTACTCGAATAACTCCTGATATTGCTAATCTTTTCAATTAACATATTATTAGGTTAAAGTTTTTTTAATACGTTGATTGATTTCAGTTTAAAGTGTTTTCTTTAGCGAACCAACCAACTATCATGCGTCAGTTAATCATTATTTTTTCTTTATTCTCTCTGCCTTTTGTGATAAATGCACAAACCTTAAAAGGCAAGATTTATGATGCTACAAATACAATAAAAAACATAAAAGTCTTTAACGAAACTCAAAACAGAATCACAGCAAGTAACGAAAAAGGTAATTTTAACATTATTGCAAAAATCAACGATACCATATTATTTGAGTCCATATTTTATCACCCAAAAGTTGTAATACTTAATCAAACCCATTTTAAAGGTATTGCTGTATTCGAACTCAAAAAAATAGTTAACGAGCTAGATGAAGTAGAAGTTAAAGCAGAGCCCGAGCAACCCGTTTTTAAAGAAGAGACCTATAATTTTGAACTGCAAAATTTAATTAAAGAAGATATTAAAAATAATCCTGGATTATATCAACCAGCAGGAGCAACTTATGGTGTAGATTTTATTTCTCTTATTGGTCAATTGGCTAAGCTTTTTAAACGAAAAAAAACAAAAAATGGAGAAGAATTTTACAAGCCTATAACCTATAAACAAATGGATTCTTTGTTTCAAAAAAGCTCATTCTTCAACAAACACCTAGTAACTAAAGATTTAAAAATTCCTGAAGACAAAGCAAACCTCTTTTATGAGTTTTGTTCTGCAAAGCAATTGAGTTCCGAATTACTAAAAGATCAAAACAAAATGCAATTACTAGAATATTTGGTTTTAAATAGCCAACTCTTTTTAATCTTACTAGAGGAATATGGAGAATAAAATACTGTTAAAAACTAAAACTTTATAATACAATCTCCTATTACTTCATTAATCTTTGTTTCATTTTGTCATTCCTGCAAAGACGAGATTCTAAATAATAAAACACAGATTCCGTATTTAGTACAGAATGAATAACCACTAATAAATATATAAGACATCATAATAAATCCTAACTTCAAAAGTTATATTTTTAAGGCTTAATTATATTTATATTATATGAAGAGATTGCTATCATTTTTATTTTGTTTCGGAATCTTACTTTTTTGGAGTTCTTGCAGAAACGATTTTGAATTTTCACCAAGCACAGGAAACTTAGAATTTGCCAGAGACACCATCTATTTAGATACCGTTTTTACTAATATTGGCTCTAGCACGTATAACCTAAAAGTATATAATCGAAGTGATGATGATATTACAATACCAACCATTCAATTAGAAAACGGAGTCAATTCATTTTACAGAATGAATGTTGATGGCACCACAGGGCTAGATGGCGCACAAGAAGGTAAATTCTTTGAAAATGTAGAATTATTAGCAAACGATAGTTTATATATATTTATTGAAACAACAATAAATATTGAAACCCTTTCAAATTCTGATATACAATTTTTATATACAGATAGAATTCTTTTCGATTCAGGGAGCAATCAACAAGACATTGATGTTGTTACTTTAGTAAAAGATGCCGTTTTTATATATCCTAATAAAGATGAAGATACTGGCATTATTGAAACCTTAACCTTCGATGTCGATGGTGATGGCACACCAGACGAAACCTTATTACAAGGCCGATTTTTAGATGATGATGAATTAACCTTTACTAATGAGAAACCTTATGTTATTTATGGTTATGCAGGTGTTGGCGCTAACAAAACCTTAACTATGGAAGCTGGTACAAGAGTTCATTTTCATGCAGACTCTGGGATTATTGTAACTGATAATGGTACACTTAACATTAATGGAGAACTCAGTATAGATCAAGAAACTTTAGAGAACCAAGTTATTTTAGAAGGCGACAGATTAGAACCTTTATACACTGATATTCCAGGGCAATGGGGAACTATTTGGTTATTTAACGGAAGTGCTAACAATACCATTAATAATGCAACCATTAAAAATGCCACTATTGGTGTTTTATCTGAAGGCAACCAAGATGCAACAAACGATAAATTAACGATAACTAATACACAAATCTATAATGCAAGTAGCTTTGGTATTTTAGGTCGAGCAACATCTATTACAGCAGAAAATGTAGTGATTAACAATTGTGGGCAATCCTCATTCGCTGGTACATTTGGTGGTAAGTACAACTTTATACATTGTACAATTGCCAATTACTGGAATAGTAGTTTTAGGCAATTTCCTGCCCTACTCTTAAATGATTATGTAGAAGATGCAGACGGAATAATAATCGCAAACGATTTAACTGAAGCCAACTTTACCAACTGTATAATTTACGGAAACGATAATCCTGAAATTTTTCTTGATAACAGAGGAAGTGTATTTGACTATAAGTTTATTAATTGTCTAATAAAATTTGATAATAATAATCTTGAAGGCACTGGTAATTATATGTTTGATGATACTAACTTTTATGTGGACAATATATTTAACCAAGACCCAGATTTTGAAGATGCTTTTGAAAACTTAATGCGTATTGGAGAAGATTCTGGTGCTAATGAAGAAGCCTTAGTATTAGATCCTTTTGGCAACGATTTATTAGGTAACCCAAGAGGTTCTAATCCTGATATTGGTGCTTATAAGAGTGTTATATTTGAGGATTAATTTAAACTAAAAACTCATTTGTAACAAAAAAAGCCCTTCAAACTAAATTGAAAGGCTTTCAAAATATTTAATCAGACCTGTTAGGTTTCTAAAACCTAACAGGTCTTGTGTCTTTTAAGCAACAAACAAAGGTCGTCCTCCCATTAATTCATTTACTTTCTTAGCAACGCCTTCTAAAACAGTTTCATTTTCATGATTTGTAAGCACTTCATCTATTAAATCAACTACGTAAGACATATCATTTTCTTTAAGTCCTCTTGTTGTAATTGCTGGTGTACCTACTCTAATTCCAGACGTTACAAATGGCGATTCTGTATCAAATGGTACCATGTTCTTATTTACTGTAATATCTGCTTTTACCAAAGCGTTCTCAGCATCTTTACCAGTAATGCTCTTATTTCTTAGGTCAATAAGCATCATGTGGTTATCTGTTCCTCCAGAAATTAAGTTATAATCTTTGGTAACAAAAGCTTTTGCCATGGCGTCTGCATTATGTTTTACTTGTAACATATAATGCATAAACTCATCAGTCAACGCTTCTCCAAAAGCAATCGCTTTAGCAGCAATAATATGTTCTAAGGGTCCACCTTGATTTCCTGGAAAAACACCAGAATCTAATAAGCCAGACATTTTACGAAGCTTACCATTCTTTAATGTAATACCAAATGGGTTATCAATATTTTTACCCATCATAATCATCCCACCTCTTGGCCCTCTTAAAGTTTTATGTGTTGTCGTAGTTACTACATGGCAATGTGGTATTGGATCATTTAAAATACCTTTAGCAATTAATCCTGCAGGATGCGAGATATCTGCCAATAAAACAGCTCCTACACTATCCGCAACTTCTCTAAACTTTGCAAAATCAATATCACGAGAATAAGCAGATGCACCAGCTATAATTAATTTTGGTTTCTCTTTTTTCGCTTGGTCTGCTAGCATGTCATAATCAATATAACCGGTATCTTTCTTTACACCATAAAACGTAGGACGATATAATTTACCAGAAAAATTTACTGAAGAACCATGAGTAAGGTGACCTCCGTGAGATAAATCGAATCCCAAAATAGTATCACCAGGTTTTAAACAGGCATGATAAACTGCTGTATTAGCTTGGCTACCAGAGTGTGGTTGTACATTAGCATAAGCAGCACCAAATAAAGTTTTGGCTCTATCAATCGCAATTTGCTCAACTTCATCTACCACTTCGCAACCACCATAATATCGCTTACCAGGATAACCTTCAGCATATTTATTGGTTAAAACAGAACCAGCAGCTTCCATAACTTGGTCACTTACAAAATTCTCTGAAGCAATTAATTCTATACCATCAGTCTGGCGTTCTCTTTCTGCTTCTATAAGTTCAAAAATTTGTTCGTCGCGTTGCATAAATAAAATGTTGTGTTAAATGAGCATCAAAAATACGAATTACATTAGTTTAAATATTAAAAATTGCTTAGGTTTGATTAGAAATTAATGAACATTTAATCAACAATTGCAATATGCCATTATCAGCCAATAATCCAGACCGAACCTCATGGTTACATGTCGGTAAAACTTCAGATTTCCCAATTCAAAATATTCCTTTTGGTGTTTTCTTAACCAGAGACGACATCATTACTATCGGAACTCGTATTGGAGATACTGCAATTGATCTTGGAGCATTACACCAATTAGGTTATTTTAAAGGTATTCCGTTAACAGATGATATCTTTTTACAAGACACATTAAATGATTTTATTGCAGATGGAAGAAAAACATGGCGTTTAGTTAGAAATAGAATCGCTAAAATTTTTGATGCTGAAAATGACACCTTAAAAAATAACAACCCACATAAAGAAACCATTCTGTTTCGCTTAGATGAGATTGAAATGCAACTGCCAATTCAGGTTGGTGATTATACAGATTTCTATGCGAGTAAAGAACATGCTACAAATGTTGGCACGATGTTTAGAGATCCTAATAATGCCTTATTACCAAATTGGGTACACATGCCTGTTGGTTATCATGGTAGAAGTTCTTCTATAATTCCATCCGGAATTCCTATAAATCGTCCACAAGGTCAAACAATGCCAGAAGGAGCTGATAGCCCTGTTTTTGGACCTTCAAAATTGGTTGACTTCGAATTAGAAATGGCTTTTATCACAACAGATGCTAACGATTTAGGTGAACCAATACCTATTGCAGAAGCAGAAGAATACATCTTTGGCTTGGTATTATTTAATGATTGGTCTGCGAGAGATATTCAGAAATGGGAATATGTGCCATTAGGCCCTTTCTTAGGAAAAAGTTTTGCATCATCAATGTCTCCTTGGATTGTAACTTTAGATGCTCTAGAGCCTTTTAGAACTGAAAGCCCTAAGCAAAATCCTAAACCTCTAGAATACCTTCAAACTAAAGGTAAAAAGAGTTTCGATATTAATTTAGAAGTAGGTATTCAGCCAAAAGGAGCAAAAGAAACTACGGTATGTAAATCTAACTTTAAATACATGTACTGGAATATGTCTCAGCAACTAGCACATCATACAGTTAATGGCTGTCCAATAAATTCGGGTGATATGATGGGAAGCGGAACTATTTCTGGACCAACAGAAGATTCTTATGGCTCTATGTTAGAACTTTCTTGGAAAGGTACTAAACCTCTAAAAATGAAAGATGGTAGCGAACGAAAGTTCATTAACGATAATGATACAGTTATAATGAGAGGGTATTGTGAAAATGATGGTACTCGTATTGGATTTGGCTCTGTAAAAACACAATTGTTACCGGTTTATAATCCTAAGAAAAAGAAATAGCCCTTATATCTAGTTTTAAATAATCGATACAGATTGTTAAAGAATTAAAATAAATATTTAAACCTGAACAATATATTTATTGTTCAGGTTTTTAATTTAAAAAGGTGCTTCACAGCTAAAACTAACCCACTCTCGTTTCACTGGATGCTCAAAACTCAAAGTCTCAGCATGCAGATGCATACGATTAGAGACAGTTCCATATAAATCATCACCAACAATAGGCATATCTATACCTTTATGATGTGCTGCATGTACTCTTAACTGATGTGTTCTTCCTGAGATTGGATAAAAATGAATTCTTGTAATATTATTTTCAATGCTAACAACTTCATATTTTGTTGTAGCTGGCTTTCCGTGTTCATAACAAACCAATTGCCTTGGTCTATTGTTTAAATCCACTCGAAGTGGTAAATCAATAACACCTTCTTTTAAATCTAATATGCCATCAAGTAGGGCAACATAACGTTTTTTAATTGTTCGATTTATAAACTGTTTTTGAAGATTTTTGTGGGTCTTTTCATTTTTAGCAACCAACAACAATCCTGAGGTTGACATATCTAAACGATGTAACAACAAGGGCCCAGTAGCATTTGGCAAGTAGGCTTGCATTCTGGTTAATACAGAATCTTTTATAGTTTTACCAGGAACAGATAAAAACTCGTGTGGCTTGTTAATTACTAGGAGATAATCGTCCTCATAAACAATATCAATTTCTCCTTTAAAAGTACCAGCCGTTTCAATAGGATTGGGCTCAACATTTAACCCTTGCATCATAAATCCCAAAATAGGTTCGCACTTACCACGACACGATGGGTAAAATTGCCCATGTCTCCTTACCTCCGATTTTGGTGAAATTCCCCACCAAAACTCAGCCATAGCAATAGGCTTTAAATTATTTTCAAAAGCATACTGAAATAATTTAGGTGCAGCACACTCACCTGCAGCTGCAGGTGGTTGTCCAAATTCTGTGCTTTTAAAAATATTTATTAAGTTTTTAGTTTCACCATTGGCATTCAAAAAACAATATTTCCCATGGATTTGCTTTTGCAAACTTGCAGAAAGCGTTTTTCGCTCTAGCTTTAAGGCTTCTAATGGTGCTTTTAATTCTGCTAATTTTTGTTCGGCCGCTTTAATATCCGATTGATTATTTAGTTTTAGATACTTTAAGTTAATATTACTTTTAATGCTCTGTTGTTTTAAGTTTTCAAAAATCGCATCCTTATTAGAAATCATCAATTGTTCTGCTTTTAACCTTTTTTGTTTGCGACGTTCTTTTTCTACTTTAGCGTTATGCTTAAATGTCACCAAGGATTCAGTAGCATGTAGCTTGGTCTGAACCACATCCATTTCGGCATTTTTTAAATCTGTGTATTGTTTTAAAGTTTCAATCTTTTCATTTAATATATTTAAATAGGTTTCGCCTTGCTTATAAAATCCTTCTTTATTTAACGTATTATAAATAGGTGGCACAAATCCTTTTAGAAAATTACTTTCTGCCAACTTCCCCGAAAATGCAGAAATATATCCTAATTGATCTTCAGCCGTTTTAACAATCATTACACCAAACATTTTACCGATTTTTAAACTTTGTTTGGTAATGTCTAAACCAAAATTATGTTCAAAATCAGTTTGCGTCTTTAAATAAGTTTTTACTTCATCTACGGCTCTAACACAAAGTGGATGTGGTTGGTAATAAAACGGGTAGGTAAATTGCTTCGGTAATTTCACCGAAGCATTAATATTTATAGGATGAAAAAGTGTCTGTTCTGCTTTAAACATTAGCATTTGTTTGCTGTGCAAAGAAACGAAAATAAAAGGACGTCTGTTCGATTGATTTTCCTAAGAAAATCGTATCGAAAACTATATGATTAGAAAATTTCTCTATACAATTTGCTCATACTTCACAAATCATTCGAAATGACGAAGAGTTTGTTATTTTCAATATCATTTTCAAATTAAACTCACAAGCAATTCAACCTTTAAAAACAATAACAAATAAACTCAAAAATTACTTTGGCATCATAATTGAATTTATAAAAAGTACAACCTTTTAAGCACAAGATTATGAAACGATTTTTAATTCTTACAGCCCTAGTTTCGGTACTCGTATCTTGTAGTGCCAAAAAACAAATGGAAAGCGCTATTAGCAATGGTAATTACGACCAAGCTATTAATGACGCTTTACAAAAACTCAAAAACAACAAAGATAAAAAGCGTAAGCAAGATTACGTTGTAATGCTTGAAGATGCATATTACAAAGTTTTATATGAAGATTTACAAACCATTGCTCATCTAAAAAAAGACGGCAACCCAGAGCAATATAAAAAGATATATACTTTATATACGGATTTAGAAGCAAGACAGAATGCTATTAAGCGTGTATTACCTCTAAAAATAAATGGTAAAACTTTAAACCTGCAGTTTAGCGATTACAATGTTGTAATTGTAGATTACAGAAACAAAACATCTGATTATTTAATCAATCAAGGCATAACACTTTTAGATTCTAACAATAAATTTAATGCTAGAAAAGCGCATGATATTTTTAGTTATATAGAAAGCATCAATCCTAATTTTAAGGAAACCAGAAGCTTAATCACAGAAGCGTACCAAAAAGGTATGGATTATGTAATTGTGACTGTTGCAAACCAAACTCATCAAATTATACCGCAACGATTAGAGGCAGAATTGTTAGATTTTAACACCTATGGTTTAAACCAGTTTTGGACAACATATAACGTTATTACTGATAACTCTTTAGATTATGATTTTGCAATGCAGTTACAACTAAAACGAATTAATATATCACCAGAACGTATAAATGAGCGTCAAATACTAAGAGAGAAACAAATTGTTGATGGTTGGGATTACCAATTAGACAGTGATGGAAATGTAAAAAAAGACAGTTTAGGTAACGATATTAAAATTGATAAAATTATTAATATTAGAGCGAGTTTTGTTGAAGTATTACAAACTAAATCAGCGCAAGTAGTTGCAGACGTTGTGTTTACAGATTTAAAACAAAATCAAATCATTGATAACTTTACAATAGATAGTAGTTTTGTCTTTGAAAATATATTTGGTCGATTTAGTGGTGATCGAAGAGCCTTAAACCGAGATGATAAAAACTTGTTAAATCTAATAGAAGTACGCTTCCCATCTAACACTCAAATGGTATATGGTATTGGTGAAGATTTAAAATTGAAATTGAAAGATATTATTAGCACTTATCGCTTTAACAGTTAGAAATTAACAACCTCTCAGAAATGAGAGGTTGTTCTTATTGCTTTTAGTAGATGTAAGAAAAAATAGTTTTTGTATCGTATTACTTTACTTACAAACATTGCTATTCATTTCTATTCATCAACTTTTCTAATGAAAACAATAGCGTCTTTTCTTTAATCGCTAATAAGAAAGCGTTCATTATCGGCTTCGCTCAAACGCGCTATATTTCCCATAGTACTTGTATCGTTAATACGCTTAATAATAAACTCAGGATCTAAGGCGAATATGCGTTGTAAGCCATTGAGGTAACTTACTTTTAGAAACTTACTATCCTTAGAGAAACTTAAAGCAACGCCAGGATTATCGATGGTATCTATGTTTAATGTAATAAGTAGATCATTGTGTGCATTAAAAACACCTTGATAGCTTACTAAAAATGTGTTATCTAGACTAGCGGTAGCAGTAAGACCAACACCTTTTGCATCTGGAAATTCTGTAACGATCTTTTCTTCTGTCGTTTTTATTACCTGTGCGTAATGAAACCAAAAATCAGGATCAGCATCAGCGGTAGCTGGTACCATGTAATAGTGCTCATCTAAAGATAAATTACCATAAGTATTATCCATATTTACCATCTCTATATAAGGGAAAGGAGGTGTCTTATAATAATACACGGTTTTTTCCTTGTCTTGGCGTATGCCATTTACGTATTCGCTATCAAAACTGACTACACCTATATACTCACCTCCATTTATAAAAGATACTAGCTCTACAGGAAATCCATCACTAGACTTTAATATAGATCTATCTTTAAATATATTACGATCCGCTTTATAGCGATAGGCTTCATTTTCTATTAAAGCCGTTTTTCCATTGGCTGAACCTAATAGTGTGTACTTGCCATCTTCAGATATATCAATGTCTTCTATATATCCTGTATAGCCATTAAAACCAGATAACACAATATTTGTAGTATCGATGGTATATCCATCGTAATCTTTAGTAATAAAGTAGATTTTAGAAAAATTAAGGGCAACACTAGATACAACATAAATGGCAGTGTTAGTAGCCTCTTCAATGTATAAATCAGATTTATTTCCTAAGTACTCGTCTCTAGGAATCGTCGTCGCTATTGAATCAGAAATTCTCAAAATGTCTTTATAAATAGGATTACCTTTGTCTGTATAGCTATTAATTTCATCTTCGCTCACATCTGGCAAACTCAGAGATGGTACCTGATAAAAACCGTAACCACTGTAAAATACTTTTATAAGCTGTTCTGCTGCTTCTGTAGTTGGAAAGTTTTTCTTTTTTGCAAAAATATAAGCCTGTTCAGCTAAACGCAAGGATTTGGTTGGGTCTTCATCAAATTGCCCTTGAGAATTGGCTATATATGTTGATAGTAAAGCTTCGTTCTTTTTATTCACGGCAAAAATTGAGGCACCTATTGCTATAACCAATAGCACACTTAAAACACTTATTGCAGCATTACGAATGCGCATGGTGCGCTTATGTTGTTTAGCAGCCTCACCTTCCATATCTCCTACTGACTTACCATGAATAGTTGCCGCTAGCAGCACCAATCGCTTTCTAAATTCTGGATGGTCGAGGTTTAACTCTTCTTGAAGCCCTAAATCGCGAAAATCTACATAAAAAGGTTCACCTTTAAAAACCCCAGACAAGTTCTTAGGAAGTGCAGTTGTTACTTTCCAATCAAAATCATTGGTGCCCTCATCATATAGAATATCACCATCAGTTAGAACAATGATAAATTTTTCAATAGATTTATGTTCTAACCAGTATTCCACTTCGCGCTGACACCACTTGGAATTCGCATACAACTGGCTAGCCATACAAACGAAGTATTCAGATTCTTCAAGTCCCTCTCTAATCTTATCACCTAAATCCGCAGAGAGAGAAAGATCGTTAGCATCTCTAAAAATTTCTAATGCACGTCTTTTAAAAGTAGGCTTGGCAAATTTTTCAAGTGCTTTTTCAAGACTGGTGCCTAGATCTGTATCTTGTGCATGACTATAGGAAAGAAAAGCGTTGTATTTCATTGTTTAGTGTTTGGTTACATACTAAAATTGAGCCCTAAGTTGTATTCTTAACATTGAATACGAACTGTAATACTTTAAATCACTGTATAGATTTATTACTAAAATTAGGTAAGCTAAATTACTTTTTTTTAATATAAAACTAGTGCAACCCTACGAAATTTATACACCCCTAACTAATTCCATCTCAATAATCCCACCATGAGAAGCATAAGCCACTACTACTCCATTTTTCAAAATTAAAAGCTTTGGAGACTGATACATCGCTTGAAACTTATAACTCACTTCATTAGACACCTTTTAATTTTTTTTATATGTTAACTCACAAACAGATACAAATTGTTGCGTTATTTTCTACTTGAATAAGGTAAATTAAATGTATTTACGTTAGTCAGAAATAGGATAAGTAACTTATTACTCATTTGTAATAACAACTTCATAATTGCCTCTTTGTATTATCTCAAAAGAAACTAAGCATATTTTATTTTGGCCTGCTTTTTTAACAATGTATTCTATATCAATAAAATTGGGACCTATACTACTATTAGTTATAAAGAAATCTTGACCTGTCTGAGTAACTTGACCAGAAGATGAACTAATTTTTAAACCTAATGGCACGTACTTAATAAGCAATGCGTAAAACGAGACTTTAATTTTTTCTATATCTCCACTTAGTTTATTAACATCAATCTTATCTACACCATTTTTCATTATTATTCTATGAGACAATTCAGGATTTGATAATCCAACATAATCGCCATTAACCCAATATCCTTTTTGAGTATAACTATTACCAGCTAAAGAATAAACAAATTTCCCCTCACCATGTTTTAAGCCATTCTTAAATTTTCCAGTAAATACGTTACCGTTTTCATATTCATATTTTCCTTTACCATCAGGAAGTCCATTCTTAAATTTTCCCTTATAAACATCAATCCCTTTGGCTCTACCTTTTCCATCAGCTAAACCGTCCTTACAATCTCCCTTATATGAATCAGATATTTCAGTTAGTAAAACTTTGCACGATTCTTTCTTCTGCCCGAATGTAATTCCATAAATCATTAAGAACATGTACAGTAAATATGATTTAAAAGTCAATCTATTTTTCATATTATTTCAATGTTAGGAAAATTTCAGTTTATATACTAATTATATAGATTGATGCTGAAATAAATTCAGCACAGGCGAGTAAAGTTGAATTTTTACTAACAAAAAATTAATACCTAAAAACTACATATTATTAAACAAACTTCACTAAATCCATCTCATTAATCCCACCATGAGAAGCATAAGCTACTACTACTCCATTTCTAAGCACTAACAACTGTGGAGATTGATGCATCACTTGGAATTTATAACCAACTTCATTAGAAACATCTCTATAATTCAATAAATCTAAATAGTATAAATCTGCATTAATATCTATAACATAATCAGAGACAAACTGATTCATTACCATACTACTAATACCACATCGTGTAGAGTGTTTAAAAATTAGTTGTGTTTTAGCATTAGACTTTTTAGCAATATTTTCTAATTGAGATACATTGGTCAAAGGTTGCCAAGGCAATATTTTTTCTTCTTTTGGTTCTGATGAACCGAATAATTTCTTAAACATATTTAATTCTTTTCTTTTATTAGTCTTGCGTCAGTTCTAGTGTTTTAGTTTGAACGAAAGTGAAAACTAAAAGTATCGAGAACAATTTAGAGCTTCTCTATACATCCCGATTAAAAATCGGGACATTTGAAGTGACGTCACGTTTCAATTAAGTCGAAACTTTATAACAACCTTACGCACAGACAAAACGTCACTATATACCATGCTAAATCGGTCATTTTGTCGTTTTTATCTTACAGCTTTCAATTGGTAAGATTATTGCCTAAATATAATTAAAGAATAATAAAATGTTATTGTGAGAGTCATCGAAGAATCAACTTAAAGATTGCCGCGTCCTTCGTCCTTGCAATGACAATAACACATAAATATGATGAATTTTAATAATTATACAATTAAATCACAAGAAGCCATACAGCAAGCACAGCAGCTTGCGCAAGGCTTTGGACATCAACAAATAGAAAATGAGCACATTTTTAAGTCCCTTTTTAATGTTGATGAAAACGTGTTACCATTCTTGCTTAAAAAGTTGAATGTTAATGTGTCTATGCTGCAACAAATACTGGATAAAGAACTAGAAAGTTTTCCTAAAGTTTCTGGTGGAGATATTATGCTCTCAAGAGGAGCTAGTAAAGCTTTAAACGAAGCATCCATCATCGCAAAAAAGATGAACGATGATTACGTATCTATTGAGCACTTAGTACTCGCCATTTTTAAGTCTAAAAGCAAAATTGCACAGATTTTAAAAGACCAAGGAGTAACTGAAAAAGGATTAAATGCTTCTATCGAAGAGTTGCGTAAAGGAGACAGAGTAACATCTCAAAATCAGGAAGAGACCTACAACTCGCTTAACAAGTATGCAAAAAACTTAAATCAGTTAGCCAGAGATGGTAAGTTAGATCCTGTAATTGGTCGTGATGAAGAAATTAGAAGAATACTTCAAATTTTATCTCGTAGAACCAAAAACAATCCTATTTTAGTTGGAGAACCTGGTACTGGTAAAACCGCTATTGCAGAAGGTTTAGCGCATAGAATTATTGATGGTGATATACCTGAAAACCTAAAAGACAAACAAATCTTTGCCTTAGATATGGGGTCGCTTATAGCTGGTGCAAAATTTAAAGGTGAATTTGAAGAACGCCTAAAAGCTGTTATAAAAGAAGTTACTGAGAGCGATGGAGATATTGTTCTATTTATAGACGAGATTCACACCTTAGTTGGTGCTGGTGGTGGACAAGGTGCTATGGATGCGGCTAACATTTTAAAACCTGCATTAGCACGTGGCGAATTGAGAGCTATTGGTGCAACGACTTTAGATGAGTATCAAAAGTTTTTTGAGAAAGACAAAGCTTTAGAGCGTCGCTTTCAGAAAGTAATAGTTAACGAACCAGATACTGAAAGTGCAATTTCTATTCTAAGAGGAATTAAAGAAAAATACGAAGCACATCACAAGGTTAGAATTAAAGACGAAGCCATTATAGGAGCCGTAGAATTATCAGAACGTTACATCACAAACCGATTCCTTCCAGATAAAGCAATTGACTTAATGGATGAAGCTGCTTCAAAATTACGAATGGAGATTAATTCTAAACCAGAAGAATTAGATGTGTTGGACCGTAAAATTATGCAGTTAGAAATTGAGCACGAAGCAATTAAACGTGAAAAAGATGAAACAAAACTAAAATCTTTAAAAGCAGATTTAGCAAACCTTAAAGAAGAACGAAACGAACTGAATGCGAAATGGAAATCTGAAAAAGAAGTTGTAGAAAACGTTCAGAATATAAAACAAGAGATTGAAAACTATAAGCTAGAAGCTGAACGTGCAGAGCGTGATGGTGATTATGGTAAGGTTGCAGAAATCCGTTATGGAAAAATTAAGGAGGCTACTGAACAGCTTGAAAAATTCCAGAAGGAGTTATCAGAACATAAGGAAACAGCTTTAATAAAAGAAGAAGTAACCTATGAAGACATAGCGGATGTGGTTGCCAAATGGACCGGAATTCCAGTAACAAAAATGCTTCAGAGTGATCGTGAAAAGCTATTGAAGCTTGAAGATGAGTTACACAAACGTGTTGTTGGCCAAGAAGAAGCTATTGAAGCGGTTAGTGATGCTGTAAGACGTAGTAGAGCTGGTTTGCAAAATCCACAAAAACCAATTGGTACCTTCTTATTTTTAGGAACAACTGGTGTTGGTAAAACAGAATTAGCAAAAGCCTTAGCAGAATATCTATTTGATGATGAAAATGCAATGACGCGTATAGATATGAGCGAATACCAAGAACGACACTCAGTAAGCAGATTGATTGGTGCACCTCCAGGATATGTTGGATATGATGAAGGTGGACAATTAACCGAAGCTGTAAGACGCAAACCTTATTCGGTTGTCTTGCTAGATGAAATTGAAAAAGCACATCCAGATACGTTTAATATCTTATTACAAGTATTAGATGAAGGACACTTAACGGATAACAAAGGTAGAATTGCAGACTTTAAAAACACTATCATCATTATGACCTCTAATATGGGAAGTCATATTATACAAGAGCGTTTTGAAGCTACGAAGGATATTCCTTCCGCAATAGAATCCGCAAAAATAGATGTATTAGCATTATTAAAACAAAATGTAAGACCAGAGTTTCTTAACCGTATCGATGATACCATAATGTTTACGCCATTATCAAAAGAAAACATTACAAAAATTGTTGGGTTACAATTAAAAAATGTAACTAAAATGATAGCTAAACAAGGCATCACTTTCGATGCTACACCAGAGGCTGTAAGCTATTTGGCTGAGAAAGGGTATAATCCAGAATATGGCGCACGACCTGTAAAAAGAGTAATCCAAAAAGAAGTACTTAACGCATTGAGTAAAGAAATATTAGCGGGTAAAGTTACTACTGATAGTATTATTCTACTCGATGAATTTGATGGACAATTAGTTTTTAGAAATCAAGTAGATATGGTTACCGAAGAAATTTAAACTGATTGTAACATATTAGGTTAATAACAGTCTTTATATTGATTGGTTGGTTAAGAGCAACACAAATTTCAAGTACTTGAAAGGAGTGTTGCTCTTCCTTTTTGGAACAAACCAAATAGTAAGTAATAATCCAAAAGTTTAATAAAAAAGCAGTGATTATCAAATAACCTCATTTATTCAATATTTCACAAGTACTCATTTAGTAATCCTATAGATCTAAAAATGAGTGGCTTTCTAAGTTATTAACAACTTTTCGACGAAATGCATAATAAAATTTAAAATTTAACGCTCCTTTTAACGGATAAATCATTAATTTTATCGAGCTATTTTATTCCAACATACTTAAGACTTATTAAATTTTGTCTAGTAATCCCTCTACATGTAGAGAATTACTGTAACTAATTTTTTGTCAAAATCCTACTTAAAAATTTAAATGGAATTAAATAGATATATAGATCACACCTTATTAAGTGCTTCTGCAACTGAAGCAGATATTTTGCAACTTTGTGATGAAGCCTTAAAATACAATTTCTATTCAGTATGTATCAATAGCAGCTACGTACCAATTGCAAAACAAGCATTAGGCAGATCTAATGTAAAAATATGTACAGTTGTTGGGTTTCCGCTAGGAGGTATGTCAACTGAAGCAAAAATGTTTGAAGCAAAAAAAGCTATTGAACAAGGTGCTACAGAAATTGATATGGTAATGAATATCGGTCGCCTAAAAAGCAAAAACCATGTTGCTGTACTAAAAGACATAAGTAATGTAAAGCGTGCTATTGGCCTAATTCCTCTTAAAGTTATCATAGAAATAAGCGAACTTTCAAAAAATGAAATCGTTAAAGCTTGTGAAATCTGTATCGATGCAAGAGCTGATTTTGTAAAAACCTCAACAGGATTTTCTAAAAGTGGTGCAACTCTAACGGCCGTAAAAATTATGAAGAAAAGCGTTAAAAATCTTCTAAAAATAAAGGCCTTTGGAGATATTAACGATTTAGAAACTGCTCAAAAATATATTGATATTGGTGCTAGTCGTTTAGGATCTACTTCAAGTATTAATATTGTATCAAGAAGTAAAAAACCTATCGTTACTATTTAAATCCCTTAAGCTAGTTCTAAAGCAATCTTCATCATATCATTATAAGATTGCTCTCGATCTATTGAGCTTGAAGATTCACCTGTAATTATATTATCACTAACAGTTAGTACTGAAAGCGCTTTTACTCCAAATCTTTTGGCTAAGGTAAAAAGGATTTGTGTTTCCATTTCTACACCTAGAATCCCTTGTTTTTGCCACTTTTCCCAACGATTTTCTCTAGTATCATAAAACGTATTTGTACTAAATACCGAGCCTTGATAGGTTTTAATATTCATTGCTTTAGCCGCATTATATGCTTTTAACAATAAATCAAAATCTGCAGTGGCAGCATATTGCATGCCTTCAAAATACAAGCTATTAGCATCGCAGTCACCAGAAGCACTCATCGCTAAAAGCACCTGCCCTAAATTTAAATCTTCTTGAATTGAACCACAAGTTCCTACTCTAATCAAATTTTTCGCATTATATGTAGAAATGAGTTCATTTACATAAATTGAAGTACTTCCCATTCCCATTCCTGTGCCTTGAATAGACACTCTGTTTCCTTTATAATAACCAGTAAAACCGAGCATTCCTCTTACTTTGTTATAACAAACGGCATCATCTAACATTGTATCTGCAACATGCTTTGCTCTTAAAGGATCTCCTGGCAACAACACAGTTTCTGCAATATCTCCAACTTTAGCTTCTAAATGTATACTACTCATATTCTTTTTATTATTATTGTTTTATCAATACTTGACACTTATTTATTAAGCACCATAAGGAATCCAAATGTTTTTAATCTGGCTTGCATTTTTAAGAAATTCGCCTCCTTCGCCTTGTGCTTTATCTAACCAATTTCTATACTTCCCATAATTTACCCAAGTTCGTTTCATATTATCAGCTGACAATAATTCCATGTCCTTACAACCTTCTGTACTTCCAAAATACCAAATAGCATCTACATCATCATGCTTTGCCAATACTTGAGCTAATTCATCTTTATTGCCTGTTACAATATTTACTGCACTTCCAGGAACGTCAGACGTTTCTAATATTTGATAAAAATCAGTCGCAGAAAAAGGTGACTTCTCAGAAGGCACAACAACGACATTATTTCCCATTGAGATTGCAGGAATTACTGTTGAAATAAAGCCTAACAAAGGAAATTCATCAGGACACACAATTCCCATAACACCAAAAGATTCTGGCATTGCCAAAGTAACATTTCTATGAATAGTATGATGCACATGGCCATCATACTTATCTGCTAAAGCTGCATAAGTATAAATCCGCTCAATTGACAAATCAACCTCTTTTAGACCGTCAGACTTACTTTGATTGGTCATTTGGACAATTCTACTCGCAAATTCTTCTCTTCGTATGGCTAAATTTTCTGCCAAATAATACAATACTTGTGCTCTTGAATGTCCTGTCATGCTCGTCCACTTGCTACAAGAGTGAGCAGCTTCAACAGCATTTCTAATATCTTTACGGTTACCTTTAGAAACTTCGCCAATATATTCACCATTGACACCATTAACAACTTCACTATAGCCACCATCTGGTCTAGATTGCTTGCCACCAATGTACATTTTAGTAGTTCTATCTATTCCTAGATTCGTCTCAGATTTTTTAAGAGTTCCATTTGATTTATGTTTTGGAAGTGAAATTGGTTGATCTGTGAAAGATACTTCAATTTTCGGTTTTAAGTATTCCATTAAACCTTCCTTTCCTCCTTCTCTACCAAACCCAGATTCACGATAACCTCCAAAGCCAGCTGCAGCATCAAATACATTCGTACAATTAATCCATGCAACACCTGCTTTTATTTGAGGTGCAATATCTAAAGCCAAATTAATATTTTCTGTCCAAATACTGCATGCCAAACCAAATCTGGTATTATTGGCTAGTTTTACAGCTTCTTTATGAGATCTGAATGTCATAGCAACTAAAACAGGGCCAAAAATCTCTTCTTGTGCTATAGTTGAAGAAGGCGAAACATCAGTGAACATTGTTGGCGGAAAGTAATACCCTTCTTTAGGACAAGACCAAGAAGGTTGATTTAGTGTACTGCCTTCATCAACACCTAATTTCACCATTTTTGTAATGGTATTAAGCTGTGCTTTATCGACAATAGCACCTATATCAATGCTTTTATCTAAAGGGTTTCCTATTCTTAAGGTTTCCATTCTGGCTCTAATCTTTTTATACAACTTTTCAGCTATACTTTCTTGAACCAATAATCGTGAACCAGCACAACAAACTTGACCTTGATTAAACCAAATCGCATCAACAATACCTTCCACTACACTATCTAAATCTGCATCTTCAAAAACTATGAATGGTGATTTTCCTCCAAGTTCTAAAGACAATTTTTTTCCTGTTCCTGCTGTTGCTCTTCTTATAATTTTGCCAACTTCTGTTGAACCTGTAAAAGCGATTTTATTGACATCTTTATGATTTACAATAGCTGCTCCTGTTTTTCCGTGTCCAGTAATAATATTTACCACGCCATTTGGCAATCCTATTTGTTCGCAAATCTCTGCAAAAAGTAACGCTGTCAATGACGTAGATTCTGCTGGCTTTAAAACTACAGTATTTCCCATTGCGATGGCTGGTGCAATTTTCCACGCTAACATCATTAAAGGAAAGTTCCATGGAATAATCTGACCAATGACTCCAAGCTCTTCATAGTCTCCTAACTCTGAATCTCTTAATTGTGCCCAACCAGCATGATGATAAAAATGTCTTGCAACAATGGGAAGATCAATATCTCTTGTCTCTCTAATTGGTTTTCCATTATCCATGGATTCCAAAACAGCAAAAAGTCGAGAATGCTTCTGAATCTGTCTTGCTAAGGCATATAAATACCTGGCGCGTTGATGCGACCCAATTTTCACCCATTCTGGCAATGCTTTATTAGCAGCTGCTACAGCTTTATTAACATCAGTCTCATTGGCTTCAGAAATTTTTGCCAATTTCTCCTTGTTTGAAGGATTAATACTGTCAAAATACTCCTTTGAAGAAGGAGCAACCCATTTTCCGTTAATAAATAATTTGAACTTTCTTTTATGACTTTCTAAAAAGTTAATGGCTTCATCTGCACTTTCTGGTGCTGGACCATAAGTCATAGTATCGTATATTTCTTTAATTTCCATGCGTTTTATTATTTATGCCATTGGGTGTCTAAATGACGCTGAATACCGTCCTGTTACATAATGTTCTAATTGTCTTTCAATATCACCAAGCAGACTGCTGGCTCCAAACCTAAATAAATCTGGATTTAACCATTCGTCGCCAAGTTCTTCTTTAATTAATACTAACCAATTGATAGCTTGTTTGGCTTTCCCAATTCCACCAGCTGGCTTAAAACCAACTTTGTAACCTGTTAATTCATGATATTCTCTAATGGTTCTAATCATCACTAGACTTACAGGAATAGTTGCATTCACAGGTTCTTTACCTGTACTCGTTTTAATGAAATCTGAGCCAGCCATCATGCTTACCCAACTTGCCTTTGCTACTTTAGTATATGTAGGGATTTCTCCTGTTGCAAGTATCGTTTTCATATGAGCATCTCCACAGGCTTTCCTGCAAGCAGCAACCTCATCATATAAAGTTTTCCAATCTGATCGTATAACTAAATCTCTACTGACTACAATGTCTATTTCTGTTGCACCCGCAGCCACAGATAATTCTATTTGTTTTAGTCTCTCCTTCAGTGGAATATTACCTGCAGGAAATCCTGTGGATACTGCAGCAATAGGAATAGAACTTCCTCTTAAACCTTTTTTTGCATCTTTAATGAAATTGTGATATACACAAACTGCTCCTGTATGGATATCAGCATCTTTCATTCCCATAGCCTCCAATAAGTCTAATCTAATTGGTGACTTTGCCTTTGCACAAAGCCTCAATACATTACTTTCTGTATCATCACCAGAAAGAGTCGTTAAGTCAATACAACTCACAGCTTTTAACAACCAAGCTGCTTGCCACTGCTTCTTAACAGATCTTCGCCCACTTAATGTAGCTGCACGTCTTTCAACAGCACTTCTATTTACGTTAATATCTTCAAATAGACTTGAATCAAATGGAATACCATCGTTTCGTTTTTGATGTAAAATTTGCTTCTTATTTGACTTCATATTCTTCAACTTCATTTTTGTATTACTCATACAATTTTTCGTTTAGTTTTATTCTAATTATTAAAAATAACAAATCTTAAAGAGTTTACCTTACTGTTTTAAGTATTAATGGTTTTTCTAGAGGTTTTTTCTCAGTAAATTTATACGCTAAATTCAAAAGCTCTTCTGCTTTATTAAATGAAGATTCATCATTAGAATACAATTCAGCTAATGGGTCACCATTCTCAACAAAATCACCTATTTTCTTTAGCAATCTAATGCCAGCACCAAAATCAATAGCGCTGTCTTTAGTTTCTCTACCAGCACCTAACTTTACTGAAGCTAAACCAACATCCAAAGCATTTAGATCACTTAAAAACCCTTCTTCTTTAGAATAATAAATCCTTTTATGTTCTGTTGTTGGAAGTTCTTCTGTATGTTCAATTGAATTAACATCTCCTCCTTGCGCACTTACAAATTCTTTGAATTTATCAAATGCTTTTCCTGAGCTAATCAATTCTTTTAATTTTAAAACAGCTTGTTCATGATTTTCTGCTACTTTTCCTAAGACAAGCATATGACCACCTAATTCTAAACAAAGTTCTGTTAAATCTTCTGGACCATTACCTTTTAATGTATCTATAGCTTCTTTAACTTCTAAAGCATTACCAATAGTATATCCTAAAGGTTCGCTCATAGATGTAATTACAGCTATAACTTCTCTATTCATATTGGCACCAATATTAATCATTACTTGTGCTAATTCCTCTGCATCTTTAAGTGTCTTCATAAATGCACCATGTCCGACTTTTAAATCGATTACAATTGCATCTGCTCCACAAGCTAATTTCTTACTCATTATACTTGAAGCGATTAGAGAAATATTATTTACTGTTCCTGAAACATCTCTAAGTGCATATAATTTTTTATCGGCAGGGACTAAATTTGCATTTTGACCACATACTGCAATATTGTGAGATTTGACATTATCAATAAATTGATCCTTCGTCATATTAACAGAAAGTCCACTAATAGATTCCATCTTGTCCAAAGTTCCTCCAGTATGGCCTAAACCTCTACCAGACATTTTTGCAACAGGTACTCCAGCTGCCGCAACTAATGGCGCTAAGACTAGTGTCGTTTTATCTCCAACACCTCCTGTACTATGTTTATCTACTTTAATACCTTCAATAGCTGATAAGTCAATCAAATCACCAGATCGCATCATCAAATCAGTTAAAATAGCAGTCTCCATACTATTCATTCCTTTAAAATAAATAGCCATTAAAAGTGCCGAAATTTGGTAATCAGGAATTTCGCCAGAAATAAATCCATCGATAATTGACGTAAGTTCTTCCTTATTTAGTTCAAGACCATTTCTTTTTTTAACAATTAAATCTACCATAATATGCTAATACTACTATTAGAAAGCAATATGAATACAAAGTTAGACAACAAAAGCCTAAAATAAAATGAAGTAGTTCATCTAAAAAAGTTAATCTAGATTAACTTTTTCCTTCACATCTTAAGTTGCTTTTTAATCTTACTCAAAAACTCTTTTGATATGCCCAGATAGGAAGCCGCCATATATTGAGGTATGCGTTTTTCAATTTCGGGATATTGTTTTGTGAATTGAATATACTGTTCCTTTGCTGAAAGGCTAAAACTTGAAACAATTCTTTTTTGGGAAGCAACAAAAGCCTGTTCTAATATCAATCTAAAAAAGCGCTCTAGCTTAGGGATTTCTTTAAAAAGAATTTCCTGATCTTCGAATGATAATTGAATTAACTTTGTATTCTCAATACATTGAACATTATAATCAGAAGGTTTTTGAGATACAAAACTTCCAATTTCTGAAGCCCACCAGTTTTCAATTGAAAACATCACGATATGCTCTTCACCATTATCATCAACATAAAACGTTCTTGTACATCCTGAAATAACGAAACCGCTATACCTACAAACATCTCCTTGTTGCACAACATATTGCCCTTTTAAGTATTTTCTTATATTAACTCTTTCGAGAATAAGTTTCGATTCTAGTTCACTAAGAGTGACATACTTGTTGATGAAATCAATAAATAAATACGCTTTGTTATCAATCATATTTTGATGCATTCTAATAGAAAAAATGGTTGGAACGAAAGTAGATTTCTACCATAGTATAAAAGTATTAAAAAGATAATAGAATCTTCATATTTAGCTTTCATTTAGTTTCTGTAGTATATCATTTGAGTATATTTGGTTTTACAAAATTTAGTTAAAATGAAATACTTTCTAATTCTAGCCTTTGCTTTAAGTTTTATTATACCTGTAAATGTGCAGGAACAATCGAAATCTTCAACAACGACCTTTTATCTTATTAGACATGCTGAAAAAGATAAAAGTGATGAAACCAATAGAAATCCTAATCTTACAGAGGCAGGTAAAACTAGAGCAGAAAACTGGAGCAAGGTATTTGAAAATATAGATTTTGACGCTGTTTACTCTACAAATTATAATCGTACTAGGCAAACTGCAGAACCCACTTCAAAAAAGCAAGAATTAGAGATTCAGTCTTATGATCCAAGAAATTTATATTCTGAAGAATTCTCTGAAGCTACCTTAGGAAAAACTGTCTTAATTGTTGGTCATAGTAATACAACTCCAGCCTTTGTTAACGCTATTATAGGAGAAAAGAAGTACGAAGACATGAATCATCATGATAATGGTAGTCTATATATCGTAACTATTTCTGAAGGCAGTAAAATTGATCAAGTACTAAAGATTAATTAACAGTTACATTTTCGAGCTTTATTTTAGACAATAGCTTTAGCTGATTATTTTCAAACGCTTTTCCTAAATCGAATAGCTGAATAGACAAATCTTCGGCTTTGAAATTATTGTAATCTACAAAGCGTAATCCGTTAATATAACGTTCATTATAGGCTTCTCTGAAACGCATTCCAACACCATCATCTTCATTATATGAATACGCTAGGTAACTAGATTTAAATGTCTGTTTATCAATCCAATAGACAAACACGTCTTCATAATCTTCACCACCACCTTCTTCATTAAAAGTTACTTTTAATTTATAGTAGTCTTTTGTCTTAATCGTCTCCTCTCCTATTAATTCTTTTTGAACTGCTTTATCATTTAAACCATAAGGTAATGTTGAAAAATAGTGTACTGAGTTTACAGAAGCAGTATATTTCACAGCCATTGAATCTGCTACATTTACAAACTCTTCACCAACCATTCTTTTAAATCCGAAATTATCATAGATATCAGTAATACTATCATTATTTTCCTCAAACATTCTTACCATTAAAAACTCATCTCCTAGACGTCTAGACATATATGTTTTATCTCTAAACTCAAAAAATATTTCAGATTTACTAAAAATATCACCTCCCGAAACTTCAATAGATTTATTTATTATTTCTTCAGCACTCATTGATTTAGGAGCATTTTCATTTTTACAGCTCACAACAAAGAATGCAAATAAAATTATTGACAAATACTTCATGTTTATTATTTATAATATAAAGTCGTAAAATTAGGGATTACATTACTAACACATCAAAAAATAATTATAATTTATTTACCTTTGCTATTCATGCAAAAAACGGTAAACATACTTAATAAAAAGGCAAAATTTCAGTACGAGATATTAGATAAATATACAGCTGGAATTGTACTTACCGGAACTGAAATTAAATCCATCAGATCTGGCAAGGCTTCTATTGCCGAAAGTTTCTGTGAATTTAATGACAGAGAAGAACTGTTTGTTATTAATATGACTGTTGAGGAATACGCTTTTGGCAACTACTACAACCACAAACCAAAAGCAGAGCGCAAATTATTACTCAATAGAAAAGAACTTAAAAAGCTTAAAAAGGAAATGGATATTAAGGGTAATGCTATTATTCCATTGCGGCTCTACATCAATGAAAAAGGATTTGCAAAACTTACTATTGCCCTAGCCAAGGGTAAAAAGCTTTTCGATAAACGCGAAACGATTAAAGACCGAGATAACAAGCGAGATCTAGACCGTATTAAGAAAAATTTTTGATAAGTTTAAGATTGTTCTAACTTCTTGCCTTACAATTTTAGTCTAAGTTTGAAAATGTATAGACAACCATTTATTGAAGTTTTAAGTTTATACAAATAAGACTAAAATTATAAATTCATCTTTACTTAAGTTTTAAGGTATGATATTTGTTATAATTAGTAAAATTCATGTCAAAAAATTAATCATCAATCAACACTTATGACTAAAAATTTACTCAACCTCTTTTTTATTGTTTCTAGCACAGTTGCATCAGCTCAAATTGTAGGGACAGTTACAAACACCAAAAACGAAGCACTTCCTTTTGTAAATATCTTAATAGAAAACACCTACATAGGTACAACTAGTAACGATGATGGCTATTACGAACTCAATATTTCTAAACCTAAAACCTATACCATAGTCTATACATATTTAGGCTATAAAACGGTTAAAAGGAAAGTTGCTATAGATAAATTCCCATATACAATAGATATTATTTTAAAAGAAGAATCTGTTTCTCTTAGTGAAGTTGTGGTTAATTCAGAGGACAACCCTGCTAATGCTATAATGCGCCAAGCCATTGCAAATCGAAAAGAAAATTTAGAAAAGATTAACTCGTATAAGGCCAATTTTTACTCCAGAGGATTAATCAGAATTAAAGATGCACCAGAAAAAATATTGGGCCAAGAAATAGGTGATTTAGGTGGTGGCTTAGACTCTACAAGAACAGGAATTATTTACTTATCCGAAACCATTTCTAAAATTCAATATTTAAGGCCTAATAAACTCAAAGAAAAGATTACAGCCTCTAAAATCAGTGGTAATGATAACGGCTTTAGTTTTAACAGTGCATTAGATGTTAATTATAATTTTTACAACAACACAATAGAGTTTGGCAATGAAATCATTTCACCTATTGCTAATAATGCTTTTGGTTATTACCGCTATAAATTAGAAGGTATATTTTATGATGACAGAGGCAATCTTATCAATAAAATCAATGTTATTCCAAAACGAGAAAACGATCCTGTATTTGCAGGCTCTATTTACATTGTCGAAGACCAATGGACTATATACGGAATAGAGCTAGATATTACAGGTGTACAAGCCAGAATCCCTGCAGTAGATATCATCTCATTAAAACAAAATTTTTCGTATTCTGAAACTAATACTATTTGGGCTTTAATTTCTCAGAGTCTCGATTTTAAATATGGGCTTTTCGGTATAAAAGGAGATGGACGTTTCACGGCTGTTTACAGCGATTATGAATTTAACACAGGTTTAACCAAAAAAGATTTTGGACGTGAGCTAGTTGCTTTTGAAGACAAAGCCAATAAAAAAGATTCGCTTTTTTGGAATAAGATTAGACCTGTTCCTTTAACAATAGAAGAGCGTACTGATTACACAAAAAAGGATAGTATTCAGATTGTGAGAGAATCTAAGCCATATTTAGATTCTATAGATCGCGTAAACAATAAATTTAAACTTGGAAGTATTCTCGGTTACACTTACCAAAACTCACATAAGGATAATCGTTTGGGTTATGATATTCCTTTTGGCGGAGTTCAGTTTAATACTGTGCAAGGCTATACTGCAAAGGCCAACGTATTCTTTACTAAAAATTACGATGATTTTAAACGTTTTTTTAGAGCGAATGCTAGTTTACAATACGGTTTTTCAGATGAGCGATTAAGAGCAACAGGTTCTCTAACGTATAAGTTTAATAATACATCGCGTTCTTTTTTAACATTGTCTGGTGGTGTGAGGACTGAACAGTTTAATCCATCAATCCCGATTACACCATTTATTAATACAATAAGCACGTTGTTTTTTGAAGACAACTACATGAAGATATACGATAGAAGTTTTCTTCAATTGAGCCATTCTGAAGAATTGTTTAATGGCTTTAGATTGCGCTCTAGTTTAAGCTACGAAAGACGAAAAGCGGTATTCAATACCACAGATCAAGTGTTTAGAAATGAAGACAATGATGTTTACACCAGTAATAATCCATTAGATGAAACTGCTTATGGCATTGCTCCTTTTACAATACATAATATATTAAAAGCTAATGTTACAGCACAAATCAACTTCGGACAAGAATATTTAAGCTATCCAGATAGTAAGTTTAATGTGAGTAATGACAAATATCCTACGCTAATACTGAGTTACGAAAAAGGATTTGGTTCAACTAACGCTAATTATAACTTCGATCAAGTAAAGGCGAGATTATACCAATCGTTTAATATTGCAGATAAAGGTCGTTTTAGATATAACCTAAGAGCTGGCAAGTTTTTTAATGCAGAAAATATTGCCTTTATGGATTACCAACACTTTAATGGTAACCAAACACACACAAGTACAGAAGGCAATTACACCAATGCTTTTAATAATTTAGATTATTATGCTGGCAGCACAAATGATGCTTATTTAGAAGCACATGCTGAGCACGATTTTAATGGATTTTTATTAGGAAAAGTTCCCTTACTCAATAAACTAAACTTTAATTTAGTTGTTGGTGCACATCTTTTAGCAACACCAGATTTTAAACCTTACCAAGAATACTCTGTAGGTATAGATAATATTGGTTGGGGAAAATGGAGGTTTTTGCGCTTAGATTATATTAGATCTTACCAAAGTGGTTTTAAAAGTGATGCGATTTTGTTTGGATTAAAATTCTTTTAACTTTATAGGATAATTTATTTATAGTTTGAAAAGTATCATAATTGTTTTTATTCTTTTTTTTCAATTGTCATTTTCTCAGCATGATGATATAGCTGATTATGAGATTTATTCCTTGATTTTAACAGAACAACTTAAGTTTGGTCAAAGTGATAAGACAGATTCGATAGTCTTAGTTGAAATAAATTCTGTAAAGATGAAAACTATTGATTGGTGGCAATTTGAGAGAGATTCAACATTAATAGCTAGAATAGCAGAAGAACCAGAGCTTAAAATAACTATTGAATCTATATCTCAAAATATTGAATCTCAAGATCAGATAAATACAATCCTTTTCAACTTTGAGAATATTCATTTCAAAATAATAACAGATAAAGAGCAATCTATTTTAATAGATGAAATGAATAAAAAGAATAAACAAAGTTTCATTATTCGTTTTTCAAAAGTTAATTACAATGGTAATTTTGCTGCTATAACTTACAGTTACTACTGTGGTGGAAGATGTGCAGGTGAGGATATGATTATTTATGAAAAAATAGATAATAAATGGGTCCTATTAACTCAAATTAATTTGTGGATCGCTTAACTAAACCACTATGGACTCAAAGTCCATAGGTTTTTAAATCTGACTAAAGTC
>NZ_CAXBGB010000020.1:0-35839 GCF_963975125.1 uncultured Winogradskyella sp. | reverse complement strand
ATTAAGTATTTGATCCTATAATTTGCCGTTATGTAAAATGTCCGCTGTCAACCGCTTATTGCGTTGATAAAATCAAATTACTATTGTAATTTATTTTATATGCAATTTACAGCCGCTTGTCAGCCGCACAATAAAAGCTAACTTTTGATTACTATTTAAAAATCGCGTAAACGACAAAATGTACGTGATAAAAAATTTTAGACGATTCTCGTGGATTGTCACAAGAGCATAAATTTTAAAAAAATAAAATTCTATGCACTTGTTATAAGTAGAAATTCAATTAATCTTTTTTAAAGCAAAAATTCTTTATTGGGTATTTTCAATATTGATACTCAATCAATATTGAAAATAGTATATAATTTTGGAAACAATTAACGGCTCATTCGCTATATTTTAGGAAACATTGGAACTCGTTAACATTGCTTTGAAATCCCTTGTATGATTGAAACACTAAAGAATATTTATTACAAAACCCCTAAAATATGCACGCTCATTTCTCCTATTGTTTTGACCAAAATTTTATGAGGCCGAGCTATACATTAAGATTCTATTTTACATAATATAATATTGGTTAAATACTTAATTCCTGACTTTTTGGGTTCAATAAATATCTTACAGGGCGTTTCTTCTTTATTAATACTTCATTCTTAACTGCAACTTTCAACCAATCATCTATTTGTTTTGGTGTTAGTTCAAAAAGCTTCTTAATATCTTCTTTATTAAATTCCTTGTTTTTAAAATGGGTTGATGATTTATAAATAAAAAAATCAAAAAATGTCATTTTGTCAATGCTCGTTTTATCATCAGTTATTGGATTTAAAGTAGTTCTTTCCCCTACTCTTCTTAATTTGCCTTCACTCTCTTGTGCTAAATTTGTTATCTCATTTTCATTACTATAATTAAACAAAGAGCCTTGAGTTTTTGCCGATTTATTCTGAGAATTAATAATATTTGAAACATTAAATTCTTTCGGTAAAAAACGTGCTCCTTTTTTTACTATTTCAAAATTCCCTTTAGCAGTATTATTTTCAATAGTTCCAACAACCCATAATGGAGCCCAATTATTCTTTAAATTTTCATTTGCACCTTCCCAAGTTCCTCCTTTAGTTTCAGATTTTACTACGATAGATGCTCTGGATAAGACATATATAAGTTTATTTCTACCCATGGCATTACCAACATTAAAACCTACTTCAGGATTAAAGGGAGATATCAATACAAGTTTGTTTTCAACAATGTATTTTCGGTAAGTTGACGAAGAAGATTTTTTTATTAAACTATCAGCAAGCACGCCTAAAGCATACCCATTTTGTTTAAGAATACCAGTCATAGAAAGTTCGTCTATACCTCTTGCACCACCAGATACAACTCCATAATTTTGAACATGTAGTTGTTTAACTATTTCTTGTGTAGCTTCAATATCAGTATCAGAAATATGTCTTGAGCCAACAATACCTATATAGTTTTTATTTAACAGGTTTTTATTTCCAATACCAAATAATATTGGAGGCACTTTATCTTTTAATTTATTTTTCAAACTGATCGGATAGAATTCATCACTTCTATTAATAATCCAAATTCCTGCTTTAGACCACTTTTCTAATTTAATAGCTAATGCCATTTTGCGGTCTAACAACTCAATAATTCTATTTTTTGATATTGAAGTATCATTCCAGTTAATTAAAAGTTTTTTTAAGTCAACATTTAAAAGATCCTCTGGTTTAAGTTGTTTAGTCTGTAACCATCTAACCATTCTATTCCATTCCAATAATGATAAAGGCTTGTTTTTTTTATCTAAATCCTTAGAGAAATAGGAAGTTAGTAGTAATATAGCTTTTGTTCTTTCTGAAATCATTTTAGTTACTTTCTGATGTTGAAGTTAAGGCAATTGGGTACACCAAACCTGAACCTGATTTTTTTAATAAAGTAGCTGCTATTGTAAACGTCCACCTAGAATCTACGGCATCATCAACCAAAAATACAGGTTTATTTTCAACTATCCCTTCAATTTCAAAAACACCATCTAAATTATGGCATTGATGAAAACTATTTTCTTGTTCCTTTTGAGGTTCCGTATTTTTAGCTTTAACGATAATAGCCTTAAAAGGTATTCCTAATTTACTTGCTAATCGCTTTGCGAAATTTGGTACTAATTCAGGATTTCTTAATGAAGGAATACATGTCAACCATTCAGGAAATGGATTTGGCTTCCAACGCTCAACAATCATCTCATACATTGCATCGACTAGTTCATCCCTAAAGTTACCTTGATGCTTATCATTTGCCACAATATTTCCCCAACCAGCATCTCCCCAACGAGACAAAACTTTACCTGTTTCTGCCTGTAAATCTGGAGGTATTCTAAATGGCCAATCATATTCTGGTAAAGCATTACTAATAGTTTGTTTTCGTGGCAAGATATCAATTTCAGAATGCTTTAAATAAATAGAGGCTTCTATTATATTATCATGAGAAACAAAATGTGGTACTATTGATTTACCCAAACAATTTGCACATTTCCCACAATTAGTGATATTTGAATCATCTAATTCTCTTTGCAAGAAAGTCATTAAACAGCTTTCCGTATTTATATAATCTTGAACGATTTTCCATTCTAGCGCACGTTGATTGGTTAAACGTTCTATTTTTTGTGTATCCATTGTAAAAGATACAGCTGAGCGTTTCCATTTAGGTTTTTCATAAATAATTGGTGACAGCTCTTCAACACTTAAATATTTAAGTGTTTTCTCTATTACGACTTTTTTTATGTTTAAAATTTTTTGAAGCTCATTAATTGACAATCCATCATGTTCTATAAGTGCTTGCAATATAACTTGCACTACGTATTCTGGAGGAAAAGCAGATTCTCTAAAAAAGTTATGAATATCATCATCTTCGTGACCTGATAATAAAATACCATAAGCACTATTTATTGCTCTTCCTGCACGACCAACTTGTTGATAATAACTTATAATAGAATCTGGTGCTTGGAAATGAATTACAAAGTTAAGATCAGGTTTATCATAACCCATTGCTAATGCTGTAGTTGCAACTATAACTTTTAAGTCATTGTTATATAAACTATCCTCTAAATATTCTCGATATTCGGCTGTATTTTCAAAATTATCATCAGTAACTCCTGAATAATAAGCAGCAGCATCGATGTCGCATTCAATTAACCATTCTGTCACAGCAATTACATCTCTTATAGTCAAAGCGTATATAATTCCACTACCTTCAAAATTTGGTATGTTTTCTTTTAACCATGCTAAACGTGAAGCTTGGTCTTTTAAGACTATATTTTGAAGTTTTAAACTATCTCTTATTAATGTACCTCTTAAAACATTAATACCTCCTAATTGTTCTTCTATGTCTGCAATCACTCTATCATTAGCTGTGGCTGTAGTTCCTAAAACTGGCATTCCTTTAGGCATAACTTTTAAGATACCAACAATACGCCTGTAATCTGGTCTAAAATCGTGTCCCCAATCTGAAATACAATGTGCTTCATCAACTACAAACAAACCAATTTTATCTGCTATGGGAAATAATACATCATCTATAAAACCTTCGTTTGCCAATCTTTCTGGAGAAATTAAAAGCGCATCTACTTCATCATTTAATACTGCTTTCTTGATTTCATTCCAATGATCAAAAGTATTAGAATTAATAGATACTGCTTTAATACCTAAACGTTCTGCCGCTTCAATTTGGTTTCGCATTAATGCTAATAAAGGCGAAATAATTATGGTTGGTCCCTTGCCTTGATCTCTTAAAATTCTACTACTTATAAAATATACAGAACTTTTTCCCCAACCAGTACGTTGAATAACTAGTAGCTTTTCTTTTTTTACTGTAAGTTTTTCGATAGCTTCCCATTGCCCTTCCCTAAAAGTTGCGTCTGGTATATTGAGTGCTTTTCGTAAAAGTGCAACTGCTCCTTGCTTATCCATACTATATTACATTCTATTTCAAATTTTTATAATCAAACTATTCTTCCCAAATTATACTCAAACAATGCCTATCATGCATTAAACAATGCTCTTTAAACGGCAAATCAGCTTGATTGTCATATTTTATATTAAACCAATCCATTGCATATACAGGTTCAGTTCTAGAAACCTTTCTTCCTAAATTGAAATACTCACCAGCAACTGTATCTTCAGGTAATTTATCCTTACCATACTTTAACCACTTGAAACGAAAATCGATAGAAGACCAATACCATTTAATATTATTGTCATGTGAATAAACAACCATTATTGGATGATTACCAATTGTGCAAAACCTCAGTGCAGTAGCGGATTTGCTTGCACCATATTTTTTTGCCAATTCATCAATAATTCTAAATTCAAACTTTTTTCTAAAACAGTACTTTTTAAATCCGGTTTCTGGCATGAGAAGACATGATGCAAAATAATCTGCTTGACGTTCTGCCCTATTTCGGCTCTGAAACCCAGTATATGAACAATGACTAGGAGAAAGTCCTTTTAATAACGCATTCCTATGATCATCAATGAAATAATGTCCTAATTCGTGGGCAAAAGTAAATCTAGCTCTTTCAGAATATGCTTGCTTAAGTCTAATTAAGTTCATGAAAATGTGAAACTCTTTATTTTCACATTCAAGTAATCCATCAAATGAATCGGCATAATCACCAAAACTATAAGATATATTATTTTTTTCGGCTATAAATATTGGATCTATTTGTCCATTAGGAAAATAATATTCAGAAATTCCGCTGGCTAACTCATTAATTTCGATTACATCATTTCTTGATAAAAAATCATTTCTTTCTGGCATCTTTTTTATCCTTTTTCATCTGCTCCATGGTTTTTTTTGAAATCTCCTTCCCTTCTCTAGCCGCCATTGCAAGATTAGAAACAGATTTGTTTTCTGAGAAACTCAAATTAATCACTTTTTTATCCTTATTAGTACTGGAAATAATATCAGATAATTCTGGCCAGTTTTTTGGTTTTTCATAACTTTTTTTAAACTTTTCTTCGAATGAATTAACTTCTTCTTCTGTTTGAGGAAAACCGTAACCGAATTTCCTTAAAAGTTTACTTATGTTCTTATCTTCAGATGCCATATCTCTATTTATTGACTGCTTTGCTTTCTATTACTTTTTTTACTTCTCTTTTTGCTCTAGAAATAGTTTGTCTAATATTCTGCGATGTTGTTTCAAACATTGTCTCCAACAATTTAATATTTTGGCTATTCATGTTCTTACCATCTTCATAAAGCAAAAAGTACATTCTTATTATGTCCTGTTTCTTTTGAGGAAACTCTGTTAAACACTCATCAATTAGATTTCTTCTTTTTGCCAATTCCTCATCTAGAAAATCAAGCTCGTCATCTAATAATGACCATTTCCATTCGCTATCTTCTTCATCAATTATATTTTCTTCATTTTCTCTTGCTCCTTGACTTTTACGTAATTCTTCTAAAAGTTTAAATTTAGCAATTACTGATAAATATGATTTGTATCCGCCTTCTTGAGTTTTGTGTTTTGAGGTGTCAAATTCCCAATCTAGTGGATTATTCCAAACATGCATAAATACGTTAGACATAACAATCAATGCAGTCTCTTCTTTATTTAAATTAAAATGAATATTCTTAAGAATAACATTATAAACAAAACCTCTAAATGTTTCATATAAATATGTCATAGAGCCTTGGGCATCTGCATCATTTTGCCCTTTGTCCGATATAATTAGTAAGTGAGATTCTATGTCCATACTTCTCATCAATACTATATGCGAAAAGTGTGACTTTACAGTTTGTCACACTTCACACATATGATAGTGTAGATTAATTATTTTCTATCACAATTTAACAAAAAAATAATGATATGGCAAGAAATAAACCTATTGGAGACAACGCAAGAATAGGAGCTGTTAAACAGCGCTCGCAAGTATTAAACCCAAAGACAAATTTATTTGTAAAAAGGGATACTGAAACTGGTAGATTTATGGATGTAAAAACTACTGGAGGCAAATTTAAAGGAGTTAGAAAAGAAAAATAATATTTAATAAAAAAATAAATTTATGATTAAAAAATTACAATTGATTCCACAATTATATCCAGCTGATGTGGTTGTTGCAAAAAAAAGAAATGGATTAGGAAGAATACTCAACCATTACATAGTTTATGTAGGTAATGAGACTTTTATTGGCAATTTAGAAAATGGTGTAAAAACTCTATCTAAAATTGAGTTATCAAAACTCTTGATAGATTATGAGCCAACAAAAATCAAGCCATTAAAAGGGCTTATTCTAGACTAGGTGATAAATATAATTTATTAAGTTTTAACTGTGAACATTTCGCCAATTGGGTGCAAAAAGGAAAAGAAAATAGTGTGCAAGTTACTGCGGCTTTTTTAATCCTAGCATTTGGTGTTATGTATAAACTTTCAACAGATAAAATCAATGAATAAATGAAAAACATTAGATATAGATTTTTACTGTATTTCATATTGTTGCTTTTATCAGTAGGATACTTGATATACAGATACTATTTTTTAGAAAATGTTTCTGATTTCCATAAGGAAATTTTAGTCACGACAGCCATAGGCTTCATTATGACTACAATTGTTGGTTTATATGAAATAGCAAAAAATAATGGTAAATATTCTTGGTTAGCAATTAAATGTTGGCTCTTAATTCCTAATAAGCTGGTATACGTGTCATTGAGTTATTTGATAAAAATAAAATTACCTGGCTCATAAAGATATTTATTAGTTAAAGGAAGCAAAATAAATCAATATCAGCCAGTTGGTGGCGTTTACAAATTGGTTGGTAATAAAGACATTACTAAAGATTGGAATGCATCTGTCAAACCAGACACTAAAAACCCAAGAGATTTAAGGTTTTTCATTAAAGCCAAGCATTTGCCAGATGTATTGAAGTGGTTTAAATCAGGAAAAGATAGAGAACTTGGTGTATGGAGAGAATTTCGTGAAGAATTAATTGATAATAAAATACTAACAGTGGATAATTTCAATTCTATAAGAACTGAATATTTATATTCTAAAGAGAATTTATTATCTAAACAGACCAGATTTAATAATGAAAAATACCATTCTCTGGTTTATAACATTTTTTGCATAGAACTTAACGAAAGTCAGCTAAGTGAATTAATAAAGCTTGAACAAAATAAACTGTTTACAAAAAAGTATGCTTTTGTTACTGAAGATGAAATTAGTAAAGAATGCTTTAATGACAGTAAAACAAGAATAGGACAACATACTAAACATATTATATAAAATGAATTTACAAAAATATTTACATGAAAATGGTCTTCAAAGAGAAGACATCCTAACTCGAATTGCTGTTTCGTTGGAGTTAGATGAGACAAGAAAACAAAGAATGGAATCGGCTTATAACGCTATATATGATATCCTTAAAAAGGATGAAGTATTTTTTTCTAAGGTTGATTTCTTAGTTTATCCACAAGGATCAAAAGCCATAGGAACAACAGTAAAGCCTAGAGGTAAAGAGGAATTTGATTTGGATATTACTGTAGAAATTAGAGATCTCTATTACAATTATACTTCATCAGAAATATATAACCACTTAATTAGAGTTTTAACTAGTAGTGATGTATATAAAGAAAAGCTGATAAAGAAAAACCGATGTGCACGTATTAATTATATAGGCGATTTCCATATGGACGTTCTTCCTGGATGTATAGTAATTACTGGAGATAGCAAAATTATGGTTCCTGATAGAGAACTAAAATCTTGGTCATCTTCAAATCCAAAAGGTTACGCAAATTGGTTTAATCAAAAAGCTGAAACAGTAGTTAATTCAATTTTGAACAAAGCTTTTAGAACATTTTCTGCACTAAATGAAGCTAAGGCTGAACAAGAAGAATTACCAGATGATGATGTTTATAATAAAGAACCTCTTAAACGAGCAGTACAATTAACAAAGAGATACAGGGATATCTATTTTGAAAAGAATCCAAAATATAAAACTTCAAGTATTGTCTTAACAACAATTTTTGGTGAATTATATGAAGGTGAACCATCAATCTATCAGACTATCGATAATGTTTTAAATAAAATCGTAAAACGATATTCGGATTACCAATACTTATTTGAAAACCAAGGTATATACAAAAGAATAAAAGTACTAAACCCAGTTAATTCAGATGAAGATTTTACTGAAAAATGGGATAAGGAAAAAGAGTACTATACTCAGTTTATAGCTTTTGCTAAAAGTTATAAGGAAAAATGGGAAAAGCTTAAAAATGGTGATTTTGGAATTGCTGAAGAGTTGTTTGGTAGCGAAAGAATCAAAGGAATTCTTACAGAACAATTAAAAGAAATAGCCAAGAATGAAGGTAATCAATTAGAAGCAGCTGGAGCAACAATTATGTCAGGTAACGCTTTTGTAGATAGATCTGGAAATGTAAACACATCTAAAGGCTATAAGAGTAAAGAAAACAGAAATTTTGGAGGAATTGAATAATATTGATTTAAGAAAAAAATACAGATCTCGAGATTTAAGTAAAGACCTTATTAGTGCTTACATCCAACAACAACTAGTCGAAGATAATTTTGACTGGATTAAGTCTTTTGTAAAAGATGGAAAACTTGTTGGAGGAGGAAAAGTAAAACCAAATGGTTGTAAAAAAACTTATGATGTAATATTTGTTTATAATCCAAACAAAAAGGGTAGAAAAGAGAATATTTATATCAATGACTCAAAAATAAAATTTGGAATAGTACCTCATTTATATAATGACCATAGCCTATGCTTATATCATCCAAGTGATTTGTCACCGTTTACACCATTTAGTTTTGTAGATACAATACCATGGATTTCAAAATGGTTTGTTGCCTATGAGTTATGGTTAAAATATGGTGTTTGGTTAGATAAAGAATTTAAACATTAAAAGTTATCACTAAAACACTATACATTTTTAATTAAACAAGTATATTTATATACAGTAAGATCTTTGCATAGACCTTGATTTAGGGTTATTAGTAATTAAGTCACTGGTTGCAAGTGTTATCAGCTATTTAGTAGAGTTATTAACAAAATTAAAAAGCAATATTATGAGAACATATGTAATTACATTTTTCAAGTCGTTTATAGTGCAAGCAGTTTTATTTGCACTGACATGTTTAATTCAGTTTGTCGGAGGAGAGCCCAACTTCCTTTCCGCCTGATGCTCCCGAGTTAATTGGTGACCTTTACTACCTCAATCAAACTATGTTTAAAGGGAAAAGGGAGGTTCGACTCCTCCGTCAGGCCAATAAACCAGCTCTAAAAAAGCTGGTTTTTATTTTCATTTATGCTATATTGAGAATTCAAAAGCACAACTAATAAACTAAAGGATTTAATAAATATGCTATTTGTTTACTATATAGTTTTCTTATTCTTATTTTCAGTAATCTTAAGACCTTTTACAACTTTAATACATGAATTAGGTCATGGTATTCCTGCATTATTACTTACAGATAAAAAAGTAACGTTATACTTAGGTTCTTATGGTGACCCAATGGAAAGTTTTAAAGTTGTCTTTGGCAGATTAGAGCTTTTTTTTAATAAAAAACCCTTTAATTGGAATATTGGCCTTTGTGTAATTGAACAACAAACACTTTCAATCAATAAACAAATTCTTATTGATTTAATGGGACCTTTAGCTTCATTGGCTCTTTCTCTTGTATTAAGTTATTTTATATTTTTTGTTGATTTAAACGACCATATTTTAGTTATCCTTGCTTTATTTAATATCTCTACTTATTATGATTTCTATATAAACATCGTTCCTAGTAGCAAACCAATTGAGCTTCATAATGGTACAGCGGTTTATAATGACGGTAGACAAATATTAGATTTACTGAAATTCAAAAAAGCACCTAAAGAATATAGTGTTGGTGCAGAGCACTATAATAATAAAGACTATAGTTTGGCAGCTGCATCATTCGAGAAAGTGCTTCATAAGGGTTATAGTGAGCCAATTATATATCAATTATTAGTTAGTGCATATTTGCAAATAAAAGATAATGACAACGCCCTAAGAGTTAATGATTTGTATACTATTAAGTTCAGTGAAACATTCGACTCCAATGATTATACAAATATGGGACTTATAAAGTCCTTTTCTGGAGTTTATGAAGAAGCAATTAAAGACTACAATAAAGCTATTGAACTTGACGCAAATAATAGTTTAGCATACAATAATCGTGGCTATACTTATAATGTAATAGAAGACTATGAAAGTGCAATAAAAGACTTTGAAAAGGCAATAACGTTAGAAGAAAATTTTGCTTATGCATTGAATAATAGAGGATTTGCAAAGATTAAACTTGGCTTTAAAGAAGAAGGTCTTGCAGATTTAGAAGAATCTATGAATTTGGACGGCACTAATTCTTATTGTTATATGAATTTTGGTGTTTATCATTATGATAATAAAGAGTATAGAAAAGCCTTAGAATACTTCGAAAAAGCTAAGGAATTAGATACTACGACTTATTTACTAGATGGTTTTATACAAAAGACCAAAGAAAAATTAGACTTGTAGTTTATAAGCCATTCCACACACATTTTTCACCACTCCTCTACCCTTTCTTAAAAAGAGTGTTCCATTAAGTGAGTAAAGAAATAAATAGATAAAATTTTTCTACAATAAGAATACTAACATGCGCTTTTAACCAAAGCCCATGTTGTACATAACGCAAGTACATTATAGGACACTTTATAGCAATTAGCGTAATAGCGCTTTTTAGCGCTATTAAACATAATTATAGATATATAGACGGCGTAGCTGTTATATATCGTTGATGATTATGTTGAGCTAATTGTGAGTTAGAGATTTATTATAAAACAGACTTTACTATTAATTGCGTATCCAAATAAAACCATCCACTGGATGATTTTAGTTGAATAGTATGTAAAATGTCCGCTGCCAATCGCTCGATTGTTTTGACAAACTCAAATGCGTAGCATTCATGAGCTCTTTATTAAACAATAGAAATCTGGCGAATAATTCCCAGCCGCTTGCCAGCCGCACATAAAAGCTAGCTTTTTACTTCTTTTAAAAATCGCGTAAACGAAAATGTACGTGATAAAAAATTTTAGACGATTCTCGTGGATTGCCACAAGAGCATAAAATTTAAGTAAAATAAATTTCTATGCACTTATTGCATTCTTACATCCTATTTGAATAGTTCTAATATGTAAAATAGAACTAGTAATTGTATTTTATAAATTGATAATCAATCAATTCTTTAAAATAGTATATAATTTTGGAAACAATTAACGGCTCATTCGCTATATTTTAGACTATTTAGCGTTTAAAGAATGTCCTGTGGACATTATTAGCTAAATACGATTAGAAGTTGTATCCAAGCCAAATCATCCACTGGATAATTTGATCTTGAATAGCCTATTGTTTTAGCCAAAATTTTATGAGGCCAAGTTTAATATCGAGATTTTATAAGTTACTGTCTTTTAAATTTATATAAAAAAGAATGAACATTCATTTTTATTTGTATCTTTGTACCCTAAATTAGAATAACATGGCTAAACTTCAAAAAAGCATAGATAAACGTAACGCACTTATAAAAGCAACCATTGAATTAGTAAACAACAATGGTTTTCATGCAACGCCAATGAGTAAAATTGCAAAAATGGCAAACGTGTCTCCTGCTACTATTTATTTATATTTTGAAAATAAGCAAGACTTGGTAAACCAAACTTATTTAGAAGTAAAATCGAAATACACAGATTTTGTTTTTAAGACTTATAATGAAAATACACCGGTTAAAACTGGCTTTGAACTCATCTGGAAACGTATTGCAGAATTTAAAATTAATGAATGTGAATATTCATTTTTTTTAAACCAATGTAATAACACCCCAATAATTGATGAGCCTAGTAGAAAAGAAGGAATTAAGCATCTACAACCCCTACTCGATCTATGGAAACGTGGTAAGAAGGAAGGCGTTATTAAGCCTTTTTCAGATTATATTTTATATGCCTATTCGATAAACCCTTTATCATTTTTAATGATGGCTCAAAAGCAGGACGAATTTCAATTGACCAAAGTACATATTGAAGAAGCATTTCTAACAGCTTGGGACAGTATTAAAATCTAATTATGAAAAAAACTGCAATAATTTTGGGAGCAACAGGCTTAACAGGTTCTATTCTTTTAGAAAAGCTTTTGGATGATAATCGTTATAAAACTATCAAATTGTTTTCTAGAAAAGAAATAGATGGGCTACCCTCAAAAGTAAAACAGTTTGTAGGAGATATTTTAGAATTAGAAAAATTTAAGAAAGATTTTATAGCAAATGAAGTATTCTGTTGCATTGGTACAACAGCAAAGAAAACACCGGACAAAATACTTTATAAAAAAATAGATTTTGGAATTCCGGTTACTGCCGCAAAACTCTCAAAAGCAAATGGAATACCTACGTTTTTAGTAGTTTCTGCATTAGGGGCAAATGCAACAAGCAGTATTTTTTATAACAAAACAAAAGGTAAAATGGAACAAGCTGTGCTTTTAGAAAAAATTGAAAAAACACACATTTTACAGCCTTCTATTATTGGAGGTAAGAGACAAGAAAAACGTATTGGAGAAAAAATTGGATTGGTTGTATTTAAACTTCTACAACCTTTATTTCTCGGAAAATTAAAAAAGTATAGAATTACAGAAGCTGAAGATATTGCACAAACTATGATCGTCTTGGCAAATTCAAATTCAACAAAAACAATATTAACATCAGATCAAATAACAAAAATTTAAACACAATTATTAATAAAGAATATGGAATTATTAGATAAATTAAATTGGAGATATGCTGCAAAAGCAATGAATGGTGAAAAAGTGTCAGAAGAAAAAATTGAACGCATTTTGGAAGCAGCACGTCTGGCTCCGACATCAAGTGGTTTACAACCTTTCGAGATATTTGTAATTAAAAACCAAGAGATTAAAGAAAAAATTAGACCAATAGCTTGGAACCAATCTGTAATTACAGACTGCTCTCACCTACTCGTTTTTGTTGCTTGGGACACCTATACGGAAGATAGAATTAACTATATGTTCGATTTAACAAATGAGATTCGCGGGTTTAAAAACGAAGGCTGGGAAAACTACCGTCAAATGTTATTAAAAATGTATCCGCAACAAGATGCAGAAGTAAACTTTAATCATGCTGCTAAACAAGCATACATCGCATTTTCACAAGCTATTACAGCTGCTGCTTACGAAGGTGTAGATGCAACACCTTTAGAAGGTTTTGACGCTGATAAGTTAGATGAAATATTAGACTTAAGAGCAAAAGGTTTGCGTAGTGCAGTAATGTTACCAATTGGTTACAGAGATGCCGATAGCGATTGGTTGGTAAATCTTGTAAAGGTTAGAAAAAGCACAGAAGATTTAGTAACAGTAATTGAGTAATTTTTACACTATAAGAAATTAAAAAAAAGAAGATGAACAATTTCGATTTTCAAAATCCTACAAAAATTATATTTGGTAAAGGCCAAATAGAAAACCTTGCCAATGAGATTCCAGAACAAGCCAAAGTATTACTACTTTATGGTGGAGGAAGTATAAAAAAGAATGGTATTTATGACCAAGTAAAAACGGCTTTAGATAAAGTAAATGTGATCGAGTTTGGAGGTATTCCTGCAAACCCAGAATATGATACATTAATGGAAGCTTTAAAAGTAATTAAAACCGAAAATATTACCTATTTATTAGCCGTTGGTGGTGGTTCCGTAATTGACGGAACTAAATTTTTATCTTCCGCAGCTTTATATAAAGGTGATGAACCTTGGGATATATTAACTAAAAATATTAGAACTGAAAAAGGAATGCCTTTTGGAACTGTGCTAACATTACCAGCAACAGGTTCTGAAATGAATTCTGGAGCTGTAATTACAAGAGCAGAAACAAAGGAGAAATTCGCTATGGGAGGTCCTGGTTTGTTTCCACAATTTTCAATTCTAGATCCCGAAGTTGTAAAATCAATTCCACAACGTCAATTGGTAAATGGTTTAGCAGATGCTTTTACGCATGTTTTAGAGCAATACATGACCTATCCAATTGGAGCTTTATTACAAGATCGTTTTGCTGAAAGTATTTTGCAAACTTTGGTTGAAATTGCACCAACTATGTTAAAGGATGAGTTTGACTATAAAGCAGCTTCTAATTTTATGTGGAGTTGTACCATGGCATTAAACGGATTAATTCAAAAAGGAGTACCTACAGATTGGGCGGTTCATGCTATGGGTCACGAGCTTACTGCTTTATTTGGTATAGATCACGCAAGAACATTAGCAATTATAACTGAAAGTCATTACAAATATAATTTTGAAGCTAAAAAAGAAAAATTAGCACAATATGGTGAGCGTATTTGGAATATTACTGAAGGAAGTATCGGCGATAAAGCCTATACTGCTATCGAAAAAACAACTGCATTTTTCAAATCTTTAGGAATCGACACAAAACTGTCTGATTATACTAACGATTACGAAGGAACAGCAGAAGAAATTGCAAAACGTTTTACAGATCGTGGTTGGTTAGGACTAGGAGAACATCAGTCGTTATCACCAGAAAAAGTTGAGGAAATTGTAAAAATGGCTTATTAATTTTAAATATGAAAACAATAAAAATAGTAGCATTAGTGCTAACAGTACTTACGGCATCAAGTTGTAAAGAGACAAAAAAAGAAACACCTTCTGAAAAAGTTTCAGAAGAAATAATTGAATTAAAAAAAGAAAATCAAATGAAAATATTATTTGTATTAACATCTCACGATAAATTAGGGGATACAGGAAAGAAAACAGGATTTTGGGTTGAAGAATTTGCAAATCCATATTACACGCTATTAGATAAAGGAGCCGTTATTACTATTGCTACACCAAAAGGAGGCGCTGCACCAATAGATCCGAGTAGTGATTCTCCAGATGCTGCAACAGAAGCTACAGAACGTTTTAATAAAGATGCAGAAGCAAAAGAAAGAATTGCAAACACAAAAGTATTGGCTGATATAAATCCTGATGATTTTGATGCTGTGTTTTATCCAGGAGGACATGGACCGTTATGGGATTTAGCAAACGATGCTACTTCTATTGCTTTAATTGAAAAATTTAATAGTCAAGAAAAACCAATTGGTTTTGTATGTCACGCACCAGCAGCATTAAAAAATGTTAAAAATGCAAATGGAAATCCGTTAGTAAAAGGTAAAAAAGTAACAGGATTTACAAATAGCGAAGAAGCTGCAGTTGGTCTTACAGAAGTAGTACCATTTTTAGTAGAAAACATGTTGAAAAAAGACGGAGGAATCTACTCTAAACAAGACGATTGGGCAGCTTATGCTATTCAAGATGGAAATTTAATTACTGGTCAAAACCCAGCTTCATCTGAATTAGTTGCAGAGAAACTGTTAGAAAGTTTAAAATAATCTCATAATTTTAAATCTATAAAAGGTTATCCATTATGGGTAACCTTTTTCTGTTTTTAGACATTATTCAGGAATTTGTTTCGATGTATTATTTCTGTTTTTAGATTTTCTTTCTAAAATCCAATTTTAATATCTGTTTCCTTTTTGTTTTTCTTGTTTTTAAAACAATGAGCTTTATGCTAAAATATCTGTGGATAATTATTTAACTTTTTTTACCCATTCCACACATATTACGCTTCCCTCCTACGTCGCGTCGCATAAAAAAAGTGTTCCATTAACTTTAGTAAGAGAAGATTTGAGAAGAAATTTTTTAATGAAAACTATAGTAACCACTTTCACTTTTTCCAAAGCTCAAGTTAAATAGCGCGGTACATTATAGGATGGTTTTTATTAGTTAGTCATAGTCAACATTTTTAGCCAAAACTTAATGATATAGTATCCCTTTGATATTTATTTCTTTTTACATGTATTAATAAAAAAATAGGTTTTACCTCATAACTTCATCCTATTATCTTTAGAATCTGTATCTATTAATTTATTGTATGGGTCTATTCCTATTTCTGTAGGTTTTTGGTTTACGATTATGGTCATTTTGTTATGTATTGAAGTTATTTTATGCTTTTGTAAATACAATACAATTTCTTTCTTTTTACCATCAATTTCTTCTTCTCCAAAAATTCCTATATCAATGTAATCTGATAAAGGCAGAGATAACTTAGGACTTTTCATCGTTTCTGTTTTATAAAAAATGGAATCTATTTGGTTATCACTATAAAAGCGAATTCCATTTTTACCACTTCTATATTTACTTACATTAACAGTTATATCTACCTTATAAGTACCATTATTTAATGCTTTAGTTGTAAAATCAACGACCTCATTTTCATAGAGTGTTATAGTTTCAAACATATCTTTAATTGCATAATGTAAAGAATCTGGCGTTACTTTTTTAATGTTTTCAACCAATTCAATTGAAGTGGGATATGGTGGTCCTTTAAACTTATTCTTTTCGATAAACTTGCTTAATGCAGTATTCAAGTTTTCTTCACCTATTAAATCACTAAAGGCATAAAACACAAGTGCTCCTTTAGAATAACGGATATACGATTGACTGTTCATATACATTAAGGGGTCTTCACCGATTGACTCATTTTTGCGCCCTCTTAGATAACGGTCTAAAGCATATTTTAAAAAAGTATGCATATTCTTTTTTCCATATTGATGTTCTAAAGTTTTTAATCGTACATATTCCGATACACTTTCTGTTAATATTGAGGAACCTAATACATCAGCTCCAATTACTTGATGTGCCCACCACTGATGTGCTACCTCGTGAGAAGTCACACCAAATGCATAGTCTATTCCTCCTACATCGTTGTCATCTACATCAGCTATAAAACCATGACTTTCTGAAAACGGTATTGTATTGGGATACGATTGTGCAAAACTTCCATAGGTTCTAGGGAATTCAATTATACGTACTTGCTTGTGTTGATACGGACTAAAATTTTTAGAATTATAAGTTAATGAGGCTTTCATACCTGCCATCATTCTATCTAAATTATATTCGTGGCCTTTATGATAGTAAATCTCTAAAGCAACATCGTTCCATGTATCTTTTTTTACTTCGTAGCGTGCTGAATTAAACGAATAGATGTTTAACATTTTTTGGTCCATCTTATAATGAAAATAGTGCCTATCGTCATCGAACCATTCTTTTTGTAAATATCCAGGTGCAATCGCAATTTGATCTAAAGAGGTACTTAAAGTAGCTTCAAAATCTATCCAATCTGCATCTTTTGTCAATTCATTTGTTCGCAAAGCGGTAGAATCTGATGGATGTGGCTTTAATGCTACACTTGGAAGGCCATATTTTTTACGCACTTCATTGTCTGTCAACCCATTTCCATTATAACCAAATGTAGGTGCCAGCTTAAAACTATTAAGAAATGTGCCATTTTTTAATACTGGAGAATTAGTATTAAGCAAGGTATTGGGCTTGTTTTTGATAGTGAAATTTAATCGAATACTATCTCCTGGTTGTAATGATTTTTTTAAATGATACATATTAAACCTAAAAAGACGGTCTTCAGAAACTAAAGTATTTGGTGTATTAAACTCAAATGTGCTTGGATAATCGTTATGTTTTAAAAAGAGACTGTCAATAGCACCTTTGGTTTTATTTACTAATAGATAGCTTCCTTTTAGATTAAAGTCTAATGTCTTCGGAAATATATCTAAATCAATTTTTACTGAAACAATTTTTGGTTGTTCATACTCTTTGTATTTGGTGTACTTTTTCTCTAAGGCTACTATAATTTGTTCTCGTTCCTTGGCTGAAATCCTAGTATTTATTACATTGTTTTCATAGTAAATGCTGAAACCCGTACTTAAGAAAGCTATAAGAATGATTCCAAATCCTATTGCTGTCTTTTTTGTTAACCTCAATTTTGCTATGGATATACGCTCGCTAAACGAAAAGGACAAACCTCTTATAAAAAATAAGCCTGCTCCTATTAAAAGTAAGATTCCTGATAATAGCCAATAAAAATTATAAATGAAGTTACTTGATAAATAATTGCCATAGCCATTCATGTCTGAATAACGATAACCAGTTCCTTGATTGAAAACAAAAATGGATTGCTCAATACCAATATATCTCAGTAAAGAGGTACTTACAGTTAGGAAAATAATAATTAGTATAAATAGGCCTATATAAGGGTTTTTAATCAATGATTGTACAAATACCGCCAACATTGCCCAAAGCATATAGTAAATAAAGTTGAGTATATATAATTCAAATAGATAATGGCTGATTTCAAAATTATAATATCCCTTATAAATTTGAAAAGAAAGTGCAGTAATTAAAATAACAGTTAACATTAAGAATTGCATTTTAAATAATGCCAATAATTTTGATAGTAAAATTGACCAATTTGGTATTGGTGTTGTATCTACAAGTAAGTGTATATTTGAAATTCTTGCTTTGTGTGTAAGAATTCCTGCATATAAAAAAGTATTAATAATTATGGCCAACTGGAAAGCCTCAACATAATGTAACATTCTCCAAGTTACTGGGAATCTTGAAGTTCCTCTAAAATTTGCACCTCCTATATAATCAACTAATAAAATGATTGTACATACGATAAGGATAGCAATAAATGGGATACTTTTAACAATGTATTTAAAATCGATATTAGATTGTTTCCATGTTATTTTTAAGTAATGAATAGTAGAAAAAGTTAAAGCTACTTTAGGTAATTCGACCCTAGTAATACTGCCAAAATTATTTTTAATTACACGCTCCCCTTTTTGTTTTTTAAATGAAAATGATATCGGATGTTGATTAAATTTAAAATAGTTGTAAACAAAACCAAAAATAATTGTAGCAATGCTTAACCATAAAATTCTGTTATAAATAATGAGTTTTTTTACTGGTAGAAATAGCTCATTCTGTTCTGCAATAGTCCAATATTTTGTATAAAAAATTGTTGCAGAAGCACCTGTGGGTTCAAATAAGGCTATAATAGTTGCATAGTCTGGATTAGATAAAAGACTTAGCATAGTTGTTTGCATTAACAACAGAATTATAAAAACAATAAAACCCGTTATTACTTTTCTAGTAAACACAACAACTGCAAAAATGATTGCTCCATATAATAGAATATTTGGTAGTATATAAATTAAATATATTTGGATATAGGACATAAATTGAAATGATCCAATAATATTTTGATTAGTTCCTGGCAGTCTAAATCCCACATACATGCCAATACCAACTATTAAAACTATAAGCGTTACTATAGTAACAGCACTTAAAAATTTAGCAAATAAATAATTGGCCTTAGTAAAAGGATAGGAATGTAAAATTGTATTAATTCCGCATTTATAATCTCTATAAACCGATAACCCAATTATTGAAGGAAATAAAAAGAATATTAAACCTGTTAATGTGCTGAACATATTTTCAATTCTCATTGGCGAATTGGCTATGATCGTAGATCCTGTAGTTGTACTTAAATTATCAAAAATCCCAGCTTTTGTAGCTGCAATTAGTATTGACATTATTAAAAAAAATATGATATATATATATAATGAAGGGTTTTTAAACCAGTATTTTAATTCGTATTTGAATATTTTAGTAAACATAATTGTATTTTTTAAGTTTATTCCTACAAATTCAAACTGTCCTTAGACTTGTATCAACTAGTTGATTTATGAATAATTAAATTAGCAAGGTGTTCCATTTAAGAGCATTCAAAACAACAGATTATACCATTAATAGTGATCACTTAAGATATTTTAAAAAATTATTCCGTTAAGTAAGCACTTTCTCGTCTTGCTTTAAGGTTATAAAATAGACATCGTCTAATTGTGGCACTGCCTCTTCAAAGTCTTTGCCTGGTTTTATGGTTGAATGGATTCGAATATTTAAAGAATTGTCTTGATTATATATAGAGGATAACACATCATACTTATCCTCCATTACTTCTAGCGTTTCACGCACTATATTAGTTGTCCAAATTTGACCATTAAGGGCTGTAGTAGCTTCTATGGGTCTGGTATGCTTAAGAATTCGTCCGCCATTTAAAATAGCCATTTCATTACACAATTCTTTCACGTCATCAACGATATGAGTCGAAAAAATCACAGTACTATTTGTCCCAACCTCTCGTAATACGTTTAGAAATCGTTGTCTTTCTGCCGGATCTAAACCAGCTGTCGGTTCATCTACAATAATTAGTTTGGGACTGTTTAATAAGAGTTGAGCAATGCCAAAACGTTGTTTCATTCCTCCAGAATAACCATCTACATATTTTTTACGGACATCATACAAATTAGTTATTTCTAATATTTCTTTCACTAATTTTTGTCTATCCAATTTAGAACTAACACCTTTCAAATTCGCAAAATAATCTAATAATTTTTCTGCCGACATTTTTGGGTAAACACCAAAGGATTGCGGCAAGTAGCCCAATATTTTTCTTAAAGACAATTTGTCTTCTAAAACGTTAATATCACCAAAAGTAATCGTTCCGGCATCAGGACTTTGTAACGTAGCTATGGTACGCATTAATGAAGATTTTCCTGCGCCATTAGGTCCAAGTAAACCGAACATTCCTGTACCTAATTCAATGCTTACATTATCAATAGCTTTTACTCCATTTTTATAGGTCTTTGTTAAATTTTTGATGATTAATTGCATAATTGTTCGTTTTTTGATTAATAATTCGGGTGATGAAGCCCTTACCTGTTTTTACTTGATTTAAATTAAAGGTCTTTTTTAGGGAAATGAAAATATGATACTGAAAATGAAATAATAAGTAGGCTAATTGCCATTATGGATAAGCTAAATGATTGGTTAAAATCTTCAAGAACAAAACCTCTAGTTCGATTTAATAAAGTTTGTAATAACTGCGGGATTATCATAGAAAAAAGATAAAATCCCAGCGCTACCATAAAGCTAAAACGGTAATATGCAAAATAAAATAGAGCCAAACTAAATATTAGATTCATCCAGACTATACTAATTATAGTACTGCTTAACGCGTATTTTGGATCTGATTTTAGAACTTTCATTAAAACATTAAATACTATAACCCAGATAAGTAGATTAATAGCAGAAATTAATAAAGAACTTAAAAACCGTGATGTAACCATTGCTTTTCTTGATACAGGCAAACTAGCTGTTTGTATCCATACACTTTTATTCTTAAGTTCAGGCAAAAAAGGGACTATGATTGTCAAAATAATAAATGAGCTGGAGCCTCCAAACATACGATCTAAATGTGTATTAATGAATATCATAAACATACCAACAACCAATGCAATCACAGAGGTAATTATAATACGAGCTCTATATACACTAAAATCTCGAAAAATCAATTTTAATACCATTTGTAGATTCATAATTCTTTATTTCTATAAAGTTTTTTAGATAGAGTTAGTGATCCGTATAATAACAGCAAAAAGCTCCCGATTATACTCATCAATATCAAGTAAACATTTTGATTTAATATCCATTGCCAAGCTCTTTGGATGAAATAAGAGGGATTATGTATTTGGCAACTAATAATAAATATAACAAGAATTAAGAATTGAATTACACAATGAATTCCGACCCCTTTAGTCAAGCCAAACTTAAAGTAAAGCGGATACGCATAGCTTTTGAAAAGTAATAATATTATAAATATGGATAGCCAAACGATTGGGTTATATATGATTTTCAATTCAGAATTATTTAATTCACCAAAGAAATAACTCACAATTTGAACACCAAGAAAATGTACTGATAGCGCAAGTATTATTTGTACAATAGAGCTAGTGTACTTGGCTATAACAATTTGATTTCTTTTAACTGGTAGGCTTATAAATAATTCGTCTGTTTGGTATAATTCATCAATTATCATAAATAGTAGGGAAACAGCACTACTGCTCAATAGTACTACTATAAAATATATAACAAGCTCCGGATCAGCTCTACCGTTTTCTTTAAGCACTATGTATGTGAACACAACACTTGCAAAAAACAGAATGGCTAATCCCCATAATTGATACATCCAGTTAGCTCGAAAGTCTTTTATGATTAGTAGTCCTGTTTTCATCAGACAGTTTTAGATTTTAGGTTATTGTAAAACATAATATCTTCCAAGCTAGCTTTATCATAAATAGCTTTATTACCAAATATTTTTTTCGATTTATTTACATTATCAGTAAGTGCTTCAAAACCAAATTCATTCTTTCTAATACCAACAAATCCTTTTTTAGAATCAGTATTCAAAAGATCATTTCCACCTTTGACGATAGCATAATTCTCAAAGACTTCATCTTTAGTTTTTGAAAAAACTATTTTCCCGTTTTGTACATAGGTGATATAATCAGCCACTTGTTCAATATCGCTAGTAATATGTGATGAAAATAGTATTGATTTGTTTTCATTTTGCATTAATTCCCTAAAAAAATCTAGTAATTCTCGCCTTACAACTGGATCTAGTCCTGAAGTTGGTTCATCCATAATAATGAAGTCTGCGTGATGAGATAAAGCAATAGCAATAGCACTCTTCATCGCCATTCCCTTAGAAAATTTTCTTAGTTTTTTATTCAGTGGCAGTTCAAAACGATTAATAATTGTATTGAAAATTGTTTCATCCCAATTATCATAAAAAGGTGCAATTGTATTTTTTAGTTGCTTTAAATTGAGATGTTCGTAATACTTGGGTGTATCATATACAAATCCGATTCGTTTTTTAGCTTCAATCTCAAATTTCTGATGATCTTTTCCAAATATTTTGATGTCTCCACTCTGCTTGATTATAAGATTCATGATGATTTTTATTATGGTAGTTTTTCCAGACCCATTAGGTCCGATTAGTCCCATAATATATCCTTTTGGTAATGAAAAGTTAACGTCATCTAAACGGAAATCACCATAGTCTTTGGAAAGGTTGTATATGTCTAATGTATTGTTCATTAAATTCTTTTTAATAGAATATTGATTGTTATTAGTTTAATTTTATTCGTCATTCTCATTATAGAGAATAGTTAACATCTCTTGTAGCTCCTCAAATTTTATTCCTAATTTTTGTGCTTTAGTAACTGTCTCTGCCATTAAATCTTCGATAGATTTCATCTTTTTCTCGCGCAACAGTTCTTTATTTTGAGTTGCAACAAAAGTTCCTTTTCCTCCAACAGTATCTATAAATCCTTCTTTTTCGAGTTCTACATAAGTACGTTTGGTAGTAATTACACTAATGTGAAGCTCCTTTGCTAGTTTTCGAATAGATGGCAGTCCTTCTCCTTCTTTAAGATCACTTGAAATAATCTGAGCCTTAATTTGCCTACCTATCTGCGCATATATAGGCTCTGAGGATGAATTTGAAATAACTATTTTCATTTACTATAATTACTTTATAATTGTCTATACAGTTAATAGTGTATATACTGTATATGCGAAAATATAAATAATTATTGAGTAATTAAACATTTTAATGAAAAAATGGGAAGCTATATTTATAAAACAAATTTATAGATAAAGAAAAGCGCCATTATAAATAGGTTTTTACTATTTTATTAAAGGTGGTCAAAAAATATTAAAATAAAATTGATTGTAGGGAAGGGAGTCAGATAAATATTGAAGAATATAAAATTCTAATTAGAAGGATTTATAAAAGTAATGTAGAATTCATTTTCCATTCCTAAAATATTATACTTCTCTTCTAACATGTCTTATTAAAATTTTGGTCGCCTTATTTCTTGTTTAATAGAAAACATAACTCATTAATTTATAATAGAAACCTTGTGAATAAAGCCCATATTATCCCAATGCACACTATTTAGATAGCAAAATCAATCATATTGATGATTTACATGCGTATCTTATACCTTAGAAAATAGTATAGATAATCAGAAGAATTTAAGAGTACGCTTATTAAAAAATTCAAGTTTTTAAAACTGTTCTCGTTTTTTTTTATTTAAAAACCACTTGAACAGATATTAGATTAGGCATTACAACTCAAAATTAAAACGAAATAGACTATTTAAATAACACTAACCCGAACCTTCTTTTTCTTCAAACGTACATTATTTAATTTGCCAACCAAATCATCCGCAATACTAACAGGTACAGCTACAAAGGCACAATCTTGTTTTAGTTCAATAACACCTAATTGGTCTTTAGTTATATTGCCTTGCTTAAAAAACAAACCTGCAATATCACCTTTAGAGATTTTATCTTTTCGTCCTCCAGAAATAAATAGGGTTATCCAAAATGGTGGTTTAATATCACCCCCTTCTTTAATCCGAATAGTTTGAGATTTTCCAACAAAATCAGGAAACACTTCGCGATCGCCTTTTATTAAATAAGCCGTTCCTTTAGAGTTTACTCTGGCTGTTCCTCCATTTCTATGTGTGTATTCTTGAATTGCTTCAGGCATTTCGTAATGTATAATATATTTCATTTCTGGGATGTCAATGCCACGAGAGGCTAAGTCACTAGCAATAAGTACAGACACACTACCATTTCTTAATTTTATTAAAGCACGCTCGCGATCGCGTTGTTCCATACCACCATGAAAACACGTGTGTGCAACGTTCTTTTTATCTAAGAAGCGACTTAAATCTTCGAGACGCTCTTTTTTATTACAAAATACAATACCAGGATCACTACCAACATGGTGTAATAAATCTACCAAAGTGTTGTGTTTGTTTGCCGATGGTGAAACTACAGTCTTCAATTCGAGTTTAGAACTTGGTTTCTCTGTTAAGAAATTCAAGGTTTTAGCACCAACCATATTTAAATATTTAGGTATAGAAGAGCCAGGTGTTGCAGACGTTAGTATGCGCTTAGTGACATTGGCCAAATAACTCATAATCTGTTTCATCTCACCTTCTGCTCCCACTTCTATAGAAATATCAAACTCATCAATCACTAAAGTTTTAATGTGTTTGGTAGTAAAACGTGCTTGCTCAAAATGATCTAATAGACGTCCTGGTGTACCAATTAAAATGAAAGGTGTATGTTTTAGTTCAATCTTATCTTTGGCAATAGAACGACCTCCATAAATGGCATTGGCTTTATAACCAGAACCCATATTTCTAATAACGGTTTCTATTTGAATGGCTAATTCTCTAGAAGGCACAATAATTAAGGCTTGTACGTCTTCACTTTCAGGGTCTAACTGTTCTAATAATGGTAATAAAAAAGCCAAAGTTTTCCCAGTACCTGTTGGTGACAATAGTATGGTTTTCTCGTTTTTATCAATTGCTTCCATGGCTTGTTCTTGCATGGGATTGAGCGCGTAAATATTCAACTTTTCGAGAATCTCTTGTTGTTCTTTTATGCTATTTGCCATAACTATTCCTTATTTTTTCTTTTAAAGTCGAATGATTTAGGACTTTTCGTAAGAATTATTTTTTTAATTCTCGGGCAAAGGTAAGAATACCATTCTTGGGAATTAAACAAAATAAAAGCAACATCTCTAAAAGATGCTGCCTTTATAATGAACTAATAATTATGGTCAGGGTTAATTTGTAATCAATTTAGATTTATTTCCTTTTTTAAGTTTTACAGTGTATTGGAATTTTGCATCACCTTCATTAGAATATATGATTGTGCAATTACTCTTATTAAAAGACCATCCAGGAAATTCTTTAACCAATTGGCTAATTAAAGCATTAGGAATTCTTACATATTCATAATACTCCTCAGAACTTAGAATTGTTCCGTTATGATCAAAAACAGCTTTAATATAATTTTCATTGGCCTCAAAAACCACATCATAGGTTATAGTTTTGTTATTGCTATAGATAGCGTCTTTTGTAACATCATAATCTGCCGCGATCTTTTGCAATTTCTTAATAAAGTTCTATTGAACCATACCTATTTCTTATTTTTCTTTTTCTTAGAATTGTCTAATTTTGGTGTAGCCAAAGTTGTTTCTTCTAATTGATGTGCCAATACTTTTTCTATCAACTCTTCTTTGGTTAAATGATGAAAAATGGTTCGGATATCTTTTCTCAAGCTTTCAGAAATATTACGATTCGGTTTGGTCTTAAATATTTTTTTTGCCCATAACAAAGCTTTATTTTCTTCTATACTTTGTGCATCTGCTTTTTTGTGTTCTTTAAAACTGATACCTAATTCGTCTTCAAATTCAGCTATATCAATGACTTCTTCTTGTTGTAGAATAGTTATTGCTAAACCCTTTGCTCCTGCTCTTGCTGTTCGGCCGCTTCTGTGTACATAAGCATCATAAGTATCTGGTAAATGGTAATTTACCACATAAGCAATCTCCTTAACGTCAATACCACGAGCCGCCAAATCGGTAGCCACTAAAATATCAATATGACCTTCTCTAAACTGACCCATTATCCGATTACGAATACCTTGACTTAAACTTCCATGAAGCGCTCCAGATGAAAATTTATTAATAGCTAAATTCTTTGCCAGTTTATTTACAGCTGCTTTTGTTTTACAGAATATAATACCACGTTGTCCTTCTTTTTTATTTAAGAAATGTAGTAAGACGTCTAATTTTTCTATCGGCTCTACAACCACATACCGATGGTCTATACCTTGATGCCCAATTGTTTCCATATCAGCTTCTATATGCACCACCTTCTTAGACATATAATTCTGTACCAATTGTTTTATAGTGCCAGGCATAGTCGCTGTAAACAATAACGTACGCCTTGCTCTTGGGATTTCTTTAATAATAGCATCTAGGTCTTCTTTTAAGGCACTCACCATTTCATCAGCTTCATCTAAAATAAAATACGTAATATCCTTAATATTAATAGCGTTACGTTTTACCAAGTCAGTCAAACGACCTGGTGTTGCTACCACTATATGCGTAGTACTTTGTAAACGTTCTATTTGTGGTTTAATAGGAATACCACCACAAACTGTAGCAATAGAAATAGAAGGTGTATGCACAGCAAAGGCTACGAGATTTGTATAGATCTGTTGACCTAATTCTCGTGTTGGTGCTAATATAACCGCTTGTATATTGCTATTCTCAATATCGATTAATTGCAGTAAAGGCAATCCGAAAGCTACAGTTTTTCCTGTTCCTGTTTTTGCCAAAGCTACTACATCTTCGTTTTGATGTAATACCAACGGAATTACTTTTTCTTGAATATTTGTAGGAACAGTAATCTGCAAATTAGCGAGGCCTTTTTGTAGATTTTCATTAATCCCTAAATCGGAAAAACGTTTTGACATAAAAATAATTTTGGTAAAGGTAACAATACTGTTCTATTGAATGTGATAAAGAGTAGTGTTAACGTTAGTTGAGAAGTTAAAAACTTTAAGAAACAAAAAAACCATCAATTAAGATGGTTATATATAGTGTTGTTAAATTTTACTTTTTAACCACTCGCACATTTGTAGCGATTAAACCTTTTTTGCTTTTTTCTACGTCAAATGTAACTTTATTGTTATCTCTAACTTTGTCTATGAGGTTTGTTGTATGCACAAAAATCTCTTCTTCAGAGTCTTTAAGGGTTATAAATCCAAATCCTTTTTTGTAATTAAAAAATTTTATGGTACCTTCTTTTGCACCAGTTCCTTTCTTAGAACTAAACATTTTTTTTATTAAATTTTTAAACATCATTTCTGGTCTTTATGTTATTTATTTAAGATTACAAAAATAGTATAAATAATAGGGTTTGTAAAAAATGTCTTAAGTTATAGTTGTTTCTTTCTCAAATTTATTTTAATGGAAATATGAATCCGTATCTTAGCTCGCATAATTTTTAGCATTAAAAATAGTGCAACAGATAAAATCTTACTTAGATCAAATTGCTACCATATCTCAATTAGATTGGGATTTTTTTATGTCTAAGTTACAGCGTCGAGTGATTAAAAAGAAAGCGATTTTTTTAAAAATCAATGCTATAGAAAATCATATCTCATTTATTGAGACTGGTGTAGTGCGTTTATTTATTCCTAAAGAAAACCCAGAAAAGGAAATCACATTTGGTTTTAGCTTTAAAGACCAGTTTATTAGTGCTTATGATTCGTTCTTAACACAAAAACCTTCTGCGTATCAATTACAAGCACTTACAGAAACGACTATTTTAAGTATTACCTATAACGATCTGCAAGCGGTTTATAACAATACCCAAATTGGAAACCTAATTGGTAGATTAACAGCAGAACGTCTCTTTCTAATAAAATCTAAGCGAGAGCAAAATTTATTAAATCTTACAGCAGAAGAACGCTATACTAAGCTGTTTAAAGAGCGTCCCGAACTTATAAAAGTAATTCCGCTGAAATACATCAGTTCTTATATTGGTGTGACACCACAAGCTTTAAGTAGAATTAGAAGACGTTTATAAAAGGCATTTTAATTGATTTAGGTTCATTGTTTATAATAGAACATCAAATTATCTTTGCCAAAAAAATTATGGAGGTTGTTATTTTTGTTTTAATGCTTTGGTATGGAGGCTTATTTTTTCAGTCATTCTTTTTGCATCGATATGCAGCACATCAGGTCTTTACAATGTCTAAAACCATGGAGCGCTTAACTTTTATTTTTACATGGGTTTTTCAAGGTTCAAGTTACTTAAGCGCTTATGGTTATGGTGTTATGCATCGTATGCACCATGCCTATACAGATACAGAAAAAGATCCGCATTCTCCATCGTATGATACTAATGCATTTGCGATGATGTGGAAAACAAAAACCATTTATCAAGATATTAATAAACAACGAGTTTCAATAGACGAGCGTTTTACTAAAAACGTACCACAATGGAAAGGGTTTGATAGATTTGCAAGTTCGCGCTTTTCGAGATTGCTCTGGATAACACTTTATATTTTATTCTTTGTATATTTTGTAACTGCATGGTGGCAATGGCTATTATTACCAATAACGTTTTTAATGGCACCAATACATGGTGTAATTATTAACTGGTTTGGTCATATTTATGGCTATGTAAACTTTAAAATGAAAAACACCAGTAAAAATCTCTTTCGATTTGACTTTTTAATGATGGGTGAAGGTTATCATAATAATCATCATGAGAATGCAAGCAGAGCTAATTTTGGTGTAAAATGGTATGAGATTGATACCACCTACATCATCATAAAACTTTTGGATACTTTTGGTGTTATACGGTTAAAACCAATAAAGACTAAGGATTAATTATATAAATAAACATAAAAAAGCCCATCAAATTTTTGATGGGCTTTTATAAAACTAGAAGTATATGTATTAGATAACTTTTACGTTTACCGCATTTAATCCTTTTTTACCTTCTTCTAAATCGAATTCAACTTGGTCGCCTTCACGAATTTCGTCTACTAATCCAGAAATGTGTACGAAGTGATCTTTGTCAACTCCTTCTTCTGTAATGAATCCAAAACCTTTAGCGTCATTGAAGAATTTTACTGTTCCTTTACTCATTGTAATGTAATTTAATTTATAATACTAATTGAAAAGCAAAGATGCTACCATTTTTTTGATTTATACCCTTTTACATTGATTTATTTCTAAATAATTATTTGATTAATCAGTAAATATCTAATTGCAGTTAAGAATTTATAAATGTTTAATCTCTTGTCTCAACATAAATAAAAGTGATTATTTCTCTGATTGTATAGTGTCTTTAAATATGTTTTTCTTGTTTTTAGCTATAATACACTCATTTGTTTCAAATTCGTTTATAAAAGATGAAATGTAATACTGCAACTGAAATTTGACGATGTTGAGTTGACTAAGGTTTTTATAGAATAAGCAGTCCTAACCTATTGAAATTAATAAGTAGTATAAAAAAAGCCAACTCAGATGAGTTAGCCTATATTACTGTTAAGTAAGCGGTTCAAAATAATATCTTATTTGGTTTTAACTTCAGTAGAAGCCAATACAATATTTTTTTCCGCGATTAATAAATCATCCACTTGCTTTAACTTCATAATTCTTGCAGGATCACTCTTCTTAGCAATTTGTTTACGACAACGCTTAGTTAATAATGGGTCATTATCAAATAGAAATGTCTCTAACTGATATGCTTGTTTTGATGATTCTTTAATTAATGGAAATATTTGCTGCAACTGATTATAACGCCTATCGTTGCCAGGTACAAAGGTGTAAAATGTATATCTGCCATCAGTATCAGTTTTTACCCAACTTCTATGGAATACATAACGTCTATCACCTTTATTTCTCAGTTCAAAATCACCATTTTCATTAGGTTGTTCAATAAATAGGATAACATTCTTTGCGGGTGTTACTCCATCGCTTTCGTATATAATACCAGTTAATTTTAGTTTATTTGATTTAGACCTATATTCAGGAATGGTATCAGTATTAGTTAATTGATTTTCTAAACGATCATAAATAGGACTTTCCTTATCTGAAATAAGTGTTTCCATCTGAGCATTTATAGGATTTAATGCACTGTATAAACAAATAACACAAAAGATTGAAAGTAGATTTTTCATAGGTTAATAAATTTTGGGAATACCAAAAATCCAAGATTCATACTATAATCCACTAAAAAAGACATGAATGCATAGATTTTACGATGAATTGAATGCTTTTGCAAAAAATGCCGATGAAATACTGTTCCTTATCTGTGAGTTTTCATAAATAATAAACGCAGAACAATAAAAATTTAATGGATATAGAGTGAAAAAGGGCAAGTAAAAACTTTACTATGAGGCTTCAATTAAAATATGAATTTTTGAATATAATTTAACCTATTCAAAACAGTAAAATTTGATTGCTAAAAAAGCAAAAAAAAATAACGTGTAGATACTTTTTTTGCCTAAAATCTATAAATTTAGTTTGTTATTTAACTCTTTTTTGTGTTTAAATCTGTCATATTTATGTTAAATTTCAATAGCGCGTTTCGTCGATTAAATATGCTTTTAATCCACTATTTACGCAATTTATCTATGATATATGTATTTAAAGTGTTAAATAATTTTACTAAAAAAATGATATTTTAATTGTTTTATTTAATTAATTGTATAGATTTGTTTCAATAAGATTAATTAAAAATGATGAACATGAAAACAAAATTCACTCTTTTTAGCGCTATGTTTTTTCTAATAATAAACATAGGTTTTGCACAGAAAAAAGGAGAATCTCAGAGTATAATTAGTGGTAAAGTAAACATTGCTAAATATCACAGTAGAGATAATTTAGAAAAAATGAAAAAAGGTGATTTACTTGTTTTATATATAGAACGTATAGAAGTCATCGTTAATATATTACCAAATATAGCTTTTGCAACAAAACCTGGTATAACTATGGAATCTCTAGGAATTCCTGAAACTAAAGACAATAAGAAAGCTTTAAAAGAAAATATAGAAGCATCAGACACTTATTTTGAGAGCACTATTAAGTTTCAAAAGAAAATATTGCCCTACTCGGATACTACAGATTTAATTTCTGCCATATTGTTTTATGAATCTACATTAAAAACACTACACACCTACGAAGACTTTAAGAAAGATTAGTTAGTTTTTATAGTTTTTATTTATTAAAACCTTGACTATTTTTAGTCAAGGTTTTTTAATTTCTTTACATTTTAAACAAACAATTGATTAGCAAGTAGTTATTCTTAAATGCTTATTTATTGTAAATTACTATAATTTTGTAGGAAAAAACCTAAATACATCACAAAATAGCGTATTTTATCGATAATATTTGTATTTCGTAGGTAAAATTTTTATATTTGAATTCAATAGTTAAAAGTAATTAATCTAAACAAACGAATCTAACGACTATGAAAAATTTCACTTTAACCGCACTCATCTTTTTTTTACTAATTGGTAATACTTTTGCACAGCAAGAAAAAGGAATAATTGGCTATAACAATTGGTTAAATTCTTGGACAGAGTTTAAACCAAATCAGAAGGATTATAGCGAACCGACTCAAATATTAAGTGGTAATATTTCTCAAGACATACAATTATCTAAAAGCAATACATACCTATTATTAGGTGACGTGTTTGTTACAAACAATGCTACACTATCAATAGAACCTGGGACAGTAATCCTTGGTGATTCTAAAACTAAAGGCTCTCTTATAATCAGTAAGGGATCTAAAATTATCGCAGAAGGTACACAAACCGACCCTATTGTTTTTACATCTAGCAAGAGTGATAAAAAACCTGGAGATTGGGGAGGCATCTTTATATTAGGTGATGCGCCTACAAATCTTTTTGGAAACAAAACTGCTATAGATTATGGTTTACGTCCTTCATCTTTTGAAAGTATCAGTTATGGAGGTGAGAATCCTCTCAGTGATTCTGGTAGTTTAAAATTTGTAAGAATAGAATATGCAGGCAAAAAAACCAGAAACTATGGAAATTTTAATGGACTTACATTAGCAGGTGTAGGTCTAAAAACCACACTATTTAATGTAATGGTAAGTTATTGTGAAGGAAATTCATTTAATATACTTGGTGGTGAACTTGTACTAGTTAAAATGGTGTCTTTTAGATCTAGTAAGAATGACTACGAATTTAATAATGGTACACAATGTAATATTGTTAATTCTTTAGCAGTTAGATCTCCTTATGTGTCTAGCGCAGATGGATCAAGATGTATGTACGTTTCGTCTTATGACGATATTGAAAATGTAGATTCTACTAAGAATTCAACTTATGTTAGTGCAGAAAACTTAACCTTGGTTAATATTTCAGATGATTTAGATTCTGATATTAAAATTGGTTTAGTGCAAGAAGCTATCTATATAGGAGAAGATGCTTCATTTACAATTGATAAAAGCGTTATTTCTGGTTTCAATCCAGCTGTAATTTTAGACGATAAAATTAAAATTAATAATGAGAACTTGGAAAAAATAGCGTTTACTAGAACTTATTTTAATAATTGTGAAGGAAATATTTTTCGAAAAGGTTATACCAATAATGATGATTTAGAAAGTTGGTATGGCAGTAGAGCTTTTAACAACTTATATTCTAAAGGACCAGACTATGAAACATTCATAGAAGCTGAAAGTGCAAAATATCCAGATTTTAGATTAAGAGTGAATAAAATCATTGCTTCTAATGATCTTATTGAAGATGAAGACTAAAACAATATAACTTTCAATTACAATAAAATCATTTGGATTTATTAGCAAAATACCTCAATAAATAATGCTTATAGAATAGATAATTACAATTACAACCGCATGTATAAAATCACTATAGTAAAAAGACTTTTTTTGCTTTGCTTACTAGTTCTTGCTTTGCAAGAGCATGTAGGCGCTCAAATAGTTATTGGCACGCCTAATTTAGGGTTTAGCCAGGCTTGTGCCAGTGAGTCATTTAATACTTATAGCACTACTTTTGTCTTTTCTCCAGAATCTCAATTAAACGCTACAAATCAGTTTACCATAGAACTCTCAGATGCAGATGGTGTTTTTTCTGACCCAACAGTTGTATTTACTTCTGCAGCCGGATCCATAACGACATCTCCAGCAATGCTCGGTTTTTCATTACCCGAAACTACAGCAGGAGAAAATTATAAAATTAGAATTAAAAGTAGTTCACCAGTTGCTACAAGCTCAGGTTCAGAAAATTTTGCCGCATATTATAAATTGCAAGATTCGCCATTTACTATCAATAATTTAGTGTCAACAGGCGCTTATTGTACAGGTGGAAGCTATCTTTTAACTATTGATAATCCGGGTACAGGAGCTAACGATTCACCTCTACTCTACCCAAGTCTTACTTTTAACTGGTATAAAGAAACGAGCTCCACAACATCTGTTTTTGTTGACGAAGGTTCTTCTTTATCAGTAAATGTTGAAGGTACCTATTTTGCCGAAACTAATTATGGATCTTGTACATCAGATTCGTTTTCAAATCGTGTTACCATTAGTGAAGCAACTTCTGGTGAGGCCGATATTACTATTTCTTCAAGTTTAGGAAATCCATATTGTCCTGAGCAAGGTTTAACGACTTTAAATACCATAGGCGGAAATAGCTACATGTGGTTTAAAGATGGAGTCATTATACCTGATGCTACGGCACAAATGTATCAAACTAATGAGTCAGGCAACTTTTCTGTTCAAGTAGATTTAGGTGACTGTTCAGCTTCAGGATCAATAGATTTAGTAAGTGAATTATTTGATAGTTCACTAAATGTTGATGAAGTAAATATAATTGAAGATGGAGAAACCTTAATGGTAACCGTTACAACGACTGCAAATAATCCAGAATTTGAATGGTATTTTAATAACTCATTAATCATAGGAGAATCAACAGACACATACCAAGCAACAGAATTTGGTGATTATAAAATTGTCATTACAGAAACGGTAGGATGTGCAGCATCAAAGGAATATGTGTTTGTGGTACAAGAAGAATTTGATCCTTTTCCAGATGTACCTAAGATTCCTAATGTTATCAGTCCTAACGGAGATGGCATCAATGATACTTGGACTATTCCCCAACAATATGTCACTGGCACAAATACAGAAGTTCAAATTTTAAATGATCGTGGCCAAGTAGTCTTTCAAACCATTAATTATCAAAATAATTGGCCAGAAAATGCATTAGATCTAACAAACGTTAACGTTTTATATTATTATATCATTACGACTGCAGATCTAAAAACAAAACTAGGTTCTATAACGATAGTAAAGTAATATGAAAAAGTATCTTTTGACCATATTAATAATATTCTGTTTTGTACAGATGGTCTTTCCTCAAGAAGATGATGGTGTGGTTTCTTTAGACTTACCAATAAGAAACTCATTAGTGTTTAATCGCTATGCTATTAACCCAACATTTAGCTTTGTTAGAGAGCAAAATAAGTACTTTAATATTAGCAATAAAAAAGAATGGACGCAGTTTGAAAATGCACCAGAAACTTATATAGCCAGTTTTTCTGGTCGTTTTTCTGAAAATGTTGGTGCTGGATTAGCTGTGTTTCAACAAAATTATGGTGTTTTAACGACATTTGGTGGCTTATTAAATTTCGCTTATAATGTAAAGTTAAATACAGATAGTAACTTAACATTTGGACTTAATGTCGGAGCCTATAAAAGTGGCATAAATATGTCTAATGTAATTACAAATTTTGATGATCCTGCATTACAAAACGTACCATCAAATTTTTTACTTACTGTAAATCCTGGGATTAACTATGGTACAGAGTTTTTAGATTTTGGTGTATCAGTAAACAACCTTGTTCTATATAATTTAGAGTCATCTATGCTTATTGAGGACAATCCAAAACAAGGTATACAGGCACATGTGATGCATACAGGCTATTTTAATGGTCGAGGTTTTTTCGACGACACTAAGTTTACAACCATACTTAGATCAGAATTCAGAAAAGACGAAACTATTATCTCTGGACTCGCTATGATAAATGTTCCTAAAGGGCTTTGGCTACAATTAGGTTATAATAATGTGTATGGTGTTTCTGGAGGAATTGGACTAAATATTACAAAGCAAATTGCTTTAGAATATAATATAGAAAAATCTATAGGAGAATTAGTAGAATTTGGATCCTCTCACGAAATTACTTTGGCTTACAGATTTATAGCTAAAAAGAAATATGTATATAGTGGAGATGAAAAAGTAAGTGGATTATTTTCTAAAAAAAGAAATGCAGTAGCAGAAATGTCGCAAGAAGAGCTTGAAGGTATCAGAGAAAGAGCTGTAAAAAGAAGAAAGCAAGCTAAGTTAGACATAGAAGACGAAGAGAAATCTAAACTTGAAGCAGAAGCTCAAGCCAAAATTGATACTGAAGAAAAATCAATACAAGAAGCTGAATCTAAGGCTAGGCTAATAGCAGAGAAAAAGGCTAAAGAAGAAGCTGATGCACTAGCTATATTGTTGGCAGAACAGAAAGCCAAAGAAGAAGTTGATGCACAAGTTAAGTTGTTAGCAGAACAGAAAGCTAAAGAAGAAGCTGATGCACAAGTTAAATTGTT
>NZ_CAXBGB010000019.1:0-36379 GCF_963975125.1 uncultured Winogradskyella sp. | reverse complement strand
GGATTCTTATTATAACAAACAAGATAATAAATAGGACTTTATTATTACCTTTTTATTAACACGAAAACGTTTTCGTCAACTTGCAAATACTCATTAGTTAAATAAAAAACTTAATTTAGTTAAGTATTACTAATCACTTAATTAAATTATTATGAAAAAAAATTACGTTTTAGCAATATTCATAGCAATATTGATGAGCTTTACCATGCCTGCGCAATCCTCTTATTCAGGAAATGGAAATTCTGGATTTGGTGGAACCGTTGGAGGTTCTACACTTGGTATTTCTGATGATGGAACAACCATTACCTTTACTTTCTCAAGAGGTGCTAGTGATTTAAATAATCCTGTTGTAATTTATGTCGATTCACAATCTGGTGGTTTTTCGGATACTACAGGGTTTACAGACTCAGGCGATGGTCTTAGAAGAGCCATATCTGCAAATGGTAATGGAGTCCCAACAATAACTTTTCCTGCAAGTTTTACAGCAGATTATGCTATTGCTTTCGATGCTGGCTTTGGAGCTTGGTTTACACTTGCAAGTGGTGCATCTCACAACTATGGTTCTGACGGAACTAATGGCAATGCCAATTTAACACCACTCAATGATGCTACAAGTAGCACTCATACTCTTACCGTTGATTTTTCTGAGTTAGGAATTACCTCTAGTGATAATTTTAAGTTTGTTGTAACTCATATAAGTGATACAGCGTATTTATCTAATGAAGTTATAGGTGATACTTCTTCTATTGTAGCTGATGGAGGAGGAACAAACCCTGGTTTTGATGGGTCTATCGCTTTTTCTAATAGTAGAATTTATCCTGACCCAGCTTTAAGTATTAATGAAGAAAATTTGGATAAAATAAGTATCTATAATTCTGGCAATAACAAACTAAGAATTGTTGGAGTTCAAAATGAAAATGTTAGAATAAAAATCTACAATATTCTAGGAAAAGAAGTTTTAAATACATCTTTCCAAGGAGACGGAGTCAACAATATTACATTGCCATATGTAAGAACAGGTATCTATATCATTCAGTTAGAAACTAAAAACAATAAATTGAGCAAGAAATTAATTATTAAATAATAAAGACAGAACAAAAAATAAAGGATTTCTATTTAAGGCGCTTTAAGTAAAACTAGTTTTGTCTAAATAGTAATTTTAGGCGATTTATCTTTAGGCTATAATTTAGCATTTACTGGTGTTTTATAACGACAAAAATAACCTAATAGATAGTGATTATCAATCTATTAACATTATTGAAATAAAAAAATGCGTTTTTTTTTAAAACGCATTTTTTTACTTAGTAATACTTATTATCTTAAGAAAGAACGGCCTGTACTTTATCCGCAGCTTCTTGAAATTCTGTTGCACTCATTACATCTAAACCAGAATTGTCAATTAATTCTTTTGCGATGTCTGCATTGGTTCCTTGTAAACGTACAATAATTGGCACAGTAATGTTGCCCATATTTTTATAGGCATCAATAACACCTTGTGCTACTCTATCGCATCGTACAATTCCTCCAAAAATATTTATTAAGATTGCTTTTACAGCAGGATCTTTTAGTATAATTTGAAAAGCAGCTTCGACTCTGGCAGCATCTGCTGTACCACCAACATCTAAGAAGTTAGCTGGCTCACCACCTGCTTGTTTAATTAAATCCATTGTTGCCATTGCTAAACCAGCACCATTTACCATACAACCTACATTTCCTTCTAAATCCACATAGTTTAAACCTAAAGCTCCTGCTTCAACTTCAATTGGATTTTCTTCACGTAAATCTCTTAATTGCGCTAAATCTCTATGTCTATATAACGCATTGTCATCTAAAGTAACTTTAGCATCAACCGCCATAATCTTATCATCACTAGTTTTTAAAACCGGATTGATTTCAAATAAAGATGCATCTGATTTTACATAAGCAGTATATAATGCAGTCACAAATTTGGTCATTTCTTTAAACGCTGCACCAGATAAACCTAAGTTAAATGCTACTCGACGCGCTTGAAACCCAAGTAATCCCAAAGCAGGATCTACTTCTTCAGTAAAAATTAAATGTGGTGTTTCTTCCGCAACAGTTTCAATATCCATTCCACCTTCAGTAGAATACATAATCATATTTTTACCAGTTCCTCTATTTAAAAGAACTGACATATAATATTCTTCTGGTTCATTATCACCTGGATAATACACATCTTCAGCAATTAAAACTTGGTGTACTTTCTTTCCTTCAGCAGAAGTTTGTGGTGTTACCAAGTTCATACCTATAATGTTACCTGCAATTTCTTCAACTTCCTGAAGATTTTTAGCAAGTTTTACTCCACCACCTTTTCCACGTCCACCTGCGTGAACCTGAGCTTTAATAACATGCCAACCAGTACCAGTTTCAGCAGTTAGTTGCTTCGCTGCATTAACAGCTTCTTTAGCACTTTGAACTACGATACCTCTTTGAATACGTACTCCAAAACTGCTTAATAATTCTTTACCTTGATATTCGTGTAAATTCATAATAAATATTCAATTTATTTTTTCCTTTAAAAAGGAAATATTTTATGATTTATTGGTGGCACAAAAATAAGCATACTAAAACGTTTTTACCAATAGTTTTTATAATGAAATAATTTAAACTCTTATTCTTTTCAATAAATAGCAAGTCCTACTTATAAGTTTTCATTCTCTTTGAAATATTTTAGCCTTTTAAGCGCATAATTACTGAAAAAGCTTTGTCAACCAAGTCATCTTCAACTACTATAGTAAACTCATTAGTTGTAGAAACTACTTCATATAATGTTATCTTCTCCCATGCCAAACGTTTAAAAATTTGATAATATAATCCCACAATTTTAGAATTACCTTTTGGTAAATATATACTGATCGCAGAGAGTTTATTTTGTAACCCAATTTGTGTTTCATATTCAAAGGCTTTTAATATACTTTCCTTTTCTGAAGTTGAGATAATTATATTACTTTCAAACATACCACGAGTAAAAGCATAAAAAATTTGATGATTAGCACTAATGCTTTCTAAAATTTGCAAATGACTATTTATCAATGTTTTAGAATTTTTAAATGTGAAATCGCTTAAATTTGAGCGCACTGTAATGTCTCCTAAGTTTTTAAATATTTTTTTTAAACGCACCGAATTTTCTAAATTTAAGGGTTGTTGATGCCGTCGCAACGCCATCATTATAGCTCCATCTTTTATAGGTTTACGAAGCATCTCGGAAATAGGTTTATTTAAATCTTTAGCTAAAGCAGAAAAATTAATGATTTGTCGAGACAGGCCTTCCTCTAAAAAAGGACTGGATAAAATAATCTCTTGTACACATGATGCAATTGTTTTCAATTTGTTAATTATTTAACATTTTGTGTAAAAATAGTAATATTTTTTAATTTTCATGTTTTCACTATTGCTTACATATACTTTTGACTCTTTGTATTAATTGAATATTAAGAACTAAAACTAATGAATAACACAACCTTATTACAAATTGCTAAGGATTATGATAGTCCTGTTTATGTCTATGATGCCGAAACGATTACTATACAATATAACCGTTTAACAAAGGCATTTAGTAAGGTGAAACAGTTGAAGCTTAACTATGCTGTTAAGGCGCTCTCTAACATTTCTGTTTTAAAATTATTTAATACACTTGGTTCTGGTATTGATACCGTCTCTATACAAGAAGTACAACTAGGATTAAACGCAGGATTTAAACCAGAAGATATCATCTTTACTCCTAATGGTGTTTCACTTGAAGAGATAGAGAAGGTTTCAAAATTAGGTGTACAAATTAACATTGACAACCTTTCAATTTTAGAACAGTTTGGTACTAAACACCCAAAAACACCTGTATGTATTCGTATTAATCCGCATGTTATGGCTGGTGGAAACACTAATATCTCGGTTGGACATATAGATAGTAAATTCGGAATTTCAATTCATCAGATTCCGTTATTACTTCGTATTGTAGAGAATACCAAAATGAATATCAACGGTATTCATATGCATACTGGTAGTGATATTTTAGATATTGATGTTTTTTTATATGCAAGTGAAATTTTATTTGAAACCGCAAAGAATTTTAAAGATCTGGAGTTTATAGATTTTGGTTCTGGCTTTAAAGTACCGTATAAAACAGGTGATATTGAAACCAATATTGAAGAGTTAGGAGAAAAACTATCCAAGCGTTTTAATGAATTCTGTAAAGAATATGGTACAGATTTAACCTTAGCTTTTGAACCTGGTAAATTCCTAGTGAGTGAAGCTGGTGTGTTTCTAGCCAAAGTAAATGTTGTAAAACAAACCACTTCTACTGTTTTTGCTCAAATTGATTCTGGTTTCAACCATTTAATAAGACCAATGTTATATGGTTCTCAACACGATATCCTAAACATTTCTAATCCAAAAGGACGAGAGCGTTTTTATTCCGTAGTTGGCTATATCTGTGAAACAGATACCTTCGCAAATAACAGACGCATTTCTGAATTAAATGAAGGAGATATTCTGTGTTTTAAAAACGCTGGAGCGTATTGTTATTCTATGGCGAGTAACTATAATTCGCGTTATAGACCAGCTGAAGTGTTAATACATAAAGGAAAAGCACATCTTATAAGAAAACGAGAAACCTTTGATGACATTATAAATAATCAAATAGAGATAGCTCTATAAATACTTAAAGCGTTATTTAATTTGTAACGCTTTTTTTTATATCTTACATTTCCCCTAAGTCTTTTTATCCTTATTAAAGGCTTATGATAAAAACTATCTTCACATGTTTTGCCGTATGTTTACTAACATGCAGTATGTTTTCTCAATCCAAAATTCTAAGCGTAAAGGATTTACAAGCAACATCTATTGACTCGTGTTTATCTTGGATGCGCAATAATGCATACACAGGAGAAGACTTAGATAATTTCCATACCATTGGTTTGCAAACCTTAAAACGCAGTTTAAAATCTGAAGGTTCAAAAACTATTGCTGAAGTACATGAAGAACTTGCTAATTGGCATGCTTATAACGGCATGTTTCCGTCAGATTCTACCGTTTATCATTCTGAAAAAGCCGTAGAATATTATAAAAAAGGTGATGATAAAAAGAAAATTGCAGATACCTATAGATCTCTTTCTATAGATTACCTTAATGTTCGTAAACTCGAAAAATCTCAAGAGGTATTATTCAAAGCTATTGCACTATACGAAGAATTAGAAGATGAAGCGGGATTGGGAAGTGCTTACCGTTCTGTTGGTGTGCTCTATCAAGTTATGGAAGAGTTCGAAAAATCTATTAAATATACACTTAAGGCCATTCCTATTTTAGAAGCGTCAGGTAATTATGCCTCTGTTGCCATTGCACAATTTAATTTAATTATAGGCTATGGCGAGCTTGGAGAGTTTAAAAAAGCCTATGAAGCCGCAGATTATTGTTTAGAGGTTGTTAAAACTAAAGCACCAGAGGAAAAATTTGTTCCTGTTAGAGCGCTTTCTTATCGTGGAGAAGTTTATGTAAAAGCTAAAGATTATGATAACGCTTTATTGGATTATATAGAAGCTTGGGAACTTTGTAAGTCTCATATTGGTGAGGAACGCTGTGCCACCTTCCGTACTGAAATTGGGCAAGTTTTCTTACTCCAAAATCAATATAACAAAGCACTAGACCATTTGTCTGCTGGTATTAAAGCTTATGACGATAAAGGGCAAAGTGGTCTTATAAAACCCTACTTAGATTTATCTGAAATCTATGCAAAACTAGGGGATTTTGAAAATGCAATGCTTTATAAGGATAAAGCCACCTCCAATTCAAAACAAATACTTGAAGATAAAATCGCCAATCTTGAAACCGAAGCGGTAATAAAATATGAAACAGGTAAAAAAGATGAAGCACTTGCATCACAAGCCGCTTTGTTAGAACAAAAAAGTAAAACTCAAAACTTTATTATTGTGGTTGCTGCTTTATTAGGATTATTACTGTTATCTCTGTTTTTCTTCTTCAATAAGAATAAAAAAGCCACAAAAATCATCCGCGATAAAAATGCTGAAAACGAATTACTGCTCAAAGAAATCCACCATCGCGTTAAAAACAATCTCGAAATGGTAAAAAGTTTGATTTCGCTTCAATCTGCCCAAATGGAAGATTCTGCTAGTAAAGATGCTATGATTGCGAGTCAGAATCGTGTGCAATCCATGGGCATAATTCATCAAAAATTATATCAAGGGGATAATCTTGGTAGCATAGAGATGAAAGACTATTTCTTAAACCTCAGCGAAGGTATTCTAGATACTTTTAATGCAGAAGATAAAGTAAAAATAGAATGTGCAATGGACAATTTGGACTTAGATGTAGATACAGCTGTGCCAATAGGTCTTATTGTAAACGAATTATTGACCAACGCTTTAAAATATGCCTTTCCGGAAAATAAAAATGGTGCTATTTCAATCAGCCTAGAAAAAACGAAATCGAATCATTTAAAATTAAAAGTATCGGATAATGGGATTGGTAAAATAAAAGGACTGGCACCAAAAGGAACTGGTTTTGGCTCACAATTAATCAGTTTATTAACCCAACAACTCAATGGTAAAATGACTGAACATTCTGAAAGTGGAACTTTCGTAGAATTTGACTTTTTAATAGATACAGCAGCATAATGAGTGAAAAAACTAAAATATTAATAGTAGAGGATGAGATGATTATTGCTGCTAATGTTTCTCTTCAGCTTACTGAGTTAGGCTATGAAGTTACTGGTATTATACCAAGAGGTGAAGACGCTTTACTACATATTGAAGACCATAAACCAGACATTTTACTTTTAGATATTAATTTAAAAGGAAAATTAGACGGTATTGAAACGGCTGAAGCCATGCAGAAAACCCATAATATTCCTGTTATTTACTTAACAGCTAACATTGACGACGCACATTTTAACAGAGCAAAACAGACACATCCTTATGGGTTCATTTCAAAACCATTTAAAAAATTAGACCTCCAACGCACCATAGAATTAACCATAAGTCAGCTAAATACACCATCTTTAGAATTAGACAGTTCTCAAGAGGTAGGTACTAAACCATTTATACTAAGTGATAGTATATTTGTACGTCACCACAACACTATGGTGAAAGTGAGTATTGAGAACATTCTTTATATTGAAGCAGAGCGTAATTACTGTCGTATCTATTCTAAAACTAAAGAATATCTTTTGGTAATGACCTTAAAAGATATGGCTGAAAAATTACCTTCAAAACACTTTTTAAGAATACATCGGTCTTTTATAGTAAACTTATCTCAAATCAATGAGGTTGCTACGAGCCATATCGTCATTCAAAAAAAGGCTATTCCGATTAGCAAGTCATTGAAAGAAGACTTACTAAATCGTCTTCAAACTATATAGCTAAGACTATATCACCTAAAAATTCTTCGATAAACAAATAGTATCCTTCGGATAAAGCAACTGCAGATTCGTCCTATATCAGTTTCATTTTACAATGATTATAAGTTACTTGATGTAAGAATTCTAAAGAGGGATTCATTTATTATTAACCATTTAAATACTATTAATCATGAATTTTTTTAAAACAATTTTATTTGTAGCGTGTTTTGCATTACTGCTACCAACTACAACACAAGCTCAAGAATCCGAAAGTGATATCATGGATTTAACTGAGTACACTATTAAATTTGGTGAAAACTCAAATTTTACTGAAGGTGTAAAAAAATGGAAAAAGTGTTATAAGGACAATAATGGGTCTGGTACCTGGAATATTTGGCATCGCTTACAAGGTAAAGGTAATGTATACGTAGCAACAAACCGATTCAAAAATTGGGCTGAAATGGAGCAAACTGATGCTGCAGGAAAAACGTGTCGTTCAATTGCTTTACAATTCATTACACCCCATATTGAAAGTATTGAGTATAATACGACAAGATCTATGCCTGAGTTTAGTCGCAAAACAGTTTTAGAAGGCATGTCTATTGTTTGGGTGACCAGCTTTAAAGTAAATGATAGTAGGGCTTTTAATGAAGCTGTAAAAGAAATGAGCTCTACCATTAGTAAAAAAGAAGGTGATCTTCGTGGTTATTGGTATCGATATATGGGTGGAGAAGCTGCTGATTATTTTGTTTCTACTCCGTATAAAGATTTTGCAGATTTAGATACAGATAGAGAAAATATATGGAAATTATATGAAAGCGCAAATGGCAAGTCTAAAACAGATGACTTACGCAAAAAATTTAAAGATGTTATTGATGAGCAATGGAGCTACACCTTCACACTAGAAACAGAATTAAGCCAGCAATAAAAATTTACTGAGGTAGCCTACTTATATGTATTCATTGAAGCTGTATTAGCACTAATACAGATCCAATAAATAAATGGCAGGCAAAATATGTGAAGATAGAATCAGTAATAGCATTAGATATGCTTCGAAAATATTTAGTATTTGAAGTTAGTTAATGGTAAGCTATTACTGATTTGCCTGTTTTATTATAATCAACCAAAATATAATGAAGACAATACCTACTGAATAACACCAATAATTTTATTTACCTTTAAACTTCCTCAAGTCTTTAATACCATTTCAACCTCAAAAAGCAAAGACTTATGGCATCAATTAAATCGGTAAGAATAGAATCAATAGATATCTTAAGAGGTTTAGTCATGGTCTTTATGGCATTAGACCATGTTAGAGATTATTTTCATATCAATGCTTTGATGGGCAATTATCCTGAAAATTTAGAATCTACAAACATCATTCTATTCGGAACGCGCTTTATCACACATTACTGCGCACCTGTATTTGTATTCTTGGCTGGTACTTCGGCGTTTTTATATGGACAGAAAAAAACTAAAGGACAACTATCCAAGTTTTTAATCACGCGTGGGTTATGGCTTGTTTTTGTCGAAATTGTAATCAATAATTTTCTTTGGTGGTTCGATGTGAGCTATGGTTTTATACAACTTCAAGTGATTTGGGCTATTGGAGTCTGTATGATTGTTTTGGGATTAATTATTTATCTCCCAAAGCGCATTATATTAGTATTAGGCTTACTTATTGTTTTTGGGCATAATGCTTTAGACGGCATCGTCAAAGAAGGAGATAGTATCGAATCCTTACTTTGGTATATGTTGCATCAAGCAAACGGTTTTAGTTTAGAAGGCCACTTTGTACGGTTTTCCTATCCTGTATTGCCTTGGATTGGTGTTATTCTTTTGGGCTATTGCTTTGGTGAATTCTATAAAAAAGAGGCTTCTGTCACCTTAAGGAAAAAATGGCTGTTATATATAGGCATATCAGCTACAATCTTATTTTTTGTGCTTAGAGGTTTCAATTTTTATGGTGATTTAAGTCCATGGGTTTATCAAGAAACAACAGAAAAAACAATAATTTCATTCTTTAATGCTACTAAATATCCACCATCGTTAGCATATATCCTTATTACTTTAGGCCCTGCATTATTGTTTTTATATTTTATCGAAAAGATTAAAAACGGGTTCACTAACTTTTTATTGATTTTTGGACGTGTACCCTTCTTCTATTATTTCTTGCATATCTTCGTTATTCATATAAGTGCAATTATAGGACTATTGGTTACCGGAAAAGATTGGAAACTAATGATACTCGATAACAACACCATGAATTCTGGTATGCTACAAGGTTATGGCTATTCATTATTTACCGTGTATCTTGTGTGGATTGTAATCATTTTGCTTTTATATCCTATCTGCAAAAAATACATGACCTACAAAGCCAACAATAAAGATAAATGGTGGCTTAGTTATTTGTAACTAAAATTGATTTACATCTACTAACAAGTAATATTTAAATTACTAATTAATGAATGGATTTGACATTGTAATGGTATTTGCCATTATCCTTTTTGCAAGATTAGGAGTGCGCTTAGTTACAAAATATATTAAAATGAAAAAAGAAGATGAAGACAAACAAAATGATTAACCCTTTTTTTGCTTCAATGGAGCATTAATTCTAAACATAAATATGGAATGATATAATATTTAAATATCTCTATAAAATGTTAACCCATTTCCGAATAAATCATAAAACGCAAACTCTTTAGTTCCCCAAGATGTCTCTTTTAACAAGGTGTTATTATGGAACACATTTTGTGTTTTATATTCATTATGCAATACTTCAATATTATCTACATAAATCCTAAGCATTTGAGTATTATACTCATTTTCCCATTCTGTATTATCGTGCCATTGTAAGTGAATCTCAATACCATCTCTAGATACACCTGCATAACCATACTCATCTGTGGTATCAGTAAATGCGAGCTTAAACCCTAGTTTTTTGATATAAAAATCAACTGCTTTGGTAACATCCTTAACTGGTAGTACAGGATGAATCTGTTTTAAAAAACCTTGACTTCTAGTTTTCATTAGTCTTTAACTTTCCCTAAGAAATGATTTACCTTTGGGTTAATTGGGTTTCCTGTGGTACGTCTATAAATAACAAGCTGTCCACAATGCCATATAGCATCTGCAATAGGACCATTTACCAGATTCCAAAACGGAATTTCTTGTTCTCCAAAAATGATTTTATACTGTGAAATATCATTACTTTCTCTTAAAATATCTGCAGCTATTTTAAGATTATTTAATGTTTTAACACGCATATCTGCATAAGATAATTCTTCCTTTTCTCTAGAATTGGATTGCTTTAATGTAGAATTCACAATAATTTTAGATAAGTTATAAACATGCTTTATTGTTTCCTCAGAAGATCTTCCCTCCTCGTTGGCTTTATAGGCCAAATCTTTTTCAGTGAGACTATCACTCACCCAATAATACCGAAAACCCAAAGCATCTAACATACGTGCTGCCGTAGTGCCTGCAGTGAACTCTTTTGGATAGTCTGGAACCTCGTAATATGGTTGCTTATCATTTTTTTCTTGAGAATAAATATTTATTGTCATTAAAAAAATGATAAATACTAAAATATGCTTCATTATTTAAAGATTAAATTTTATCAAATTTAAGAAATAACTCATCTAAATAAATCTATTATTATAAACAAGTGTTTTAGTTATATTTGTTACAAAACCCATCATATTGTAAAAGTGTTTTATGAAGATAATAAAAAACAATTTTATTTTATCACTTATCTTATTCACTAGCCTTCTTTTTTCGCAAAATGATACTAATCAAAACTTAGATCTTTTAGAAATAACTAAACCATCATTACTTTCTACGCATCCACTTGGGCTCTTATTTACACGTCTCGAAGGACATTTTAAAACCCAACCCTCAAAAAAAACAACTATAGATTTTAACATTTCAAGCGGGAACGTATGGGCACCACCAGTGAAGGCCTATATTCCAAATTTAAATAGAGACAGAGATTTTGTTAAACAATACCAATGGCACGAAAGAGAGTTTGTAGTAGATGTTGATACATTAAATGCAAAGACTATAGAGGTCCAAAATGATGGTGTAATTAAAGCTTTCAATTTTAAATTAGATATACCAATAAATAATAAATCTTCACTTGCTATAACCTTAAGAAGTTTTTTACTTACAGGAGGTAAATCTCCATTTACAATTTTTACAAATGATGAGTTTATTGAGGGCTTTCATGACAAAATAGCTGGAGGCGAAGATCCTTTTGACAGAAAGCTTTACCCTTTTAACAAAGCACGTATAAAATATAAAGATCGCAACGACAATGTAATGGACATTAATAGAGGGGATTTTATATTTAGTGGAATTGAAGCTAGTTATTATTATTATCCTGAAATGAAAAAACTAAATAAAAAGAATTATTATTTAAATTATGGTAGCCATTTAGGAATTAACACCTCAAAATATAACAAATCAGTTGATGTTGGCTTTAGTGTAAACCTCATTAAGTCTTTTGAAATAAAAGATCTAAAAAAAGTTAACTTAGGTATAAGTGTCGGTGGAGTTTATCGAAAACTTATTAAATTTAATAGCGAACCTATTGATTTAGGAACAAATAATAATATAGGTTATATAGAAAGTATTATTGAGTACAAATACCTATCAAAAGGAGGAACAACACATGCTTTTGGAGTGGACTTTTATATACAGACCAGTTTAAATAAAAAGAGTGAATTTGATTATGTCATTCCAACAAAAAATGGCACATCTTTTAAAAGCTGGAATTCTGGTGTAAGTAATTTATATCGAAACAATAACTATTGGACGCTTATATACTCGTTTGGTAAAAAGAACATTCTTAAATTATATTTGCAACAAGATTTTACTGTTAATAATCAACCAGATATTCAAACTGGCATTAGTTATAACATTGCTTTATAAGTTTTAAAACTAACTTTATTAGCTAATTACTTAATTTTTAATTTTTGTTGATTTTGGAACAGGATTAACTCCATATTTATCAAACAAAAACACTAAAGCTGTCATTGTTGCAGCTCCTAATTCTAGTTCACGCTTGTTAACATGCTCAAACGTATCATTTGATGCATGATGATGATCGAAGTAACGTTGAGAATCTGGTCTTAAACCTGCTAAAACATTAGTCTCAGATTTTAATGGGCCAACATCTGCTCCACTTCCGCCCTTTTCAAAATAATGAATTAAATACGGTTTAAATAAAGCTTTCCATCCCAGTACTTGATTGAAATTAGTATCATTAGCGGCAAACGAAAACCCTCTTGGTGTAAATCCGCCCGAATCACTTTCTAAAGCAAAAATGTGATTCTCATTTTTCTCTTTTGCTACTTTTGCATATTCAGTTGCCCCACGTAATCCGTTTTCTTCGTTCATAAATAAAACTACACGAATACTTCTTTTTGGCTTAATACCACTTTCTTTTAACAAGCGTAATACATCCATAGATTGCACTACTCCTGCACCATCATCGTGAGCACCATCTCCCAAATCCCACGAATCTAAATGACCTCCTACTACAATGTATTCATTTGGAAATTCGTTTCCAGTGATTTCTCCAATAACATTATAGGATTGCACATCATCAAATTGCTTACAACTTTGCTTAAAATAGAACAGAAGATTTTCATTCTGCTTTAATGCTTTACTTAACACATCTGCATCATTAGTACTTATTGCTGCAGAAGGAATACGTTGTTCTAATGTTAACTCACCATAACTCATACTACCTGTATGCGGATAATCATCTTGGCGCAAATTCATAGAACGTACAATAACACCAACAGCTCCATACTTACCAGCCTCTAAAGCACCAGCATAACGTTGATCTACACAACCGCCATAAGCATTAAATGTACTAATCAAATCTGCTTGCATTGCTCTATTGTAAAATACAATTTTTCCTTTAATCTTGTTTTTTCCTAAAGCAGCTAATTCTTCAAAATTTTTCACTTCTATAACACTTGCTGAGATACCATCTTCTGTAGTTGCAATTGAACCTCCTAAAGCGCAAATATTTACTTGATTTGCAATACCAGAAACTTCAAAATAAGCCATTTCTTTTTCTCCTCTTTCCCATTTTGGAACCATAACAGGTTGTAACCACACTTGGTCTAGACCAAGTTTCTCAAGCTCTGCTTTGGTGTATTGTACAGCAAGTTCTGCGTTTTTTGAGCCAGACAATCTTCCTCCTATTTCATTAGATAGATAATCTAGCCAATTATAGCTTTGTCCATTAGTTAGTGACACGGTGTATATTGTTTTTAATACATCTTCATCGGATTGACTATTTAAATTAAAATTACATAGTATAGTAATAAAAGATAGGAGTAGGAGTTTAACTTTCATGTTTTCTAATTATTCGTTTTCTAATTCTTGCTTATACATATCTATATTCGCTTTGTCCTTAGCTGGTAACTCTGGCTCTCTAATATCAGTATAAGTTTTTAAAGTGTCATAAAGAATCTTAGCAACTATATAACGTGCTGTTGGTTTATCATCCGCAGGAATATTAAACCAAGGTGCATAAGACTTTGAGCTTCTATTTAATAAATCCTCGTAGCAATTTTGATAATCGTCCCAAAGTTTGCGTTCTTTTAAATCGTCTGGTGAAAATTTCCAGTGCTTTTCAGGCTTGTTTAAACGTCTGAGCAATCGTTTTTTTTGCTCTTCTTTTGAAATGTTCAAAAAGAATTTAAAGATTATAGTGCCGTTTTCTGCAACGTGTTTCTCAAAATTATTTATTTCTTCAAATCGTTTATCCCAAAAGGTTTCCGTTACATCATCTACACTTTTTATCTCTGGCATATTCTCATACATCAAATAATTAGGATGTACACGAGTTACCAATACATTTTCATAATGCGTTCTGTTAAAAATTCCGAATTTACCTCTAGCTGGTAAAGCGATATAATGCCTCCAAAGATAGTCGTGTTTTAATTCGATGTCTGTTGGCTTTTTAAAACTATGAGCTTCGATACCTCTTACATTAAATTCTTTAAAAACCTCACGGATTAGACTGTCTTTACCAGCTGTATCCATACCTTGAATACACATTAAAACCGAATACTTTCCATGAGCATACATAGTATTCTGTATATCTGCCAAACGCTCACTTACATCTCTTAGTTCTTTTTGAATATCCTTCTTATCTTCTCCTAAATCTAGAGCCGTTGGTAATTTTTCAATATTGATTTGGGATGAAATTTTAAAATCGTCTATATATATATTTTTCATATTTTAATAATTATTTTGAAGCAAACGCTTTAACATCATTTTCGCTAACCTCACTTCCTCCTAATATAATAAGTCGCTCTACAACATTTCTCAATTCTCGAATATTACCTGTCCAATCATAATTCTGAAGTAATTTTATCGCTTTATCTGAAAATGATTTTTTAGCATTTCCTTGAGCAGTTGCAATTTTATCTGTAAAATAATTGATAAGCAACGGAATATCTTCTCTCCTGTCGTTTAAAGCAGGTACCTCAATTAAAATCACTGCTAATCTGTGATATAAATCTTCTCTAAATTTACCATTTTCAATTTCCTTCTTCAAGTTTTTGTTTGTTGCAGCTACGACTCTAACATTTACTTTTATATCCTTATCACTACCAACACGTTGTATGCGACTTTCTTGCAAAGCACGTAAAACTTTGGCTTGAGCCGATAGGCTCATATCTCCAATCTCATCTAAAAATATGGTACCTCCATTAGCGGCTTCAAACTTACCTGCTCTATCTTTTGCTGCAGATGTAAATGCACCTTTAACGTGACCAAACAATTCACTTTCTATTAATTCAGAAGGTATTGCAGCACAATTCACTTCTATCATTGGCCCTTTAGAGCGTTCACTTTTTTGGTGTAACCAATGTGCAACAAGTTCTTTGCCTGTTCCATTAGGACCGGTTACTAAAACTCGTGCATCTGTTGGAGCTACTTTATCAATCATATCTTTAATACGAGAGATACCATCACTCTGACCAATCATCTCATAATTTTTGCTAACCTTCTTTTTTAGCATTTTATTTTCAACGACTAGTTCTTTACGATCTAAAGCGATACGAACAGTGTTTAGTAATCGGTTTAAATCTGGTGGTTTTGAGATATAATCAAAAGCACCTAAACGCATTGTATTTACAGCGGTATCTAAATCACCATGACCAGAAATCATAACCATAGGTGTTTCTGGTTTTATTTTTTTAACGGCTTCAAGCACCTCAACACCATCCATTTTTGGCATTTTAATGTCACATAGCACTAAATCGTAATCGTCTTTTTTTATTTTTTCAATTCCGACTAAACCATCTTCAGCTTCTTCAACTTGGTAAGTATTATTTTCTTCAGAAAGTATTTTTACTAATACTCTGCGGATTGCCGCTTCATCTTCTATTATTAATATTTTTGGCATAATTATATTTTAAATTTTAATCCGCTTCTAAAATAAAAAGCATTTAAATCATTTAACTTAAAAACGTCATCTCTGTTTTCGTCTCTTAACACATTATTTAATCTAAAGGTGTACCCAATATAAGAATATGCTACTAAATGTTTTGTAAAACAATATTCGTACCCAAATCCACCAACTGCAACTGAGAGTGAAATATTATTCACAATCTTACTATTAACTAGCATTGACTCTTGAATATTTGCAAAGTAACCATCTAAAGTGGCAAATATTTGTAGCATACTCTTTTCACTAAAGAAGTATTTAAGGTTGGATTTTGGAGCACCTGCACTAAACGACCATTTATTATTAACACGTCTGTAATAACTAACAAATGGGAGAGGATATGGGACACCAACTGTTGTATTATAGGTTAACCCTAATACTAAACGATAAGGTTTAGCTATATCTTTAGCGTCAGTTCTGTCTTTAATTGCAAAAACACCACCATTTAAAAACAAGTCGTCCGAGGTGAGTTTTTTTGTCAATGTAGAAGCAATTCTTGGATTTACCTTAACGCCCAATCTCCACATGGATTGCGACTTAAATGTATAAGCTATATTCAAATCAATTATATGCAATTTCCTTAAAGGCTCAGTGTTAAAAGGATATTCATCTTCTAGATTTAAAATGATTCTATTGTATTCTCCGCCGATAATTAAATAATTCTTATCCCTAATTTTTATTGGGTAATTCACCAAAGCTCTTAGTCTTGTGTATTGATCTTCTGAATTTGTACTAGGAATAAATGAATACTCTAGTCGTGCTAAATCTGAAAGTTGAGCCTTAACTGAATGAATACAACACATAGTAACTATAGCGAGTATTGCATAACATTTAGATAAGCGTAAAATCATCTAGGTCTTCTATTTTTGAATAATATGGATATCGCGTTGAGGAAACGGAATAGTAATATTGTTTTCTCTGAATAAACGATCTATTTCAAAACGAATATCACTCTTTGGAAATGTAGCCTTAAAACTATCATTAAGCGTAATTATTAACTTAAAATTTAATGAACTATCTCCAAAAGACGTAAAAACCACAATTGGTTCTGGTTTTGAAATAACATCTGGATGGGCTTTTGCTACTTGTAATAATATTTTCTTTACTAACTGAACATCACTTCCGTAAGCTACACCAACCTCAACATCTTCTCGTGTTAGTGTTCCATTTTGTGTCCAATTGTATAATGAATTGGTTAAGTATAAATGGTTTGGTATTACCACTACTTTGTTATCTATAGTTACAGCTCTTGTAGTTCTTAACTTTATTTCTTCTACTCTTCCCACCTTGCCATCTAATTCAATAATATCACCAACATGTACAGATTGATCTACTAAAATAAATACACCAGAAATAATATCCTGAAATAGCGTTTGGAGTGCCAAACCTACACCTATTAAAAGTGCCGCAGAAGCTGCAAATACTCCGGTTACATTAACTCCTATGGCATGAAGCGTAATTAATAGAAATATAAGATAGATTATCCATCGCACATAAGAAAAGACTGTATCAAATTTAGCGCGATCATTTTTAGGTAAATTTCTAGTTGTAATTTTCCTGATAAGCTTTAAAAAAAATGTAGTTAAAAGAATGACAAGTAAAACAAATAGCATTCCTTTAACACTAATAGAAATAGTGTCTGTTAATTGAAACGAATAATTTAATATTTCATTAACCTTTTCCATATTAGTACTTTAACCATTTAAATAACTCCTTGTATGTTGGCTTTTTACCATACATTAATATCCCTACACGATAGATTTTTGCAGCAAACCATACTGCAAATATAAAAGTACCAATTAAAAGTAATAGAGACAAGCCTTGTTGCCATAATGGAACACCGAAAGGAATACGCATTAGCATTACTACAGGTGATGTAAATGGAATAAACGAAAATACAGTTGAAACCGTGCCATGAGGATCTTCTATAACCGTAAACACGCCAACATAAACTGCTAAAATCAATGGCATTAATATGGGTAACATAAACTGTTGTGTATCTGTTTCATTATCTACAGCAGCACCAATTGCTGCATATAACGAACTGTATAATAAATAACCTCCAATAAAGAAAAATATAAAAGCGATTACAAGATTAGCAATAGGCAAATTGCTGATTGCAATGATTAAATTTTCTGCCATAGCTTGTGCACCTTCTGCTTGTAAAGCTTGATTCATCATTTCTTGCTGTGGTGTTTGCACTTGTGTTAAATCAATACCAAAGATAAAAGACACAACCAACATTAAAACACCACCTAAAATCGTCCAAATAACAAACTGAGTAACTCCGGCTAAAGATGTTCCTATAATTTTACCCATCATTAATTGAATAGGCTTTACTGAAGAAATAATCACCTCAATAATTCTACTTGTTTTTTCCTCAATAACGCTTCGCATTATCATGTTACCATAAATAATTATAAACATAAACAACAAATAACCAGCTATACCTCCAAATGCAAGCTTAACAACATTATCTATCTTAGAGCTTTTCTCTCCATCAAAACTTTCTTGGGCAATATCTATATCTGTTTTAGAAGCTTCAATTTGAGCGAGAGTAACTCCGTCTTTTTGAAGTTTTATTTCTCGTAATCGCTTTTCAATTTTACGTTCTAATACAGACATAATAGATATTGATGGAGACTCTTCAGAATAAAACTTTACATTCTTAGAAAAAACATCTAATGAATCTACTGCAGCAATATGTAGCAGACCGTAATCTTCTTTTTTCTTAACTAAAGCGATGGCATCTTCTAAATTTAGGGCATTTAGATTGGTGTAATTTGTATTTTCTGTATTCTGAAAAACATCTTTTAAATAACCTGTTTCATCTAACACAGAAATAGTACGTTGCTTATCGTTGTTTAGTTGAGATAGATAAGCAACTACAGCAATCAACGCAATCATTATTAATGGGCTTAAAAATGTCATAACAATGAACGACTTGTTCTTAACCTTAGTTAAGTACTCTCGTTTTATGATGAGTGGTAAATGGTTCATACTTAGTTATTTTTTACAGTTTGAATAAAAATATCGTTCGCAGAAGGGATGACTTCTACAAAATGATGTACTTCTGCCTTAGCGGTTAAAAATGAAAGCAAATCATTTGGAGAGGTATTGTCTCCTATATTAATATTCAACTTAATATCATCATTTAAATTTTTGAAGGTTGCAGGAAGCACATCAAACGTATTCTGAATTTCAGAAAGCACCTTATCTTTATTTGCAGATTCTATACCAACTTCGAAGGTATTGGTTTTGTATTGACGCTTAATATCATTCAATTTTCCATCTAAAACCTTATTAGATTTATGGATTAATGCAATATTATCACATAATTCTTCAACGGATTCCATACGATGCGTCGAAAAAATCACAGTTGCTCCTTCTTCCCTTAATTGCAAAATTTCGTCTTTTATTAAGTTTGCATTTATAGGGTCAAATCCAGAAAAGGGTTCATCAAAAATTAATAGTTTTGGTTTGTGTAAAACAGTTACCACAAATTGTATTTTTTGAGCCTGGCCTTTACTTAACTCTTGAATTTTCTTATTCCACCAATCCCCAATTTCGAGTTTATCAAACCAATATTTTAGTCGGCTTTTTGCTTCAGATTTACTCAAGCCTTTTAATTGTGCTAAATACAAACATTGTTCGCCAACTTTCATAGACTTATACAAGCCGCGTTCTTCTGGCAAATAACCAATGTCTCTAATATGATCTGATTTAAGTGGTTGGCCATCTAATAAAACAGAGCCTTCATCTGGCATTGTAATTTGATTAATGATACGAATTAGTGTGGTTTTTCCTGCTCCGTTTGGTCCAAGAAGACCAAAAATACTACCTTTTGGTACGGCAATAGAAACTTTATTTAGTGCTCTAAAATCTCCATAGTTTTTTGATACGGAATTAGCAACTAAGAGGTTATTCATTTTTAACTAAATTTTTATCGTAGGGTTAGCATGTAAATATATTAAATGTTATTGCGTTTTAAAGAATAAATATCATACAAATTATGCATCATTTATTAAGGCAAAACGTTAATTCTATAAAAACAAAACCCACCCTTATGGTTAGACAAGGATGGGAAAAAATTGCTATGAAAAAGAAAAATTACCGCTAATTAGCATTAGCGATAATTCAAATATAGTATTTTTTCTTAAAAAGAGGCTTTTTATGAAAACATATCTTTCACCTTTTCAAAAAAAGATTTATCCGAACTTTCTGGCTTTGGCTCAAAATGTTCGTCTTCTTTCATACTTTCAAAAAAATCTTTCTGTTTTTTACTTAAAGTCTTTGGTGTCCAAACATTTACGTGAACGAGTAAATCTCCTTTACCATATCCATTTATGCTAGGAATGCCTTTACCTCTAAGTCTTAAAATTTTACCAGATTGTACGCCAGCTTCAATTTTAATTCTCACTTTTCCAGTTACAGCATCTATTTCTTTCGAAGTGCCCAAAACAGCATCAGGTAAACTAACATACATATCGTAATGCAAATTATCTCCTTCTCGTTTTAGCGTCGGGTGTTCTTCTTCTTGTATGGCTACTAATAAATCACCAGCAATACCGTTTCCTGGAGCATCATTACCTTTGCTCGTAACTTTTAGCTGCATACCGTCAACAACACCTGCAGGAATTTTCACCACTACGGTTTCTTCAGCTACTTTTAAACCTTGTGCATCAGCATCTGATGGTTTTTTATCAATAGTCTGACCAGCTCCACCACAAGTAGGACAAGCAGCAGAAGTTTGCATACGTCCCAAAATGGTGTTAGTAACTCTAGTAACTTGACCAGCACCATTACATGTACTACACGTTTTGTATGTAGTTCCTGGTGCTTGAATTTTACGCTTTACTTTAATTTTCTTCTCAACACCATTAGCCACTTCTTCTAAGGATAAATTAACACGAATACGTAGGTTACTTCCTTTAACGACACGTTGTCTGCCACCTCCACCGAAGCCATTGAATCCGCCACCTCCACTGAAGCCTCCTCCGAAGATGTCACCAAATTGGCTAAAGATATCATCCATATTCATTCCGCCTCCACCGAAGCCTCCACCACCACCTCCTTCAAAGGCTTGGTGACCAAACTGGTCGTAACGTGCTTTCTTATCAGCATTACTTAATACTTCATAAGCCTCTGCTGCTTTTTTAAATTTCTCTTCTGCTTGAGTATCATCAGGATTTTTGTCTGGGTGAAACTTTAAAGCCATCTTACGATAAGCCTTTTTTATCTCAGCGTCAGAAGCGCCTTTGCTTATACCTAATATGTCGTAATAATCTTCTTTCATCGAATAATTTATTATTCATTTCCACAAAAGTGGAAAACTCTTCTTTTAATATTATTGTCCAATAACCACTTTAGGAAAACGAATTACCTTCTCTCCTAACTTATAACCATGCTCGACCACATCAATGATTTTACCTTTTAAATCTTCACTAGGAGCTGGTATTTGCGTTATAGCTTCATGATCATCTGCATTAAATGTATCACCTTGTCTTACCTCTATTTTAGATAAGCCTTTTTGCTCTAGTGTAGTGATGAGTTTATTATAAATTAACAGTACACCTTTTCTTAATTCTTCTGCTTCTTTATCGTCTTCTATATGCGCTAAAGCACGCTCAAAATCATCTAAAACTGGCAACATAGACACCATAAGGTCTTGACTCGCTGTTTTAAATAATTCGATACGTTCTTTTGTTGTACGCTTTTTATAATTCTCAAATTCTGCGAACAAACGCATAAACTTATCTTTCTCTAAAACCAATTGGTTTTGCAACTGTTCTTCTGCAGATCTTTCTTCTTTTTGTTCCGTTTCAGCAGTTGCCGTTGCTGTATCTTCTAGCTGTGGTTCTTCCACTTCTTTGTTTTTATTTTTTTTACTCATTTTGAGTTTCGTTTTTAAATCTTCGATTTAGAGATGACAAAAGTACTGCCATTATTATAAAAATGTCAAAATGTCATTAACATTTTTTATAAGACTTTATCTTTTCTAATTCTTGCCTTTGCAGACTTAAAATAAAACTGACCTAAAAACATCATTTTTAATAATTTTTACTTTAGTAACATTAATAGCTAAAAATAAAGAAGCTGCAATAACAAATGTCTCAGCTGTAAAATACCGAGTCAATTATTAACAAGTCTATATTGAATGGTAAAGTTTTAAACCAGCGGGTTTTCACAACGGAACAATTGTAATTAAAGAAAGAGCAGCAAATGTTAATGCTGGAACTAAAGGAAGTGGAAATTTTGCGAGTGATATGAATAACATCGTTTTTACTGATATACCTAAAGAGAAAAGGTAACACCAAGCTTGTTAGTCTTTTAAAAGATGATGTTTTTTTTGATGTAGAAGCTTACCAAACGTTCATTTAGAAATTACCTGTATTGAAAACATAGAAGGCAAACTATACTTTCTGGTAAATAAACGTTAAAGGAGGCTACGAATAATATTAGCTTCCCAATAACAACAGAAATAAAGAGTGGTCATTTAAGACCGTTCTTTATTTATATGCTATTATTTCACTAGATGTTTTTTATTTACACTAAATCGTAGTAAAAGTGCATTGATTGCTAAAAGAATTACAAGTAGTATCATATTCATTTATTTTCTATATCATCGTTTGTTCTAAAAATTGTCATCACCATTACCATTTTGGTATTGCATACTATATTGCAATGCAACAGCGAATAAATTTTCATTACTATTGAGCTTAAGTTTTTTTCTAATATTCTTTCGATGTGTTTCTACTGTTGATTTACTTAAGTTAAATTCATTTGCAATATCGATGTTTTTTAAGCCTTCTCCAATAAGTAAAAATACCTGTTTTTCTCGTTTGGTTAAATTGTTTTTATTATAAACTTTTGTTTGACTAAGCACTCTTAAAGATTGAATTAAATTATCGATAAGTTGTTTATTGTTATGAATGGATTTAGTAGCACTTAATACCGAAATAAATTCTTTGTAACTTAATGTTTTTTTCTTATCACTAAGTGTTTCAATTAGCTTTAATAATTGAAGTTCAGCTGTCATATTAGACTTTTTCATAGAGTGAAATTAGCTTTTACTTCTAAGTGAAAAAATCCCCATTACTGGGGATTTTAAATGATAGCTGACTTTTTGTTTTCCTTAGATTAATAGCAACTCAACTATCACAACTAACAACTAACTATTGTTTTGTATAGGTTTCGGTATATATATAGGTTGTACCTTCATAGGTTTCAGTTTCCTCAAATCTTAGCGTGGTATCATTAAGAGTTATAATTTCTTGAGTATTCCCCTCATCATTTGAAATAGTGCTTCCGTTAATAGTATAGTTAAAAGTATAAGTTTCAACGAGCTGACAGTTTGAACCATCCTCACCTGAAGGGTCTTCATAAAAATTAATAGTAATAGATGTTGCATTAAACTCAAAAGTTTCTTCAAAATCACAGATATAAAGGTCTGTATCTGTCTCTCCATTTGTGGTACTTGAAGTAAATTTCCATGTACCAATAATCTTGGCTTGGTTTTCTTCGGTTGTACCAGAATTATCATCATCACTACTGCAAGCTATTGCTACGATAAAAATAAATGTGATAGCATACAGTTTTTTAAAAATTTTCATAATTATAAATGTGTTAAGTTAATATGCTAGCAATATATAGAAACGATTAGCATCAAAAAATCCCCATTACTGGGGATTTTTTAATTAGCAACAACTAAAAACATCGATATACTGTATTTTTATAAATTATAGCCTCACAAACCGTTTGGTAAGAATAGAATTTTGAAGCTCTAATTTTAAAATATAAGTGCCACTTTGTAGGTTTTGAATATTCAGAGCATTAAGATTTCCTTGTAATAAATCAGAAATAACTAAACGTCCTCTCATATCGTATATAGACAATTTAGCATTTGTTAATTCTACTGTTCTAATATATAACCAGTTTTTTGTTGGGTTGGGATAAATGGAAATATCATTAATCTCTGTATCAATAAAACCTAAACTAGGATCTACTAAAAGCGAAATAGGAGCACGCACAATAATTAAATCTGGCAGTAGGGTATTTGTAATTTCACAATGGTAGATACCACTGTCTGAAATTTGAGCATTTATAATTGTATGCGTATTTGCATTTGCACCAGATATTGGATTACCATCTTTATACCATTGGTATTCATTGTTCATAACAGTATCTTCACTATCTCTGCTAATATTAGTATCATTAACGTCTAGAGTAATATCTACACCAGGAGGAGATTGTATTTCTTCTTCTAGATCTAAAGTGCGTTGTGGTGAATAACTAATAAAAGTATAAGGGACACCATTATTTATTAATGGCTCTAAATCACTAAAATCAAAAAAGTTATTTTCAACTGTAATTTGCGGTGATGGATTTATATTACCTGAGAAGTCTGGTAGAGGTCCTACTAAATCATTATCGTTTAAATATAATTGAGCTAAATTAGTTAAACTGCTTAAACTGTTAGGGACTTGTCCATTAAAGCTATTGCCTCGTAAATCTAATTTAAATAGATTTGTTAAGTTGCTAAAAGATGCAGGAATAGTTCCTGTAAAACTTTGACCATTACCCGCAAAAGTGCGTTCTCCAAAGAGTGTTATATCTGTTAAACTAGTAAGATTACCCATTGTAGATGGTAAATTACCTGTCATGCCTGTAGCTATGATTCTAAGTTCCCATAAATTTGATAAATTACCAATACTCGAAGGGATGGCTCCTGTATTTCCTGTTAACTGTAAGCGTAACCTTTGGAGTTGAGTAAGGTTTCCTATACTAGAAGGTAATTCTCCCAATAAGCCCTGTTCTATGCCTATTGATAGCATTTCCAAATATATTAAGTCTCCTATTTCAGTAGGTAATTGACCATTCAATGCGGCATCTCCAAAAATGCTTATTTCTATAACTTTATTCCCGCGAGTCTTAATAAATTTCCATGTACCTACGGGTTCTGTACTTAACCAATTGGTGTTATCTGCCCAATTATCACCATCAAGTGCATTATAAAATGCAATTAAAGCGTCTCTTTCTTGCTGGCTTACTGGGCCTGTTAAATTTATTGGTAAACGTTGAATTATTAAATCTGGTATTGAAGTACTTGTTATTTCACAGATGTAATTATCTAAATCGTCAGGCTGTATATTTGTTAATTCGTATGTAGCGTTTGTAGCTCCACTTATAAGAATATTTGCATTGTTGAATCCACGGTCTTTATACCACTGATAGCTAACATTTGATCCTGTGTCAGGAGTCATTGTGAGCGTATAGTTAGTTCCAATTGCTGGCTCAATATTTATAATAGGATCGAAATTAGACTGTGTTGTATATCTAAAATCGGGTAGTGTAGAATTATTGGCGAAATGCGTTTCAAGATCTCCTGCCGAAAATCTATTAAAATTTACATCATATAATTCAAGAGTAGAAATCCCACTTAAATCTGGTACTTCACCGGATAAATTATTCGATCTAAAATCGGCAGTTTTTAAAAATGTCAAATCCGAAAGTGAACTTGGTAAAGTTCCTACTACTCCAAAAGTAGCTATAACCACTGATGTCACATGACCATTTTCAACAGTTACATTAGTCCACTCTGAAAGTGGTGCAGCAGTGTTCCAGCCAGCATTAAAAATCCAATTAGGTCCATCTGTAGCGTTATATAAATCAATTAATGCTTGTCGTTCTTCAGGAGTTCCATCTTGTGAAATTGTAGCCTGTACTTTCGATAATTCTCCAGGAGCATCTCTGTGTACTAATACATAGTAAGATTGACCGCTTACTGTATTTATTAACGGTTGAGTTTCAAAGGCACAATTTGAAACTACTGATAAATCTGCTTCTGAGGTTACATTAAGGTCTGCGGCCGAATATATAATAACGAAAGCATTACCTGTAATTGCTCCACCATTTTGTGGAAATAATAAAAATTGGGCAGTACCATTGGTTGTTGCGGTAAATTTATAATAGACTTTAGCAAAAGTACCAGTTCCACAATCAATGGACTCTACTCCGTTTGTTGTTGCTAAATCTAAGCGTAAATTTTCATCATTAAAGTTTACCTCTGTTATTTCAATAGCATTTTCTATTAAATCGTTTGGAGGTATTGTGGCAAAAGTAAATGAAATTTTAGATAAGGTATTGGCATCAACCCTATGCACTTCAAGATAATAGGATTGTCCAGTTGTAACTGTTACAGTTCCTGTCTCTCCAAATTGGCATGCTGAAGCAATATTAAGCAGTGATTCATCCGTTTGGTTTAAATCTGGCGCAGTATAAAAAATAACAAATCCTTGAGTAATAGGATCACTAATCATATCTGTAAGCACCGCACTAACATCACCATCACTGTTTGCAGTGAATTTATAATACACTTTTGGATATATACCAGTAGCGCATCCTCCTGCATCTATACTAGTAGCAGTCGCCAAATCTAAACGTATATTTTCTTCACTATAATTTGATGGATCAATTTCAATAGCGTTTTCAATCAAGTCATTTGTGGGAACTTGAGCAAAAGAACTGTAAGTAAACAGTAGGGCTGCGAAAAAAAGTAATAGTAGTTTCATAATAACAAGAATTAATTAATAGTCTTATAAACCTACAAAACGACTTAAAGCCAAAAAACCCCCAGTAATGGGGATTTTGAGATCTAATTTATAATATATTATTTTCTATAAAAAGGAATTTTAAGCCCTACATATACATCTGTTGTCTTAGAGCTATCTGATAACAAATTAGTGAAAATTGAGCCAGAACCAACAGTTAAAGATCCTAATCTAAAGCCACCACCAAAAGAGACATCTCCATATTGTCTAAAACTAAGTGGTGCATAAAAACTAAACCATTTGGTTTCTAATCGAGGTGCTATAGTTACTGTATTAATCACAGAATTACTAAGCTCTGTGCCATCTTTAATCATAGACAAATCTGCCTGAGCGCTAATAAACCATTTTTTAGTTAATCTGTAATCTACAAGTAAATGTAATGCGGTTGGTAAATTTATTTTTGTCGCTTTTTTAGTTTCTACACCTGTATAATTCCCGTCCAAAAAATCTTCAGTATCTTCATCGAAACTAGAAGCATCTACTGTAGCATTTAAGTCGTATGCAGTAACAATTGCATCGTCATAATTAATAGAACCTATATCTGTAACCGAAACACCTATTTTTAATTTGTAAGGGTCTTTATAACTTGGTACAGAATCATTTTCTCTATTAGGATGCCACTGATAAGTAAAACCAATATCTAAGCCAAAACCAGCTGTAAGATCACTAAAATCTATATCACCATCTTCAAAATCTCGACTAGTGCCATAATTTAATTCTCCCTGTGTAGTTAATGTTTCTGTCGATGCTATATATTGTCCTTGCATTCCTGGACTATTCATAAAAACACTTCCACCACCTTGAAGATATTTTAGGGTTACTCCTCCTTTTAAAAGGTGGTTAGTCTTATCTACGAGTATTCTGCCATAAGCAAGACCTATTTCTGCCCAAGCATGTATGGTTCCGTTTAAGTTTGGAGAATTGAATTCGAAATCATCATCAGTATCAAACTCATCAGCTACGGTTTCATAAAGTTCACCATTTATATTATTAATATTAAAGTTTGCTCTTACTCTACTTATTATTGCGATACTGCTTCTTTTATTAAGGTTGAACATAAAAGAAGGCCCAAGAACATCAGCATTAAAGAAAAAATTATTGTCGTTACCTGGGAATTTTTCAGTACTCTCATCAAAATCAAATCCACCATCAGAACTAATAATATCGCTAACATTAATACCGAAATAATCACTACCTCCAAAAATACTGGCAGAGAATAAATTAATGTCAGTTCTTAAGTTGGATCCTACAACACTAGATGGATTATAGGTGACTCCTTGGACACCAGAATAATTGTCAATTGCATGACCTATATAGCTTTGACCACTGGCTAATGTTGTAATTAAACCGAAGATACTACGTAATAAAATTTGTTTTTTCATTGTTGGTTATTTTAGTTAATAGTTATACTAAAGTATTCAACGTAAACTGAAATGAAATACCTAATACTGGGTATTTTTAATTAGCCTTTTAGGTTTTTGTTTTTGGTAGTAAATATGTTATAACCTAAACCAACACCTAACCAAGGCAAGGCGTTATAATCCCAGCTTTGACCAATTTTACCACTAGCGTAATCCCAACCTGTAAACAAACCTATTTCGAAATCATTATATTCAAACATTAGACCTATAAAAGGAGTTAGAGTGCTTACATTAGTTTCGGAAGTAACCAATGAATTGTCAGTTGTAAGTTTTGATGAACCAACGCTAATTCCACCAAAAAGACTTAAATAGCTAGTGCCACTGGTTGATATACGTCTTCGGATCCCTGCAGTTAACCCAATGTTCACATTGCCTTCAAAATCGAAGTAGCGTTTTTTATCGTCTCCATCCTTGCCATCGCCTGGCCGAATTTTAATAGGTATAGTAACAGCAGTACTAACAAAACTCCATTTGGGTTTATCTCCATCATATACTCTTGAATAATTAATCACTTGGAATTCCGTAAGACCGAATAATCTGTTTTCAAAATCTGTGTCATCAAAAATTTTAATTACAAATAATTGTCCACTAGAATCTTTTTTTATGATTTTAAACAAAGCATTTTGAGGTAATTCTATTCTAATTCCCTTCGTCTTTACTTCTGGCTGATCGGCTACAAATTCTAAAATTGAAATATCCGTTCTGCCACTTAATGTAGAAAGACCTGTGACCTCTGTTAATTCTAAAGCCTTAGTTTTCTTTGTTAATTCGTAGAAGTAACCTAATTTAATATCATTTTGACCATATCCTTGGTATTGAGAAATAAAAATGAAACTAATAAATAGTAATGTGGTTATTACATTTTTCATATCGGTAAGGGTTTAAAATTTATATTTCTTTTCTATGGCAAAACGCATTAATTCTCCTTTACCTTTAAGCCCAAGAATTCTAATCATGTTTTTACGATGTGTATCTACTGTATGCAAACCTATAAAAAGGTCGTCTGCAATTTCTCGAGAGGTTTTGCCTTGGGCTATTAACCCTAAGATTTCTATTTGTCGTTTGGTTAAAACACCCTTGGCTTTTTTATTAGTATCATTCTCTGCATTAGCCTCTATATTGGCATCAAAGTAGGTGTTGCCACTATACACAGAGCGCACTGCTTTTAAAACTTCCTCTAAGGGTGAATTTTTAAGTAAATAACCCGAAGCACCTGCATTTATCATTTGCTGTATAGCCTCTTTTTGATCGAACATGGTAAAGCCAAGAATTTTAGTATGTGGTAGCTCGTTTTTTATTAGCTTTGTTGCTGTAATACCGTCCATTTTAGGCATTCTAATATCTGTAATAACTACATTAGGCTGTTTTAAGCGCACCAAATCTAAGAGTGCTTCTCCATCATTTGCAGTGCCAACGATTTCAATATCTTCCTCATATTCTAACAATAATTTTATACCATCTATTAGTGATTGATGATCTTCTGCTATGGCTATTCGTATCATAATGGTATGTCTATTATTACTGTTGTTCCTTTATTTTTTTCTGATTCTATAGTCAACGTACCATCCAAATGCTCTACACGTTTATCGATACTACTAATTCCCATGCCTGTATTTGTTTTGGTAATTTGTTTTGGATTAAAACCTTTACCATTATCTTCTACCATAATATTAATGCTATCCTCGTGGTTTGTAATATGTATAGTTGCTTCTGTTGCTTCAGCATGTTTTATAACGTTTGTAATAAGCTCTTGGATAACTCTAAACAAGGTTAACTCCAGGCTATTCTCTAAACGGTTATCTAATCCATAATCTAAAACCTCTATTTGTATTTTGTTAGAGACAGAAACTTTACCTGCCATATTCTGTACAGCTTTTAGTAAGCCTTGTTTAGCAATTACACCAGAGTTTTTGGCATGTGCCACAGAGCGTACTTTTTGGTAAGCTTCTTCAATTAAGTTATTAGTTTTATCAAAAAGCTCTGGCGAGTCTTTATCTTTTAAGGCATTAAAATGAAGCTTCACAGTTGCCATAAGCCCACCTAAATCGTCATGCAAATCATTTGCAATACGTTGTCGCTCTTTTTCTTGGCCTTCTATCATAGCATCAATAGATGTCAATTCTTGTTCTTTTAAGACAGTTGCTAATTTTTGAGATTCTAAGGCTTTTTCTTGTTCTGCTAGCTTTTGTTTACGTTTGGTGTTTTTTTGGATGAGGTAAAAAATGACGCTGCCCAATATTAATAGACCTAAGGCACCAAACAATAAGTTTCTATTTTGTAACCGTTTAGCTTCACTCTCGAGATTATCTGCTCTAAGTTTTTCGTTATCATATTTTTCTTCAATATCTGTAATGCTTGAATTTTGTTCTTTTAAATTAATGATATCTTTTATAGAGTCATATTTGTATAAATAATCATAGGCATTTATCCAATCTTCTTTATAATAAAAAGTAGCATCCATATTTGAGTAAAGGATTTTTTTACTCTTTCTATTTAATTTGGGTAATTCTAATTGTTCCGCTTTATAATAATATTCTAATGCCTTCGTATAATCTTTTTTCCTTCGATAAGCATTACCAATGTTGTTATAAATATTAAATTCAGTATTTAAATCCGTATAATTAAATGTGTCCTTATAATAGTTTTTTAAAGCATATTCGTAATAAAATATTGCCGAGTCTTGGTTTTTAAATTTCCGAGAATACGTTGAACCAATATTAATAGATACATTAATTTTCATTTGAGTGCTGTCTATCTCATTAGCTAATTTTAGGGCCTTAAAAAAATAGAATTGAGCAGAGTCTTTATTGTTATGTTTTAATTTATCAACACCATAATTGGTGTAGTAAGATGCAAACCATTTTTTTGATTTAGACAGTTTAGCATAGGAATATATTTCATGCAGATATTTGTCTTTGCTAGTCTCTAAATTATTTTGACTATCTAATAGCAAGTATATCTCTAAATTAATTTTTGCGATGTCTTCATAAGCATTTTCATTTCTATATAAGTCTAGAGCTTTTTTATAATAATTTAGAGCAGTATCTTCTAAATTTAGATTTTCGTAAGACTTAGCAAGAATGAAATTTATTTTAGCTAATTCTATGTCATTTTTAGCTGTTACTCCAGATTCGCTAATTTTAATAATTGTTTGATAATTTCCATTATTGTATAATGAATCAATTTCCGTAATAGAAGCAAAAGTATTCTCTTGCCCATTAGTAAAATTGGGCAAGAGAATACATAAAAATATAAGAAGTTTAAACCTATCCACCTGTTATGATATCGCCTTCTTGTTCTCTTGGTTTAAAAACTGGGTTTCCGTTGGCATCTAGAGCCATAATTTCTTGAGGTAATGTACACTTGTTATGACTATAGGCTGTTTCCTTTTTGGCACATTCTATAAATGCAGATTTTTCGCTGGCATCAATAACGTCTTCATTTATTATATAAACTTTGAGATTACCGTCTTTTAAATGTTTTTTTGATAAACCAGTTATTTTTGAAATTTTTAAATCTGCAATTAGTTTATGAGAAACGATATTGCTAGTACTAGTAATTAAACCATTAGACAAATGTATTACAATGGCATTATAATTTCTTTTATTATTATAATCGGAAATATTAAAAACATCTAATATTTTCATGTTTTCATCTGAATTCGGAATAACAACATGAATATTATCGCTTGTTATTTTAAAATTATTTTCGCTTTCTTTTAATACGTGTTTTTTTTCGTACGAATCGCCATCTTCAAGTGGTTTATTAACTTGATTTGTGGGTACATAGGCAAAAGATTTCATGTCATTAGAAGGAACTGAGATGCTAGAATCATCAGACTTTTCCTTTTCCTCAGTTTTTGGTTCAGATATAGAATCTGTTTTTTTATCACCTTTGCAAGACAAAATCGTAAGGCATAATGATAAGATTAGTAAGGTTGAATTTTTTTTCATTTGTACAGGGTTTTAGTTAATTAATAGCTCAAATATGCAACCAAGAGATGAAACAAAACATACCCAGTATTGGGTATATTTAAGTCATTAAGTTATAAAATATTTAGGAATTAACAGGAAAATTAGGACAATAACCCTTTTTAAGCGTCAATTAAGTGTTTGATAATGGCTTTATTGTAATAGACATTACTCAGTTTTATTTTTACTTAAAAGCGCCAATATCACAATAATAAGTAACAAGACTTATATTATATAAACTATAATCATAGTGCTCTTTATAATAGAACAACATAAATAGAAAAATCTCTGAATATCTAACTTATTGTAAGTGGAATTTGTAGTCTAAGCTTACATAAAAACAAACTTAATTGCAGCAATCATACTGATAAAGCCAATAAAAGCAATTAGTACCCAAACGGTGCCTTTGTAATACTTTTTATGAAGTTTAAAATCCTTGCGATATTGATAGGCAATAACGATAGCAAAAGCTATAAAAAATAATATTCCAAAAATCAATTGACCAGTACTAAACATTAGTTTATTTTTATGCAAAAATAGGAATTAAGCGACTAATAAAACAACTATGCAAGACAAAATTAATGCAGTAAAAGCGTTTCATACCGCATTTAAAATTGGTTACAGAGAGACACCAAAAGCGGACTTAGGATTAGATAAAAACCTGTTACGTTATAAACTAATGCGCGAAGAAAATGAAGAATACCTTGAAGCTGCCAATGCTAACGATTTGGTAGAAGTTGCAGATGCTTTAGGTGATATGCTCTACATCTTATGCGGTACAATTATTGAACATGGTATGCAACATAAAATCGAAGAAGTCTTTGAAGAAATACAGCGTAGTAATATGAGTAAATTAGGAGAAGGTGGAAAACCAATATACAGAGAAGACGGGAAAGTTTTAAAAGGACCTAACTATTTTAAGCCTCATATTAAAGAGATTTTAGAATCAAAATAAGTTATTAACTTGTCTAAACTTTTGGATTCAGTCTATTTTTTGTTGGCTTTTTTTTTATTATAAATCACATTTTAAGTGATTACTTTACTTCGTATCTCCAGCCGTGTATGTCTTCAGATATATTATGCTGAATGTTTAATAATGTCTGTTTAAATAATTTGCCGTAAGAATCTTCTGTATCTGCAATTTCAAAGAGTTCGTCTTGATGCTGAAATGCCGAAACCGGACTAATAACAGCTGCTGTACCAACTCCAAACACTTCTTTTAAACTACCTTCTCTAGAAGCCGTTTTAATTTCTTCCACCTTAATTTGTCTTACTTCACAATCTATACCCAAATCACTTGCTAACTGAATAACACTTTTACGCGTTACACCATCTAAGATTCTATCGTTATTTGGTGCTGTAATCAATTTGTTGTTAATTCTAAAAAAAACATTCATCGTTCCTGCCTCTTCTAGATACGTATGTGTATTAGCATCAGTCCAAATAATTTGTTGAAACCCTTGTTCTTTAGCCAAACTTGTTGGATAGAATTGTGCTGCATAATTACCCGCAGCTTTTGCAAACCCAACACCACCATCTGCAGAACGACTGTATTGCTCTGCTATTAGCACACGTATGGCCGAATTATAATAAGACTTGGCTGGTGAGCAAATAATCATAAACTTGTAGTTATTTGCAGGAGATGCAGATATTGCAGGTTCTGTAGCAATAACAAAAGGACGTAAGTAAAGCGAATTACCAACACCAGGTTTAATCCATTCGCTATCCAATTTTAATAAGGTTTCTAACCCTTTAAAAAAATAGTCTTGCGGAAACTCTGGCATTGCCAAACGTGAAGCAGACTTATTAATTCTTTTAAAATTCTGTTGAGGCCTAAATAAAAAGGTTTTTCCATCTTCATCCTTGTATGCTTTCATCCCTTCAAAAACAGCCTGTCCATAATGAAACACTCTTGCAGAAGGCTCAAAAAACAAGGCCTGATAAGGCATAATTTTAGGTGTTTGCCATTCTCCATTTTCATAATCACAAACAAACATGTGATCTGTAAATACACGACCAAAGTCTAAATTGCTAAAATCGACACTGTTAATTTTAGAAGTTTCAGATGTTTCAACTACAATATTGTCTGTATGAATAGCCATAATTTTGTCTCATTTATTTGTCAAAAATACATAATCGGTAGCGTTAAAAAAAGGTAATATTCCCTTTAATTGTGTAAATTTGTAATTGAATTTGAAACCTATCAATAATGAATAAAATACTCTTATTTATAGTCGTTGGTTTAACTATTGTTTCTTGTAAAAACGAAACAAAAACCACTGAGAAAAACATAGAAGGTGTAAAAAAAGACATCGCCTATGCGTCCTTTGGAATGGAAATTAATGATGCAGACGCTCTAACATCTGAACGTATGATGGAGCAATACAAAGGCTTAGAAGCTGGAGATACTGTACTTACTAAAATGTCTGCTAAAATTGTAGAAGTATGCTCTAAAAAAGGTTGCTGGATGACTTTAGATATGGATGGCGAAAATAAAGTGATGGTTAAGTTTAAAGACTACGGGTTTTTTATGCCTTTAGATACTAAAGGTGATGTTGTTGTTAACGGAAAAGCATTCGTTACAGAAACTCCTGTCGATGAATTAAGACACTACGCAGAAGATGCAGGTAAATCTAAAGAAGAAATCGATGCGATTACAGAACCTAAGTTAGAATTCCGTTTTGAAGCTGACGGAGTTTTACTTAAAACGGAATAGGTGATACGAAAAATAATCACCACATCTGATGGTTCTAAAACCATACAGATAGAAGATTGGAATGAGCAATACCATTCAATTCATGGTGCGATACAAGAAGCAAACCATGTGTTTTTAAAACATGGTTTACTTTTTTATTATGACAAATTCTGTCTCCTTGAGCGCAGTCGAAACGCTAAAGAAACGAACGTACTAGAAATAGGTTTCGGTACAGGTCTCAATGCATTTATTACCTTAATTGAAGCAGAGAAGCTAAATTTAGCCATCAACTATGTTGGTGTTGAGGCTTATCCTGTTGAGCTAAATGAAATTAATCAGCTAAATTATGTTGAGCTTATCTCGGAAAAACATGCTACAATTTTTGATAGAATGCATGAGGTATCTTGGGAAGACCAACACCAAATAACCTCAAACTTCCAATTAGAAAAGCAACAAAAATTCTTTAAGAATATTACAGCAGAAGACACTTTTAACATCATCTATTTTGATGCGTTTGGTGCACGAGTTCAGCCAAATTTATGGACAGAAGATATCTTTACTATAATGTTTAAAGCACTTAAAAATAAAGGTGTTTTAGTAACGTATTCTGCAAAAGGCAGCGTGAGACGTGCCATGCAAGCGGTTGGGTTTACTGTTGAGCGTTTACCTGGCCCTCCAGGTAAACGAGAAATGTTGAGAGCAACGAAAAAGGCTTAAATACTTCTGTACTGTCACTTCGAGTGATTCCGAAGGATGAGGAATTGTATCGAGAAGCATTTATAGTGATAATGGTTCTCGATACAAATTTTATTCTCTATCGAGTATAAAATTCACGAGAACTGACGGAACGGTTTACGATTGTACTTTAAACGTTAAATCCAAACTAAATTCAAATCTTTCGATTTCTACCTTTCGTATCTTTACAAAAAGAAAAATAATGATCGTTTTAATTACAGGAGCGACAGGTTTAATTGGGCAAGAGATTGTAAGACAATGTCATGCTAAGGGTATTAATGTTCATTATTTAACGACCGCAAAATCTAAGCTAAGTACAGTAGCTAACTATAGAGGGTTTTACTGGAATCCCAATAATAACGAAATAGACCATACCTGTTTTAAAGGTGTTACTGCTATTATAAATATGGTAGGTGCTTCTATTACTAAACGTTGGACAGACAACTACAAAAAAGAGATCCTAGAAAGTAGAACCAATACCGCTCAACTTTTACAAGACACTATTAAAAACCATAATTACCCAATAGAACAGGTTGTATCTGCAAGTGCTATTGGTATTTATCCATCTAGCCTTACTAATTACTATGACGAAACCCATTCTAATGTTTCAAAGTCGTTTTTAGGACAAGTTGTAGAACAATGGGAAACTTCGGTTGATGGTTTTAAATCATTAGGCTGTAAAGTCGCTAAAATTAGAATAGGTTTAGTTTTAGCAAAAGATAGTGGTGCTTTACAAGAAATTGTTAAACCAATTAAGTTTGGTGCTGGTGCAGCTTTTGGAAGTGGTAAACAATGGCAAAGCTGGATTCACGTACAAGATTTAGCGGCACTTTTTGTATTTGCCCTAAAAAGCAAATTAGAAGGTGTCTATAACGGAGTGGCTCCAAATGCCGTTAGTAATAAAGAATTTATAAAAATAGCTGCAAGCGTCCTACAGAGATCACTAATTTTACCCAACATACCAAAGTTTGGGATGAGATTAATTTTAGGCGAAATGCACATTCTTTTGCTTGAAAGCCAACGCGTTAGCTCTAAAAAAACAGAAACAGAAGGTTTTCATTATAAGTATGTGAATCTGAGACCAACTTTAGAGGATTTGTTG
>NZ_CAXBGB010000018.1:0-37677 GCF_963975125.1 uncultured Winogradskyella sp. | reverse complement strand
TTTTTACAGTATTGGCAGTACACTCTTCTTCAATTGTGTTTTGGTGTAGGTAATTCAAAGTATTCATTTCTTGTTTTATCCAACATATTAGATACTTTATTTTGGTTTTTTCTTGTAGGTTTTAGGTCAATGAATTTTCCAATTATATTTCTATATCTGTAAATGATTATTGTGTTTTCTACCTTTGGATTTATCTTATTTAAATAGACTTCAGATTGCCTGTCTAAAAATGATGGCACAAAAGTTAAAGCGGTATTTTCTAAGTTCAATTCTTTTCCAAGTTGCTCTAATTCTATTTGTCGATTTAATTTGCTGTACCCTTTTTCACTCCTATATACAAAATAGACTTTTAAATATTTTTCTCGTTTGATGCTTTCTTGCTCTAAAAATGTTAACCATTTTTTTATTTCAGCCCAGTTTGGATTGTTGCCCACAAAATAGACGATTCCGTGATAACGTCCATATTTACAAACAGGACACGTTTTAGTTCCTTTATCTGGTCCAAATGCGTGAAATGGTGTAAATGAAGGATTGTCTTCTCCAATTTCTAGACCAGATTTAATGTTGATATTTGTAGCTATGGGATAGTTTGGTATATTTAGTCCTAAAATAATATTGTGCTCTGCAACTTGCAATTCTTCATCAATTAGCACTCTTAAAATACCACTTCCACCACGATTTTCAAATTTCTTTCTTTTGTCACCTGTTAATTTAATATCATCATCAAATACTAAACCATCAGTATAATACTCCTCAATAATTTCAGGCTCTTTAATAGATAAATGAATATGCTCTGGCATATCAGAATTTGGATAATTTTCTGGTCGAATTGTATAAATTGAGTAATTCCCCTGCTTGTCAGATTTTACCCAACCACGAATATGTCCGTGTTTTTTAGATTTGCCTTTTCCGTTAGAATAATATCCATTGTTGTCGGTTTGCCAATAGTATACTATTACATTGGGTGCATGTGTAATTCCGTCTAATTTCAGTACTTTTCCAGTGACCAACAATCTTTGTCCTTTTTCATTCCAAGCAGAACTGGTGTCAATTGACTGAATATTCTTTGGCATTCCAACATACATTAATTCGCAACCATCGCAGCCACCACCAACAATTTTATTAATATTTCTTGTAGGTGTTTCCTCTTTATTTGTCTGACCATAACAGTTTGTAAATGATATTAGAAATAGAAAAAATAGTCCAATGTTCAATATTCTCTTCATTGTTTTAAGTTTTAGTGAATATCAAATGACCGATAAATCTTGTGTATTGAAAAGATAAATACTAGCATATTGGTTATTAGGAGTGTTTTTATTGCTTAGTGGTTTAATAATTCGCTCCAATTTTGGCGATAATGTCTGCTAAACCTAATAGATTGGCCATTAGTTAAAATACCATCATAATCACCATTCTTTCGTGATTTCAATTCTGTTATGTTATTTTTATTGACAATTACTGAACGATGAACCCTTAGAAATGTACTAGAATCTAATACCGTTTCAAGTTTTTTCAAACTCTCATCGTGTAAGAATTTTTGATTATTAGAATATATCATAGTATATGGTCTATCCGTTTTAATGTATAGCACTGTAGAAATGTCAATCTTTATTCTGCGAATTCCATTTTTAACTGTGATGGTTTTAATAGTCTTTTCAACTGGGAAGTGTTTGTTGATTTGCTTTTTCCTTTTAAGGTAGTCAAAAACGAAAGGACTAAATAAATAGGCAATAATTGTTATATACAACTGGTTAGAAATAGCATTTTTAAGTATTCTCGAAAATCGGTGCGGTTCTGTATAGATAATAGTACTTACTAAAATAAAAATAGAAGTAAAAATGAATATATGTAGTAAACTATATGCGAATGCTGTACTTGAAGCGTAAAGTATTTTATTGGTTAGTGATTTGGGTTGAACTTTGTTGTAAAAAAAATTAGCAATTTTTATAAAAGGGATAAATAAAAGCCAAAAAGTATTGTAAAGCATTGTTTCTGACCAATAAAAACCGGTAAATTGAATTTCAGAGAAAACGTAGTCTTGGAAAATAGCCAAACCATATAATATAACACAGAACAAAACTAATATGCCAAAACTTGAATTTATAAGTTTATTATTTGTTGTTTTAAATGCTTGAATTTTCATCATTTTTTTAGTTACTGGCAACTTAGTGATATAAGTCCGTTTTAACACTCAATTAAGTTGAGCACAAAATGACTTATATCAGACCTTACTGAGACAATTCCGATAATTATTGAAACAGCATAGGTAAGCGAAGTTAACTTTTTATAAGTTAAAAATCAATGGTTTAGAGTGTTAAAGAGTTTATGTTTTATTAAAACCTCTCTACGAAGAGCTTCGATATCTCATCACTATTTTATGTGAATTAGAAGTTTTTCGATGATAATAGATGATGTTTTTATCTAGAGTTAGTGTAGGAGCTTCAATTAAATTTGCTATTACTTCAGAGAACAAAACTTTAGGTGCTGAAAAGTTAGATAAAAAATTAGGTCTAACAGCTACACATATTTCAAAAACAGTATTTGAGGTTATGGCTCCTTTTAAATATCTTGTATAATATAATTCTAGATTATCACTACTTATACAAGGTGCGTAATAAATATAGTTAGCATCATTTATGGTTTGTAGAATTGAAGTAGAATTTGGAAGTGTAGTGAATGTAGCTCCATTTTCTTTTTGTGCAACTCCTAATGTTGTTTCACAAGGTCCTACACAATTTACATCATCAAACATTGCATTGTTGAAGTATAAATACTGTCCATCTAAACTTATTCCGTGATCCATTATTAGCCAGCCAGGAGTGTTCATGTTAAAGTCTCCTTGTACGCGATCTATGTCAATAACATTTCCATTACTAAAATTTCCATGAAAGAGATTATTTAGTTCTGTTGGATAATTCCGTGTAGATGTCCAATAAAAATCTCCATTCATGTCCATATCAGCAACTGCATCTAAATGTGGTGTTATGGTTTGATTTGTTCCTGTCAGTTCGCCAACATAATTAAAGGTAGAATCATTAATCTTAGTCGCATAATACAGTTTTGTATTTATGCCATCATTTAAATTATTAAAGAACAGATAATTTCCATCAGGTGATATAAAAGGCTCCATCGCATCAGAGGACAAACCATTAATTGTGACATCAATCGCAGAACCAAATGAAGGATATAGCTGAGATGAACTTATATCATTATCATTCGATGAACAAGAGAGAACTAGTAATAAGATAAATGTGATTTTAAAACAGGTTTTCATTGATACGCTTTAAGTTACTGCTAATTAATCTTACTGTACCAATTCTGATAATAATTGAGATAGCACAGGTAGGCGAAGTTAGCTTTTTTTGAGCTAAAAACGCAATATTTCCAGCTGGTTAGATGTCAAACATTATTAAAAATTTTAAAGTGGAATATAAGTCACCATCAAAGCCTGTAACACAAACATCACTACAAACGGAATAAACAAATAGCCCACCACATCTCTAGCTTGTATTTTAATACCAGCTCCCATAACAGGGAAAACCATTAATAAGAAAAACGGTTGTAGTAAGTTGCTTAAACTTTCACCATAAGCCATAGACATTGCAGCTCTGGCTGTAATAGCATTAACTTCTGTTGCTGGTAAATTGGCGCCTAAATCTTGCACCATATTAATAATACTTGGTCCAATAACTGCAAATTCTCCACCAGCAGAAGGAATAGCAAAGTTAATAATACCACCTGTGAGATATGAAATAAAGGCGTAAGATTCTGGTGTAGCAACAGATGCTAAAACATCACTTATTTTTGCACCTAATCCAGAGGCTAACATAATTCCCATAATACCAGCATAAAAAGGATATTGAAATAAGATACCAGAAATATTACTGCTAGCACGTTTCATTGCAATACTGTAACGCATTGGTGTAATATGTAAGAGCATCCCAACGATTAGGAAGATAAAAATCATGATGTTGAAATTTAAATCAAAACCTTTTGTAGCGAAGTGATAGATAATATAACTTACACCCAATAGCGCTACACCAATTTGTAACCAACCAGCATTATTTAAAGCATCAGAAACGGCTTTAAAAGGTAATTTATAAGATAAGGCTTCTTCTTTTACAGAAGTGTTGTCTTCTGTTGTATCTGTTTTTAAATCTCGTAATTCTTTGCCTTCAGAAGACTTCGGAATCAATAACCACATAATTAATGGTGTGATAATTACAAATAAGCCAATCATTGCAATGTTGAGCACTGAACTTAAAGTATAACTTGTAGAAATGGTATCGTTTAAGATCCCGCTTTCAATTAAAAAGTTATTATCTGTATTTAACAATAAGGGAATGGAACTTGACAATCCACTAACCCATGAACCATTAGAAAAATAGACACATGCAACTAAAAAAGGATAGTGAACACCTTTAATTCTTAATGCTAATTCTCTGGCTAAAATTGCTGTTATAACAACCATTCCGAAACTAATTAATGAAATGAGTGCTCCAAAAGCAATAACAGTCACATATACCTGAATGGGAGTTGAAATACGCATAGAAAAATTATCTATACCATTTTTTACCGGAGAAGATTGAGCAATACTATATGCCGTAATAATGATTAACACAATTTGCATTCCGAAGGAAAGTAATTTCCAGAAACCATCATACCAGCCTTCTAAAACTGTAATAGGTTTACTATCTGTAATCACTAAAGAAACTAGTATAGTGATAAGCGTTAGCAATAATGCAAAGACATATGCACTTGGCATGTATTTGATAAAAGCGTCTGTAAATTTTTGACCGAGTTTAGTGAGCATTTTGTTTTGGTTAGTTGAGACTAAGATAATTTTTTTCTAACTCTTGGCAATACGTTAATTAACACTTGTGTTAGTTTCTTTAACAACTCCATAACAGACTTAAACTTATAATCCGAGTAATTTGTGGGATAACTAATCTAAATCCGTATAAAAATGAGAACAACAATTACTTTTTTTGTAATGTTAATGGTGCTATGTGTTTCTTTCACTGCAACTGCACAGCTTAATACACCTCGAGGTAGTCAAATGGCTTCTGTAATGCAGCGTGTAGGCACTACAGACATAACTATTACTTATTCTAGGCCTAGTGTAAATAATCGAGAAGTCTGGGGAAAACTAGTGCCTTTTGGTATGAATAATCTAGGTTTTGGAACTTCTTAAGCAGCTCCATGGCGCGCAGGTGCTAATGAGAATACAACAATTACTTTTACACACGATGCTAAAATAGAAGGAAAATCTATTGCTGCTGGTACTTATGGTTTGCATATTAATGTAAAGGATGAGGATAATGCGACTATTATTCTATCTAAAGATAAAGATGCTTGGGGAAGTTATTTTTATGATGATGCCAATGATGCATTACGTGCAGGTGTAAAGTTAAAAGACAATGCGCATACAGAATTATTAACTTATGAGTTTAATGAAGTAGAAACAAATTCAACAACAGTTTATTTAGCATGGGAAAAGAAAGCAATCCCTTTTAATATTGAAGTTGATGTAACTAAGATTGTTTTAGATGATATTAGAGGTCAATTTAAAGGTCAAACAGGCTTTACAAGGCAAAATTGGGAGCAAGCTGCTAATTTTTCAATGAATAATGGAGGTGATTTAGAAGAAGCTTTAGATTGGATTAACTCTGCTTTAGAAGGTCAATTTTTTAGTCAGAAAACAGTTAATGGTCTAGCAATAAAGGCTCAAATTCTTCAGAAGAAAGGAGATTTAGAAGGTTATGGAAAAACTATGGATGATGCAGTGGCTATGGCTAATCCCAGCCAAATTAATAGAATGGGCTACGCTATGATTACAGCTAAAGACTATGATAGAGCTGTAAAATATTTTAGTATAAATGTAAAAAGCAACCCTAAAAATGCTAATTGGCATAATAGTTTAGGTGAAGCATATAAAGCAAAAGGGGATAAGAAAAATGCAATTAAACATTTTAAAAAATCATTAACAATGAATCCTTCTGCAAACGTCAAAGCAAACTCAGAAAAAAACCTAAAAGAATTAGGCGCATTATAAAAATTTCTTCAGCAAAACACGTTTAGTTTTGTTTTAAAAGGTCTGATTGTAGTTGGTGTCAGGCCTTTATTTGTTCCTGCGAAAGTAGAAATCCCTTTAAGTAACCGAATTGATTTAACTAATATAGTTCCAGATATTACGATACTTACTCATTTGTCTATACGTATTAAGAATCACTTTGTGCTCAGGTAAAGCCAAGCTAGGATCAAGTTTTAATACGCTTTTCGCGTAATTACGTGCTTGTTCTAAAATGTCTTTATCTTTTATAATATCTGCAATACGCAGGTTTAACACACCACTTTGTTGTGTGCCCATAATATCACCAGGTCCACGAATTTTTAAATCAACTTCGGCAATTTCAAAACCATCGCTAGAGCGTACCATGGTTTCTAATCGGGTTTTACTATCCTGGTTCAATTTATGACTTGTCATTAAAACACAATAGCTCTGTTCTGCACCACGACCAACGCGTCCACGTAATTGATGTAGTTGAGATAGACCAAAGCGTTCTGCGCTTTCAATAATCATTACTGAAGCGTTAGGTACGTTAACTCCAACCTCAATAACTGTAGTTGCAACCATAATGTTAGTTTCGCCTTTTACAAAACGTTGCATTTCGTAATCTTTGTCAACAGGTTTCATTTTACCATGCACAATAGAAATTTGATATTCTGGCATTGGAAACTCGCGAGAGATGCTTACATAGCCATCCATTAAATCTTTGTAATCCATTTTTTCACTTTCCTGAATTAATGGATATACAATATAAATTTGTCTGCCTAAAGCGATTTCATCCTTCATAAACTTGAAAACTTTCAAGCGATTATTATCAAAACGATGAACTGTTTTTATCGGTTTTCTTCCTGCTGGTAATTCGTCAATTACAGAAATGTCTAAGTCTCCATAAACGGACATGGCTAGGGTTCTTGGAATTGGAGTTGCTGTCATTACAAGGACATGTGGAGGTGAGGTGTTTTTATGCCATAATTTTGATCTTTGTGCGACTCCAAAACGATGTTGTTCATCGATAATAGCAAGCCCTAAATTTTTAAATCTCACCTTATCTTCGAGCAAGGCATGTGTGCCAATTAGTATTTGTAAATTGCCGTTTTCTAGATTTTCATGAATTTTTTTTCTTTGTGAAGTTTTACTTGAACCAGTTAGCAGTGAAATACTGATATTTAATGGCTTACATAGTTCTAGTAATCCGTTATAGTGTTGTACTGACAAAATAGCAGTCGGAGCCATGAGACAACATTGAAAATCGTTGTCAAGCCCCATTAATATTGACATAAAAGCAACTATCGTTTTCCCGGAGCCTACATCTCCTTGTAAAAGCCGATTCATCTGTGCGTTACTTCCTAAATCGTGTCTAATTTCTTTTAAAACACGTTTCTGTGCATTGGTTAATTTAAAGGGTAAATGATCTTTGTAAAACGTATTAAAGTAGTCTCCTACTTTGTCAAAAGGAAAGCCTTTAATTTTAGATTTATGAATCAGGTTTTTAAGAATTAATTGCAATTGAATGTAAAATAATTCTTCAAATTTTAGACGAAATTGAGCTCTTGTTAATAGCTCTTGAGTCTTTGGAAAATGAATGTTAAAAAGCGCATCAGGTTTTGAGATTAATTTTAATTCACCTTTTACTGAATCTGATAAAGTTTCAACAAATTGACCATTAGTTTCTAAAAATAATTGTTGCATTATTTTAGTAACAACCCTATTTGTGATACCCTTATTTGATAATTTTTCTGTAGATGGGTAAATCGCTTGCATGGCAGAACGCAGATTACTTTCATGTTCCGTTTGCAATTCAATTTCTGGATGTGGTATAGTATATTTACCGCTAAACCAGTTTGTTTTACCAAAAATCACATAAGGTTTACCGATTTTAAGGCTTTCTCTAATCCATTTCTGACCTCTAAACCAGACGAGTTCCATCTTTCCTGTGTCGTCTTTAAAGTCAGCGACAAGACGTTTGCCTCGTTTCTGTGTCACTTCTCTAAAACCCGTAATCACACCAATAACTTGAACTTCTGCGTTGTTGCGCTGCAGTTCATTGATTTTATAATACTTTGTACGGTCTATATAGCGATTTGGAAATAAATTGATGAGGTCTTGATAAGTTTGAATCCCTAATTCAGCGCGCAACAAATCCGCTCTGTTTGGGCCAACACCTTTAAGGTAATCAATTGGAGTTTGTAAATTCACACTCATTAGGCGAATTTACCCATTTCATTTGAAAAAAGGAACCTCTTTTTTCTATCATTTGAGTAGTGTGCGATTAAGAAATTTCTCTTATATTCAAAATCATGAGATTTTTCGTGATACTCAAATGACAGAAAATTCTGTTTTTCTATTTTAGGGAATGATTACTGTGCTCCTTTAAGTACCAATAGTGGGATTCTGCTTTCAAAATCAGCTTTATTTAGTGTATGGTCTAAGGTAACATCTTTCCATAATTTTTGAAAAAAACCACGTTTACGTCTAAAAACACAAGTTATGTCAGGATTAATTACATGTATATATTCTAAAACACCTTGGAAAAGCGTGGCATTTTCTGAAGAATAATATTTTGAAGTAAGGATAGCTAAATCTTTATCAAACATTAAATCTTCGGGAAGATATGAAGGTGTTTTTATTTGTAATAATGTCATTTCTGCTTTTGTAGAAACTAACATGTGTTCTAATTGAGTTAATGATCCTTTGGATTCAATAATTCCAGATTTAATTGCTGTTAGTACAGTCTTTATGTCTTTGTACTTATAGTTCTCTGGAATTAGGAGTACTGGCATTTCTGTTTTCTTAACAATGCTTCCAGATAAATTATCTAGGAATAACTTATCGTTGGATTTTGGTGTTTTAGCTGATGCAATAATGAGATCTACGTTAAAATCTGCGCAAAACTCTTTTATATAATCTAATGTGTCACCTTCAAAAAATCTAAAGTTAATAGCAATGCCTTGTTTTTCAGCATGAATCATGATTTCATCTAGGTGGTCTTCCTCACTAATTTCATTAAGTTGAATGCCGTAAATCATTTCTGCTCCAACTGCTTTTGCAAAATCGATGGCGTAAATTAAAGTAGCTTTCTTTTCTTTTAAAGAACTGATTGGGACTAGGAATGTTTTCATGTTGTTAAATCTTTTAAATTTTTGCGCAAAAGTACTTCTAAACAAAAGAACTAATAGGGCAAGATCTTTATATTTCGTTGAAGTGTATTGATTATAAGATGAGTGTATAAAAAGAGCTATTAAAAATTTAATTATTAGCGGCTTTAAACAATACTCTCAAAAATTTGTACTTTGGTGTTATCCTTGCGTAGTTTTGTTTTATGAAGAACCTTTCTATTATTTTTTTCTTTTTTATATCAAGTTTTGTCTTTTCTCAACAAACGGATTATGTAGATTTTTTGAAATTAGAAGCAACAATAGGTTTTAATACTGACTCTTCATTTGTTTACGGAAGTGGTACTTATAATTTTAGAATATTAAAGCCAGTTGATTCAGTGTATATTGATGCTTACGAATTTAAGTTGGTATCTATTCCAGAATGGGTTAATAATGGTTTAAAGTATTCTTACGATGGTCGTAAAATTTGGATAAAAGGTGACTTTGAGGTTGGAGAACGTTACAATTTTACTTTTAATTATGAGACTCATCCTAAAAAAGCACTGTATTTTTTGAAGCGAAAGAGTGAATGGCAAATCTGGACTCAAGGTCAAGGAAAATACACTAGTAACTGGCTGCCTAGTTTTGACGATGTAAATGAAAAGATAGAATTTGATCTAAGTATTTATTTTGATGATGGTTATCAGGTTCTATCAAATGGAACTATAGAATACAAAGGGTCAAATCAGCATACAGGTAAAAAAACGTATAAGTTTGATATGCTAAAACCAATGTCTAGCTACTTAGTAGCTTTAACTATTGGTAAATACAATAAAAAAGTGGAAACCTCTAAAAGTGGAATTCCACTAGAGTTTTATTACTATCCTGAAGATTCTCTAAAAGTGGAACCGACTTACCGTTACAGCAAGCGTATATTCGATTTCTTGGAAGATGAAATTGGATTTGCATACCCTTGGCAAAACTATAAACAAGTGCCAGTGCATGATTTTTTATACGCAGGTATGGAAAATACAAGTCTCACTATTTTTTCAGATGCTTTTATGGTTGACTCCATTGGTTTTAATGATAAAAATTATGTTAATGTTAATGCGCATGAGTTAGCGCATCAGTGGTTTGGTGATTTAGTAACTGCTAAGTCTAGCAAGCATCATTGGTTGCAAGAAGGTTTTGCGACCTATTATGCGCTCTTAGCAGAACGTGATATTTTTGGAGATGATTATTTCTACTTCAAACTCTTTGAGTCTGTTATAGAGCTGGGTAGGCAAGATGTTTCTGGTAACGGAACGTCGCTTTTAAATCCTAAATCTAATAGTCTAACATTTTATCAGCGTGGAGCTTGGGTTTTACATGCATTGCATAATAAAGTTGGTGATGTGGTTTTTAAGCAAGCTATTAAAAACTACCTAGCGAAATATCAATTCGCTAGTGTAGAAACCTCTGATTTTATTTCGGAAGTTGAGCGTTTACATGGAAAATCCTTATCTACTTTTGTTAATTTGTGGATTGTGCAAAAGGCATTTCCTTATGATGAGGCTTTTGCATTATTGAAACGACAATCTACTTTTGTTAATGAGTATGTGATGGTAGATTGTGAAGTAAAATCCTCTAAATGTACTGAATACCTTAAGTACTATGTCTCTGACGAAGCGAAAGTGAAGATTATTTCGCAAGTACCAGATATAGTCACTACTTCTGTATTTAATAATAGTTTAAAGGTGCGACAGGCTATTTCGCAATATGTAACTAAGATACCCGAGAATTTAAAATTTAATTATGAGTCTTTACTAGATGATAGATCTTATATTACTGTTGAGAAGGCGTTATATAATCTTTGGGTTAATTTTCCTTTAGAGCGGTCTAAATATCTTTCTAAAACACGAAATATTGCTGGTTTTAATGATAAGAACGTTCGCTTGCTATGGTTAGTTTTAAATTTAAATACACCATATTATCAAGCAGATGATAAACAAGAATTGTATAATGAGTTAGTGAGTTATACTAACAAAAAACATAACGCAGATTTAAGGATAAATGCATTTCAGTATTTAAGTTTAATTAAATCTTGTAATGAAAAATGTCAAAAGAATTTAGAACAGGCAAAATCGCATCATAATTGGAGATTGGTTAAGTTTGCAAAAGAAATGTCAGAACAATTACAACAAAAGCAAGATTAATGCGAGCATTGGTAATATCCGGAGGTGGAAGTAAAGGAGCATTTGCGGGTGGAGTGGCGCAATACTTAATGGAGCATGAAAGACATAATTACGATTTGTTTTTGGGGACTTCAACTGGAAGTCTTTTAGTGTCTCATTTGGCTCTAAATAATATTGAAAAAATAAAACAAGTTTTTACGAATGTAAATCAAGGATCGATTTTTGACAGTTGCCCTTTTGTAATTAAAAAGAAAAAGGGGGTTGAAACTATTGGAATTAATCATTTTACGGTGTTTTTAAATCTTTTGAAAGGCTTTAAGACATTCGGTACAAGTGGTCATCTAAAAAGGTTAATCAAAAATACGCTTACCGAGGTTGAATTTAATACCTTAAAAGAAGGTGCTACTAATATAATAGTTACGGTTTCTAATCTCTCGCTCAACCAAGTGGAGTATAAATCTATAAAAGATTTTGATTATGATGAGTTTTGTGAATGGATTTGGGTGTCATGTAACTACACGCCATTTATGTCTTTAGTAAGGAAAAACGGTTGTGAATATGCTGATGGAGGGCTCGGGTCCATGGTGCCAATAGAAGAGGCGATTAAGCGTGGTGCTACTGTAGTAGATGCTATTATTTTGCAGACTGAAGTAACGCAGTTAAACAGAATGCCATCAATTAATGCATTTTCGTTGTTAACCAATATGTTTGCGTTTATGTTAGATAGAATTGAAAGTCAAAATATTAGAATTGGTAAATTCGTAGCTTCAAATCAAAATGCTATTATTAATTTTTATTATACGCCAACAGTTCTAACAACTAATTCTTTAATCTTTGAAAAAGAGAAAATGACAAAATGGTGGGAGAGAGGTTTTAATTATGCAAAATATAAAAATGAAGAAGTTAGTCCATTGGAGATGGAATAAAGAATCTATGATTGATTTAAGAAATGCTAATAATTATTGGAGCAAGCAATTCATAAACTATAAAGCAATAACTGTAAACAAATGAGAGCATTAGTAATATCTGGTGGTGGAAGTAAAGGTGCATTTGCTGGTGGTGTAGCGCAATATCTTATGGAGCGTGAAAACCGCAAATACGATATGTTTTTGGGTACTTCTACAGGAAGCCTTTTGGTTCCGCATTTGGCTGTGAATAATATTTCTAAACTCTACGATATTTTCACTAACGTTCAGCAGCAAGATATTTTTAGTGTAAGTCCGTTTGTGCAGCGAAAAAAAGGAGATAGGGAGTTTGTGTCTATAGATTTTGTGAATTCGATGTGGCAGTTTATAAGGCGTAAGCGTACATTTGGTGAAAGTAAAGCGCTTAGACGTAATATAAGGCGAAACTTTACCTTTGATGAGTATCAGAAAATTAAAAAAGAAAAGCACGATGTAGTTGTAACTGTGTCTAATCTTTCTATGAATAGGGTAGAGTACAAGTCTATTAACGATTGTACTTACGAAGAGTTTTGTAATTGGATTTGGATTTCTTGTAATTATGTTCCTTTTATGTCTTTAGCTAAAGTGAATGGTTATGAATATGCTGATGGTGGTTTAGGTTGTGTGATACCTATTAGAGAGGCAATTAAAAGAGGTGCTACAGAAGTTGATGCTGTTGTTTTAGAGTCTGAGAGTCTTAAAAAACAAAAAGTACTTGGGAAAAACCCATTCTCATTAATGATTAACTTATTTGGTCATTTAATGGATCAAGTGGAGCGTAATGATATAGTGATAGGAAAGTTAGCTGCTAAGAATAGAAATGTAAAACTTAATTTATATTACACGCCAACAATGTTAACTGAAAACTCACTGATATTTAGTAAGCGTCTCATGGAAAAATGGTGGCAGCAAGGCTATGACCATGCAGAGCAAAAGCACTCTAAGTAGTTACCACATACCGCTCACCTCTTGTTTAATATATGATAGTGCTGCATTACTTGGCGCTTGCTTATCTATGAGTTCAGTTAAAATAACTTCACGTAGCTTGTTGGCTGTGTCTGTTTTCTCGAGCATATTCGCTTTTCTTATTAACTGAATTGTTGCGTTTTTAGCTGCTAAAACTATATTCCAACATTCGTCAGATACGTATATTTGCTGTGATAGATTATGTTCAAATTCTTGTTGAATTGTTGCGACAAGTAAAGTTTCATAATCTTCTTTATTTGAAGATATTGGGTTTAGTCTAATTAATAATTTTGAAGGTGCTATTCGTTCTAAAAAAAGCGCCATTCGCTCGTAAGCTTGAAGGCGTAATGGAAAGGCTTCTTTTTGCATATTTTTTTGCAACAGAAAACGTCTTCGACCTTCTTCATTTTCAATATGCTGTTTAAAAAAATAATAGGCAATTGCTCCAACAATTAATGCAGGAAGTAAGCTAAAAAGTAGTTCAATAATTTTATCTAAATCCATTTAATTCAAGTTTTTATTTTATTTGTCCGCCAAGATACTTACAATCCTTTAAATGTTGCATACTTTTAAAAGGCACTTTTGTTTTTTTATAACCATAAGTTCTATTTAATTCTTTAGATAAATTGTGGTCATCAACATTAACTTCTATATCACGCATTTTAAATTCACATGGATGTTCGTAACCTGCAGCATGTGTAATTTCTATAAACTCTTTTCTAAATGTTTTAAAATATTGAGCTAAACGTTCAGATTTTAAAGGAACATTTATTCCGCGTTGTAACCATTGACTTTGTGTTGCTACACCTGATGGGCAGCGATTAGTATGGCAAATTTGTGCCTGAATACAACCTATACTCATCATAGCTTCTCGAGCTACATTGATGCAATCTGCTCCCATAGCAAATGCCATAGCTGCTTTTGCTGGGAATCCTAGTTTTCCACTTCCAATGAAAACAATACGCTCTGATAGACCTTTCTTTTTAAATAATTTATAAAGATCACCAAAACCATAAACCCAAGGTAAAGAAACGTGATCTGCAAAACTTGGTGGTGCAGCACCAGTTCCTCCTTCTCCACCATCAACAGTAATAAAATCTGGACCTTTACCAGTTTTTAGCATCACATCTGCCAATTCTTCCCAGTGGCCTAGCTTGCCAATTGCAGCTTTTATACCAACTGGCAACCCAGTTTCTTTAGCAATAGCTTCAATAAAATTAACCATCTCTTGTACTGTAGAAAATGCTTTGTGATTTGGTGGTGATAAAACTGTTTTACCCACTTCTACACCTCTTATTCCTGCAATTTCTTTAGTAATCTTAGAGCCTGGAAGAACACCACCTTTACCTGGTTTTGCTCCTTGAGACAACTTAACTTCTATAGCTCTAATGAAAGGGTTGTCTTCAACAAGCTTTTTCATTTTTTCCATTGAAAACCCACCATCGTCAGCACGTACACCAAAATAACCAGTTCCGAAATGAAAAACGACATCTCCACCATTGCTATGGTATGGAGAAAGACCTCCTTCACCCGTATTATGATAGGCTCCTGCGATTTTCACCCCTTTATTTAAAGATTCTACAGCTTTTGCAGATAGCGATCCAAAACTCATAGCAGAAACGTTTATAACAGAAGCTGGACGATAAGGTTTATCTCTTTTATTAAATTCACCAATTACCTTTGCGCATGGCAAAAATGATTTGTCCAAAGTATTGGGATGATTGCTTTCAGTTTTAAAAGGAAACATAGCATTATTAATAAATATATGCTGATGTGCATAGATATCTCTATCAGTTCCAAAACCTTCGTAATTATTTTCATTCTTAGAAGAAGCATATACCCAACCACGTTCTATGCGGTTAAAAGGTAATTCTTCTCTGTTGTTAGCGACAAAATATTGACGGATTTCTGGTCCAACACTTTCCATTAAGTATCTTATATGACCAATCACAGGAAAATTATGACTTATCGTATGTTTTCTTTGAATTATATCTCTTAAAGCCACAATAACCAAGACAATTATTATCCAAAGCCACCAAGAAATAGAACCTAAAAATTCTAAAATAGAATCCATATTATTAATTGTTTAAGTAATCTAAGGTAACTTGAGTAAAAGCTTTAACACCAAGAAGCATGCTGCTATCATCAATTTTAAAATCTGGTGTGTGGTGTGGAAAAACTTCAGTATTGCCAGGTGTCATTCCTCCTAAAAAGAAATATACGCCAGGAACTACTTCTTGAAAATAAGAAAAGTCCTCACCACCAGTAGTGGCTTTCATGATTTTTACATTAGTTTCTCCAGCTGCTTTTTGAAGTGAAGGTAATATTTGTTCTGTTAGTTCTGCATCATTAAACGTGATAGATGTGTTGTTTTGAAAAGTAATTGTTGCTTTTCCTCCATAGGCTTTAGCAATGGATTCTACCATTTCTTTCATTCGTTTTTCAATATGAGCTCTCATTTTTGGATCTAATGTTCTTACTGTACCAATCATTTCTGCAGATTCAGGTATGATATTAAACCTTGTCCCAGCTGTTATTTTTCCAACTGTTATTACAGCTGCTTCATTGGTAAGTTTAGATTCTCTACTGATAATAGTTTGTAAACCATCAATAATTTTGGCTGATATCATTATTGGATCGACACCAGACCAAGGCTGTGAGCCATGCGTTTGTTTTCCTTGCACATCTATTACAAATCGCTCTACAGAAGCCATTATTCCACCTGTTTTGTATTTTATAGTACCTAATGGAGTTTCAGAATTTATGTGCAATCCGAAAATAGCATCAACTTTTGGATTTTCTAATACACCTTCTTTAATCATAAGTTTAGCTCCGCCTTCTTCTCCTGGAGGTGGACCTTCTTCGGCTGGTTGAAAAATAAACTTAATTGTGCCGTTAATTTTGTCTTTATGCTTAGATAAAACTTCGGCAGTTGCCATTAATATTGATATGTGAGTGTCATGTCCGCAAGCGTGCATAACTCCTGTTTCTGTATTTAAAAACGTTGTTCTTACTTCAGACTTAAAAGGTAAATCGTTACGTTCTGTTACTGGTAGCGCATCAATATCTGCTCTTAAAGCTACCACTTTTCCAGGCTTGTCTCCTTTTAACAATGCTACAACTCCTGTTTTTGCTATACCAGTTTCAACCTCAAGGCCTAAAGATTTTAAATGTTCTGCAATCTTTTCTGCTGTTTTAAATTCTTGATTGGAGAGTTCTGGGTTTTTATGAAAATGATGTCTCCATTCTATTAATTTTTCTTCAATATCAATGATGTCTTGCTCAATTGTGTTTTGCGAGAAAGAAAATGTACATGTAAATAATAAGGCATAAAAAATCTTCATAGATTTATAATTTGTACTAAGATATTGAAAATTTATAAAACTAAACTCTTAATACATTGTTTATAATTAATGCAATTTCTATATGGTAAAACCTAAGACTATTCTTAATTTCACAGTTCGAAAAAAAATGAATTTGGAAAAGTATCTCAGTCAACTTAACGACGCACAATTAGCACCTACGTTACAAAAGGACGGCCCAATGATTATCATTGCTGGTGCAGGTTCTGGTAAGACGCGCGTACTAACGTTTCGTATTGCGTATTTGATGAGTAAAGGCGTAGATGCATTCAATATTTTAGCGTTAACATTTACCAACAAAGCGGCCAAAGAAATGAAAGGCAGAATTGCTGATATCGTTGGAGATAGTGAAGCTAAGAATTTGTGGATGGGAACGTTTCACTCTGTTTTTGCTAAGATTTTACGTTTTGAAGGTCACCATTTAGGCTTTCCAAGCAATTTCACAATTTACGACACTCAAGATTCACAGAAACTCATGGGTTCCATTATAAAGGAAATGGGACTAGATAAGGATATCTACAAAACCAAACAGATTTATAGCAGAATTTCATCTTATAAAAATAGTCTTGTTACAGTAAAGGCATATTTTAAGAATCCTGAATTAATGGAAGCTGATGCAATGGCACGTCGACCAAGAATGGGAGATGTTTACAAAGAATATGTAGATCGTTGCTTTAAGGCTGGAGCTATGGATTTTGATGATTTATTGTTGAGAACCAATGAGTTGCTTACGCGTTTTCCGAATGTGCTAGCGCAATATCAAGATAAGTTCCGTTACATATTGGTAGATGAATATCAAGATACAAACCACTCACAATATTTAATCGTTAGAGCTTTAGCAGATCGTTTTCAAAATATATGTGTAGTAGGTGATGATGCTCAGAGTATTTATGCGTTTCGTGGTGCAAATATTAATAACATTCTTAATTTTCAAAAAGATTACGATAATGTTAAAATGTATCGTTTAGAACAGAATTATCGTTCGACAAAAAATATTGTTGGTGCTGCAAATTCGGTTATTGAGCATAACAAAACCAAGCTAGATAAGATTGTTTGGACGGCAAATGATATAGGTGAAAAAGTGAAAGTAAATCGTTCGTTAACAGATGGTGATGAAGGTCGTTTTGTAGCGAGTACGATTTGGGAAACCAAAATGAACAATCAATTGCCTAATAGTGATTTTGCTGTTTTGTACCGCACTAACGCCCAATCACGTGCTATAGAAGATGCATTTAGAAAACGTGATATTCCTTATCGTATTTATGGTGGACTTTCTTTTTATCAACGTAAGGAAATAAAGGATGTTACTGCTTATTTGCGGCTAATCCTAAATTCTGCTGACGAAGAAGCATTAAAACGTGTTATCAATTATCCAGCAAGAGGAATAGGACAAACAACTATAGAAAGATTGGTAGTTGCGGCAAATGCTACAGGAAAAACGATTTATGGTGTTCTAAAAGATATTGATACCGTTTCTATTAATATTAATAATGGCACAAAGAATAAGCTAAGAGATTTTGTAACACTTATAGAAAGTTATAAAGTGATAAATCAAACGGCTAATGCATTTGATTTAGCGGAGCATGTTACCAAAACTAGTGGCTTAATTAGAGAATTGAATAAGGATGGTACACCAGAAGGTGTAACACGAATAGATAATGTTCAGGAATTACTTAATGGTATCAAGGACTTTGTAGAAGGACAGATAGAGTTAGCAGATGCAGGTGATTCGTTAGCAGAATTTTTAGAAGATGTGGCTTTAGCAACAGATTTAGATGCCGATAAAGGAGATCCTGATCATGTGGCTTTGATGACAATTCACTTAGCTAAAGGTCTAGAATTTTCGCATGTATTCATTGTTGGTATGGAAGAGGATTTGTTTCCTAGTGCCATGAGCATGAATACACGTAGCGAATTAGAAGAAGAACGTCGTTTATTTTATGTAGCTTTAACCAGAGCAGAAAAACAAGCTTATTTAACCTATACGTTATCGCGTTACCGTTGGGGAAAATTAATTGATGCAGAACCAAGCCGTTTTATCGAAGAAATAGAAGATGAATATGTAGATATTATTACACCGTTAAAAGAACAGCGTTTTAATCCAATGATAGACGAGTCTATATTTGGTGATATAGAACCTAACCGCATACGATTTTCAAAACCAAAGACAGCAAAAATGCCAAAAAAGAATACAAAAGCTAAACCAGAGAATTTTAAGATTAGTACACCTAAAAAAATGAAACCATTAACTAAATCTGAGGATAATTCTAATTTATTTGATAGTAAACTCACTGTGGGCAGTATGGTAAATCATCAGCGATTTGGTAGAGGAGAGGTTATTAAAATTGAAGGTGTAGGAGGTGATGCTAAAGCTGAAATCAAATTTCAAAAAGGAGATACTAAAAAATTATTATTACGATTTGCGAAGCTTCAAGTTATGCGTTAGTATTATTTCACCATACAAACGGAGTTAATATTACCTTTATCATCATATTCCTTGACTGTGTTTGCAGGATCTGTAATCCAATTACCATCAACGATGAACTTATAATGGTATTTTCCACCAGATAATCTTTGGTTATATATCCAGCATCCGTTTACTTTAGTCATTTCAAATTCTTGCTCTGTCCAGTTATTAAAATCAGCACTAAGTATAACGGTTTGAGCATCTTCAAAATCACAGAGTTGAAATTTCACGTTTTTTTGAACATCTATAACGGAGTTAAAGCCTTGATGCTCATTTTCTACTTTCGAAGGGTTTTGAGGATCTTCAATCCAATTGCCATCAACTATAAATTTGTATTGATAAATATCTGGACGTAATTGCAAAGTAACTTTCCAGCCGTCATCAGTTTGTTTCATCTTAAAACCACTCTCATCCCATCTATTAAATGTACCACTCAGAATTACCTTTTTTGCGTCTTTGTGATCTTTTAACTTAAAACTTATGTTACCATAATCTGTAGCAAAAGCGCTGTAAAGCTTTAGATTGTATACCATTAAGCGACGACCATCTTCGGTTTTAGCATCTGCTATGTTTTCAAAATCACTGGAGGGTTCTGCCCAATGCTCACTATTAACTATAAACTTAAACTCCCAATCAAAATCTGATGTAAAATGAGACAAACTCTTTTTTAATTGGTAAGTAGAATCGTTAACCTTAGTCATTGGCCATTGATCTTTAGCCCAATTGTTAAATTCACCTGAAACAAAAACATCATCAACTGTATCTCCATTATTTTTAATATTAGGATAGTCATTGACGTTGAATACAAAGATGACCTCTTCACCTTTAATTTTGTAACCTTTAATAGAATTGCTTTGTGCATAAGAATTAAAGGCAAATAATAGTGAAATGAAGAGTAAAAGAATATGATATTGTTTTAGTTTCAAGGCTCTATAATTGGACTCTTTATAAAATAAAGTTTCCTTTTTTTGTAATTAATAATCGTTCTTTTTTGAGCGAAAAATTCAAAGCCTAAAATGCCATCGAGATTAGTACTAAATGCACTATTCATTTTTTTTAAATTAGTAAGTACTGTTTTCATTGGGCCAAAGTAAATTGAATCATTCAACTTAACTCTATACAATTTCCCTGCCAAAACTTTCATTTTCTGACCGCTAGCACCTGTAAGCTTTAATTCTTTGCTAGGATAAAAATAGTCTAAAATTTCGGAATCTAAATCTTCATTAAGTTGATTATATTCTGCAGCCGTGTCTAATCCAAATCTTACTTCTTTATTGCCTACAAAAGCATCAATTATTATTGTGTGTTTTTTTAGTTTAATATCAATGCTATCGTGAATGGCTTCTGCATATACTTTTTTTGACAGACGTTCTCCGTGTCGATTTGTTCTAGTAAGTGTAATTTGATTTAAGTGCATATCAATAAATATCTCAAAATCCTTTAATACACTATATCCAATAATACCTAAGAGTTCTATTTTTTTTACTTTTTCGATATGTGATAGATCAATAACATCGGCATTCAATTTTTCTAGACTAAGATCTTTAATACTTAGAAAATCGAGATATTTTTTTTTGACATTTTCAATATCGTTATGAACACCACTTTTTAGTTGGCCATCTTGTCTGTGTGCTCTGGTTGGCTTAAAATGAACACTATTTAATATTAATGCCTCAGAGCCTGTGTCAATAATAAAGTTCCCTTCCTTATCCAGAATTTCCACTTCTACAACTATAAGTTGGTCAATAATTTTAAATGGAATACGTGTAGTATAAGCATTAATAATTTCTGCTTTAGTAAAAACAATAGGTGGTTTTACTTCTGGAGTATCAATTTCAGCAGCAAAGAGTTTAACTGAAATGAGCAGTGCGATGATGATTTTGATTAATTGATGCATACTATATAGACTGAAAATATAGCAGAATGTTACACTTTAGTTTAATAATGTGATTTTTTTAGCATTTATACCTATCTTTAAATAATGGCAGAATTTGTTAAAATTTATCCTGAGAATCCTAATCCTAGAGCAATTCAAAAAGTTGTGGATGTGCTAAAAAAAGGTGGATTAATAATATATCCAACTGACACAGTATATGGTTTAGGTTGTGATATCACTAATATAAAAGCTTTAGAGCGTATTGCTAAAATTAAAGATGTAAAACTCGAAAAATCAAATTTCTCTTTTATTTGCGAAGATTTAAGTAATCTAAGTGATTATGTTAAGCAAATTGACTCAACGACCTTTAAAATATTAAAACGCGCTTTACCTGGCGCATATACTTTTATTCTACCTGGCTCTAAAAACTTACCAAATCCCTTTAAAAAACGTAAAACAGTTGGTATTAGAGTGCCAGATAATTCAATAGCGTTGGCTTTAGTGAATGCTTTAGGTAATCCTATTGTTTCAACCTCTATTCATGATGAAGATGAAGTTGTAGAATACACTACTGACCCTGAACTAATCCTTGAAAAGTGGGATAGTCTAGTTGATTTAGTTGTTGATGGTGGTTATGGTGGTAATGAAGCTTCAACAATCATTGATTTATCAGAAAACGAACCGATTATTATCAGAGAAGGTAAAGGTAGTTTAGAGATTTTTTAAGTAACTTTTAATAATTTTTTTATGGTATCACTGTTGCTGTAAAATAGCACTATTGATATTAGCCCACACACCATAAAACCTAGAAAAAGAGGCGCTACAGAGTCTTTTACAAAACTTCCAATATAATTTGCAATAGGTACTGCCATAACGGTTGAGATAAAACCATTTAAAGCAGATCCAATACCAGCTATATGTCCCATTGGTTCCATAGCTAAAGCTCTGAGATTACCAAACAAAAAGGCAACACTAGCAAATTGAAGAGTGAAAAATAGAAGTAGAATTTCAAAACTTGGATTATTTTTAAACCCAAATAGGATGACGTATATAAATGAAATAGATACAAATGCAATTAAGGCTATATTCACAAGTTTTTTCATTCCAAATCGCATCACCAATATACTATTTATATAAGTCGCTAGACCAATGGCTATAGCTAAACTCGCAAAAACATAAGGGAAATACTCGCCTAAGTTATATTGTACCTGAAAGATTTGCTGAGAGGTACTCAAATATACCATAAAAGAACCTGTTATAAATCCAGATAATAAGGTAAATATTACCGCTGATTTTATTTTAAAAAATGCAATTGTACCAGTTTTAAAAATAGACAAACTAAACGATTTTTTATATTTCTCATGCAAAGTTTCGGGCTGTCGTTTCCAAAACCAAAGCATTATTAAAAAGCCAAAAACTAAATTCACAATAAAAATGGATTTCCATCCAAATTGATACAATAAAAATTGACCTAACATCGGAGCAATTACTGGTACTAAAATAAAGGTCATTACCACTATAGATAGAATCTTAGCCATGTGATCTCCACTATAAGAATCTCTAACAATAGCTATGCTCATTGTCCTTGGAGAGGATAAACCGATGCCTTGCAATGCACGACCTAAGAGCATCATTTCAAAACTACGTGTTGTAATACAAATAATGGAGGCAATAACAAAAACACCAAAGCCAAAATAAACCATTGGTTTACGCCCAAAACTATCAGAAAGTGGACCAAATATAAGCTGACCAACACCAAGTCCTAAAAATATTGTAGTAATTAATTTTTGGTTTTCTGTATCACTTACGCTAGTTATATAGTCACCAATTGTGGGTAGTGCAGGTAGAACAGCATCTATTGATAGTGCTACTATCGACATTAATGCGGCCATTAAGACTATAAATTCTAGCTGCGAGCGTTGTTCGTTTTGCATTGCGCAAAAGTAAGTCAATTATTGTCTATTTTTGGACAGCAATTATACTAAAAATCAGATATTAATATTTAATAATCACATAGAATGTTAACAGAAACACTTATCAAATTATTTAAAAGAGATTTAGGTAAATTAAAGGTAGAAGTGGATTCCTATAGAAATGAAGCCAATTTATGGATAGTAAACAATGATATATCTAATTCTGCAGGTAATTTATGCCTTCATCTTGTTGGAAATCTTAATTATTTCATTGGCGCCATTTTAGGGGACTCAGGATATATAAGACAACGTGATTTAGAATTTTCACTTAAAGATATTTCAAAATCAGAATTGATTACACAAATAAATAATACAATTGAAGTCGTAGAAAGCACTTTAAGTAGTATATCTAAAGAAGATTTGCAAAAAGAATACAAGCGTCTTGTATTTGAAGATACAATGACAACAGAATACTTTTTAGTGCATCTCACAACGCACTTAGCATATCATTTAGGGCAAATAAATTATCATAGACGTTTATTAGATTAGGAATTGTTTTCACATTTTCAATAATAATCTATAAAACTTAGTTGATTCATTCGGTTAGAGCCTTCTGACAAATGTATATTTGCACAAAAAATATATATAAAATGAGGCACTTAAAGGATAAGCCTGAAAAATCAAATAATGAAAAGCCAAAAGTTACTTTGAAGACGGCTTTTAAAACGATTATTTGGCCAAGACGTAACTTAGTTTTTTTAGGTTTAATTCTAATAATCATTCGTAGTTTGGCGGGTTTTGTTTTGCCATTAGAAAGTAAAGTACTGTTAGATGAGGTTGTGCCAAATAAAGATTACAATCAATTATACACTTTAATAGCAATTGTTATCTCAGCAATTTTAATACAAGCGATTACGTCTTTTTTATTAACTAAAGTGTTAAGCATTCAAGCCCAACATTTAATTAGCGAATTAAGAGCACAAGTACAAAGAAAAGTATTGTCATTACCTATTAGTTTCTTTGATAACACAAAATCGGGTGCTTTAGTTTCTCGTATTATGAGTGATGTAGAAGGTGTAAGAAATTTAATTGGTACAGGTTTAGTACAATTGGTTGGTGGCTCATTTACAGCGATTGTAACGTTAGTTATTTTATTAAAAATGAATGTTTGGATGACACTTTTTACGTTTATACCGTTATCTGTTTTTGCAATTATTGCCTTAAAAGCCTTCAAATATATTAGACCAATTTTTAGAGCCAGAGGAAAAATCAATGCTGAAGTTAAAGGTCGTTTAAATGAAACTATAGCTGGTGTTCGCGTAATCAAAGCTTTTAATGCAGAAGAACAGGAAAATAAGGTTTTTGAAAAAGGGGTAGATAATATTTTTCAAAACGTTAAAAAAAGCTTGACAGCAACCGCCATAATGACGAGTTCTTCAACCTTTTTGATTGGTTTAGCAACAACAGGAATAATGGGTATTGGTGGGCATTACATGATTCAAGGTGATATTACACCTGGAGATTTTTTACAGTTCACCTTTCTATTAGCATTTATGGTAGCTCCTATTGTACAAATGAGCAACATAGGTAGTCAACTAACAGAGGCATTGGCAGGTTTAGATCGCACTGAGGAACTTATGAATTTAACTACTGAAGATGAACAAGAAGATAGAACCATTCAATTAGAACGAATTAAAGGTGATATAAAATTTAGTAATGTGTCATTTGCCTATGAAGAGGAGAAACCAGTATTACATAATATAAATTTTGAAGCACCATCTGGTTCTGTAATTGCTTTGGTGGGTAGTTCAGGTTCTGGTAAGTCAACCATTGCAGGTTTATCGGCAACTTTTTTAAATCCTGCTTCAGGTGTGATTACAATTGATGGCCAGGATTTATCAAAAGTAAAGCTAAGTAGTTTTAGACAAAACTTGGGTGTTGTGTTGCAGGATGAATTTTTGTTTGAAGGCACCATTAGGGAAAACATTATGTTTCCAAGGCCAAATGCAACAGAGGCACAACTACAAAATGCTGTAAAAGCTGCTTACGTTAATGAATTTACAGATCGTTTTGATCAGGGTTTAGAAACTTTAATAGGTGAGCGTGGTGTGAAACTGTCTGGAGGGCAGCGACAACGAATAGCAATCGCAAGAGCTATTTTAGCGGATCCTAAAATTATTATTTTAGATGAAGCGACTTCAAATTTAGATACAGAAAGTGAAGGCTTAATTCAAAAAAGTTTATCAGAATTAACCAATAACAGAACTACCATAGTTATAGCACACCGTTTAAGTACAATAAAAAGAGCGAACCAAATCTTAGTCATAGAAGCAGGACGCATTGCAGAGCGTGGCACACATGATGAGTTAATAAAAGTTAAAGGCCGTTATTATGATTTATATACATTTCAAGCGAAAATATAAACGTTAAACGCATCATAAACTGTCATAATCATCCAGCATTTTGTATAAATTTAATCTCTCTTAAGAATCAATCGATATGAAAAAAAAAATTATAGTATTTCTATTAATATCCTTACTCTTTTCTATAACTAGTAACGCTCAAGACTTAAGTTTCGAAGAATACAACCCTAAGTCAACGCTCGTAGTGCCAGGTAAAATTGTAAAGCGTGCAAAGTTTCCTTTTATAGATGTGCATGGTCATCAATACAGAATGGCTTCTCAAGATTTAAAACCAGTAATCACAGCTATGGATACATTAAACCTTCAAGTTATGGTTAATTTGAGCGGAAGAACAGGTGAGGACTTGGTTAAAGCTTTAGCTAATGCAAATGCCAAATATCCAGGACGTTTTGTACTATTCTGTAATATTAATTTTGAAGGTGCTGGTGCTGAAGGTTGGATTAGAAAAACGGTAAAACAACTCGAAGATGATGTGAAAGCAGGTGCAGTAGGACTCAAAGTATATAAGAGTTTAGGATTGCGAAACAAAGATTCAGATGGAAAGCGACTTGCCATTGACGATTCTCGATTAGATCCTATTTGGGAGAAATGTGGAGAATTAGGAATTCCTGTTTTAATTCATTCTGCAGATCCAAAATTATTTTGGGCAGAGTTTAATGGAGACAATGAGCGTTGGTTAGAATTAAAAACGCATCCTAGAAGAAAACGAAGTGATACTAATCCTGTACCATGGGAACAGATTATAAAAGAGCAGCATAATATGTTTAAAAAGCATAAGAGTACAATATTTATTAATGCTCATATGGGATGGTTTGCTAATGATTTAGATAGACTAGGTGAGTTATTAGACGAAATGCCAAATATGAATGTAGGTATAGGTGCTATTATTGCCGAATTAGGTCGTCAACCTAGATTTGCAAAAGCTTTTTTTGAAAAATATCAAGACCGCATCTTATTCGGTAAAGACAGCTGGAAACCAGAAGAGTTCCCTACTTATTTTAGAGTTTTAGAATCTGATGATGAGTATTTTCCTTATCACAAAAAATACCATGCCTTTTGGCCTATGTACGGTTTAGATTTATCGGATGACGTTCTTAAAAAGGTGTATTACAAAAATGCATTGCGTATTGTACCAGGAATTGATGAAAGTAAATTCCCTGAATAAAGATACGTATGATATTTGATAATTATAGGATTTCACTATTAGGTGTTAATGATGGTAGTACTTTATTTGAGTTAATAGATTCTAATAGACAACGTTTAGAAGATTTCTTTGCAGGAACGGTTTCTAAAACGCGTACACTAGAAGATACTTTAAGATATTGTGATGAAATTCAAAAACATATAAAAGAATTAAGTTATTTACCTTTTATGATTATAGATATAAAAACCGATAAGTTTATTGGTTTAGTCGATGTAAAAAATATTGACATGAATGTTCCAAAAGCAGAACTTGGTTCATTTATCGATAAGCAATATGAAGGTAAAGGTATCGTCTCTAAAGCATCAAATCTTGTTGTAAATCATATTGTTGAAGAGTATAAATTCATTAAGCTTCTATGTAGAGCTAATAGCAGAAACAAAGGCAGTATTGCTGTAATCCTTAAAAATGGTTTTGAGCTCGAAGGTACCATTAGAAAGGATTACAGAACTACCAAAGGCGAAATAGTAGATTTAAACTACTATGGTCGCATTTTTTAATTAAAGCGGAATATTACCGTGCTTACGTTTCGGCCTATTTACTTCTTTATTTTCAAGCATACTAAACGCTTTTATAAGCTTACGTCTCGTATTCTTAGGTAAAATAACTTCATCTACAAAACCACGCTCTGCTGCACTATAAGGATTCGCGAAAAGCTCTGCATATTCAGCTTCTTTTTCTTTCCATTTTGCTTCTTTGTTATCAGCTGATGAAATTTCTCTTTTGAATATGATTTCGGCTGCGCCTTTAGCTCCCATAACAGCAATCTCAGCATTAGGCCAAGCAAAATTCATATCAGCACCTATATGTTTAGAGTTCATTACATCATAAGCTCCTCCATAAGCCTTTCGCGTAATTACTGTGATTCTTGGTACTGTAGCTTCACTGAAGGCATAGAGAAGTTTTGCTCCTTGTACAATAATACCATTCCATTCTTGGTCAGTTCCTGGCAAAAACCCTGGAACATCTTCTAACACCAATAATGGAATATTAAAAGCATCACAGAATCGTACAAATCGAGCGGCTTTTCTAGAGCTCTTTACCCCAAGTACACCTGCTAAAAACATAGGTTGATTGGCAACAATACCGATACTTTTACCTCCTAGATGTGCAAAACCGACAAGAATATTTTCAGCATAATCTTTATGAATTTCGTAGAACGAATCTTCATCAATTATGCCTTCAATCACCTTATGCATGTCATAAGGTTTGTTAGGGTTTTCTGGTACTATATCAGATAGACTTTCTCTGATTTCTTCTTTTAATTCATATTCTAAATCTTCTGCTTTCTTTCTGTTACTTTGAGGTAAATAACTCAATAATTTTTTGACGTCTTCTAAACATTCAATATCATTAGTTGAAGTTTTATGGGCAACACCAGATTTTGAAGAATGAACGCTGGCTCCACCTAATTCCTCACTGGTAACCTCTTCATTTGTTACTGTTTTTACAACATTTGGTCCAGTTACAAACATATAACTTGTGTCTTGTACCATTATAGTAAAATCTGTCATAGCAGGCGAGTAAACGGCTCCACCAGCACAAGGTCCCATTATGGCTGATATCTGAGGAATTACTCCAGAGGCCTGTACATTTCTATAGAAAATATCTGCATAACCACCTAAAGAGCGCACACCTTCTTGTATACGTGCTCCACCAGAATCATTTAGCCCGATTATTGGTGCACCGACATTAACTGCCATATCCATAATTTTACAAATTTTTTCTGCATGTGTTTCAGATAAAGAGCCTCCGAAAACTGTAAAATCTTGAGCAAAAACATAGATTAGCCTTCCGTTTACGGTTCCATAACCAGTGACTACACCATCACCATAAAACTTTTGGTCTGCCATGCCAAATTCTTTTGTTCTATGCGTAACAAGTGCTCCAATTTCTTCAAAAGAGCCTTCATCTAAAAGATACAAAACGCGTTCTCTGGCAGTAAGTTTTTTCTTTTGGTGTTGTTTATCTATACGTGCTTGTCCACCTCCTAATTTGGATAGCGCTATTTTATCGTTAAGTGTTTTTATTTTAGAGTCCATAGTGTCTTAGTTAGGTAATCTTAATAATTTTTGATCTTCTAGGTATTGTTTTAAAGCAATTTTGGCTGCAATTTCAGCTTCCTTATGATGCTGCTCTTCTAATAGGCTAGGTGAGTAGTAGTTCTTTACAAAATGGGTATCAAAATTACCACTTCTAAAAGCTTCGTGTTCGCAAACAAAACGTCCGAAAGGGAGTGTTGTTTGGACACCTTTTACATGATAGTTGTCTATCGCTTTAATCATTAATTCAATAGCTTCTTCTCTAGTACTGCCATAAGTAATAAGTTTAGAAAGCATAGGATCGTAATAAATAGGAATATCCATACCTTCTTCAAAACCGTTATCTACTCGGATGTTTTCTCCTTCAGGAAGTCTATAAATTTCTAGATTTCCGACACTAGGTAAAAAGTCATTCATGGGATCTTCCGCATAGACTCTGAGTTCTAAAGCATGTCCATTTATTTTTAAATCCTCTTGTTTTATATCTAGTTTTTCTCCTCTCGCTACTTTAATTTGTAATTCAACTAAATCGACTCCAGAGATCCATTCAGATACAGGATGCTCTACTTGCAATCTTGTATTCATTTCTAAAAAGTAGAAATTGTGCTCAGCGTCTAGAAGAAATTCAACAGTACCAGCTCCTAAATAATCACAAGCACGTGCTACATTAATTGCAGCTTGTCCCATTTTCTCTCTTAATTCTGAAGTAAGAATTGAAGATGGAGCTTCTTCTACTACTTTTTGATGACGTCGCTGTATTGAGCATTCACGTTCAAAAAAGTGTAATATATTTCCATGGCTATCTGCCATGATTTGAATTTCTATATGGCGAGGAGATGATACATATTTTTCAACAAAAACAGAACCATCACCAAAAGCTGAGGTAGCCTCACTAATGGCACGCTTCATTTGTTCTTCTACATCTTTTTCCTTTTCTACCACACGCATCCCTTTTCCACCTCCACCAGCGGCAGCTTTAATTAGAATAGGGAATCCAATATCTTTTGCTATTTGAACCGCTTCTTTTGGGTCTGTAATGGCATGATCTACTCCGGGAACCATTGGGATATTATAATCTTTAACTGCATCTTTAGCAGCTAATTTATCTCCCATCATTTTAATAGCCTTAGATCTTGGGCCAATAAAAATGATATTATTTTTTTCTGCTAATTCAGCAAAAACAGCATTTTCACTTAAAAATCCGTAACCAGGATGAATGCCATCCACATGTAATGCTTTGGCAACCTCTATGATTTTTTCTCCTTTTAAATAGGATTGATTTGATGGTGCTGGTCCAATACAAACCGCTTCGTCTGCATATTTTACATGTAGTGCATTTCTATCTGCCTCAGAAAATACTGCAACGGTTTTAATTCCCATTTTTTTTGCAGTTCGCATTACTCGAATGGCTATTTCACCTCTATTTGCAATTAATATTTTTTTCATGTTATTCGAATTCTATTAAAAGTGAATTTTTATCAACGGCCTCACCTTGTTTCACTTTGATTGATTTTATAACTCCATCTCGAGGTGAGTTTATCACATTCTCCATCTTCATGGCCTCAAGAATTAACAGGGCATCATTTTCTTTAACCTCTTGTTCTGCTTTTACATTAATTTCTAAAATTAGACCAGGCATTGGTGCTTTAATTTCATTCACTTTTTTAGTAGCGCCAACCTCAAAGCCTAAGGTTTCTATTTGTTGGTCTAAATCATCATTAATGTTTACTTCATAAATGTTGTTACTCACCTTAACAGTATAAAGCTTTTTGTTGAAGTTTGAATCTAATATAGATGCATTTACTGAGGTGTTCTCTTGGAGTATGTGAAATGTATTGTTCGAAGTTTCAATACAATCAATGGCTTCAACATCTGCTTTATTAATTTCAAATTGATGTGAAGCATCCACTTTTATTTTATACATAGTAGTGATTTTATACGTGCTAAATTATAGATTAAATGACTTCTAAAATATGAAATTAATCATGTTTAAAGCCGTATTTCATAAAGTTTTAAAATTTGAATTTTCTTGATGCCGTCTTATAGCTTTTCGAGATAAGATAACACCTAAGATAAGTGATATAAAAGCTCCTGCTGAAATACCCGGAATAAACCCAATGAACAAAAAGAAGTCATAAGCACCATGAAACAAAACTGCTAAAAACAATCCTGCCATATTTAACCGAAAACGGTTTTTTGCAAACTTCGCCTTTCCCATATAATAGCCCATTAAAATGCCAAATGTGGCATGAGCAGGAACTGCGGTAAAAGCTCTTAAAATGGCGGTTTCATAACCACTTTCTAAAACATATAATATATTTTCGGTGCAAGCAAAACCCATAGACACCATTACGGCATACATAATACCATCATAAGGTTCATTAAAAGCTTTTCTTGGTTGGGCAAAGTATTTTACAATCACATATTTGCTAAACTCTTCAGCTAAAGCAACAACAAAAAACGCTTGTATAAATTGTTGCCATATGCTAAATTCATTTGTAATAGGAAGAAGACGTCCTGTGAATAAATATAACACCGAAACAATTATTATACTTACAATGGAGCCAAAAAGGAAATTTAAAACGAGTAAGCCTTTAGGTTCTTTATCATATTTATCCTGAACATAAATGTAAAGAATAATAGCCATAACTGGTGCAACTGCAAGAAGGGTTAAATTCATGTGCTTAATTTTTCTTTTATAACCTTTAATATAAACTTATAATACGTTTTGTTGCTTGGTACAAAATGACAATTACTCTCGCTATGTTTTAACAATATTTTAAATTCATTTAAAGAGACTAGTTTTAATGCTTCAACTTCCTCTTTTTGAGGAATGAGTTTGCTTACTTCGACTTTTAATTCTGAGATATATACCTGGTGAAACTCATTATCTTGAATGTTACCATCATCATAAGTCGTTTCATGAAGAAAAACACCTATTTTCAATACGTTTTCTCCGTCCAATTGTAAACCTATTTCCTCATTAGTTTCTCGCAGTGCAGCTTCAATAAACGATTCACCAGTATCTATATGACCTGCGACTGAAACATCCCAAAGTAATGGGTGAATCACTTTTTTGTGAGAACGCTGTTGTAACAAAATCTCACCTTGCTTTGTAAAGAGCCATAAATGAATGGTGTTATGATACCAACCATTTTTATGAGCTTCAGATTTTAAAGCTGTTCTACCAGTTGGTTGACCAAGATCATCCATTATATCAATGTATTCGTCCATAAAAATAAAGCCTCCCAAGGGAGGCTATAATACTAATTTATTATTTAAAATAGCTAAACGTTTCTCCGTCTTCTATTTTTAATAGTGTTTCGTAAATTAACTTAATTACATTTTCTACATCGCTTTTATGTACCATTTCTACAGTAGTATGCATATAGCGCAATGGTAAAGAAATAAGTGCAGAAGCAACTCCTCCATTGCTATACGCAAAGGCATCTGTGTCTGTTCCTGTTGCACGAGATAACGCTGCGCGTTGAAAAGGTATTTTATTTTCTTCAGCAGTATCTGTAATTAAATCGCGTAATTTTTGCTGTACTGCTGGTGCATAAGCCACAACAGGCCCTTTACCTATTTCGGCTAAACCTTGTTTTTTAGGATCAATCATAGGAGTTGTTGTATCATGCGTTACATCTGTTACAATGGCTACATTAGGTTGTATGGTCTGTGTAATCATTTCTGCACCTCTGAGTCCAATTTCTTCTTGTACTGAATTGGTAACATAAAGACCAAAAGGTAATTTCTTTTTATTCTCGTGAAGTAAACGTGCTACTTCAGCAATCATAAAACCACCCATTCTATTATCTAAAGCTCTACAAACAAATTTATCTTTATTCAGAATATGAAATTCATCTGGATAGGTAATTACACATCCTACATGTACTCCCATTTTAGCAACTTCAGCTTTATCTTTCGCACCTATGTCAATGGAAATATTATCTGGTTTTGGTGCTTCTTCTTTAGCTTTACTTCGTGTATGTATTGCAGGCCAACCGAAAACACCTTTTACAATGCCTTTTTTTGTATGGATATTAACGATTTTACTTGGTGCAATCTGGTGATCACTTCCTCCATTTCTTATCACATAAAGTAACCCATTATCAGAAATATAATTAACATACCACGAAATTTCATCGGCATGTCCTTCAATAACGACTTTGTATTTTGCTTTGGGATTAATTACAGCAACAGCAGTTCCATACGTGTCGGTTATAAATTCATCTACATAAGGTTTTAGATAATCCATCCATAGTTTTTGCCCATCCCATTCATATCCTGTAGGTGACGCATTATTTAGGTATTTTTCTAAAAAGTCCATTGACTTTTTATTTAGTAATTGCTTTTTTGCCATTTGTGTAAATTTTTCTTTAAAAATAATAATATTAATACGAATTTAAGGTTATAGCCTTTAATTATTATTAATTTTGAATTCTGCTGGAATCTTATATTTTGGAGCGGTTTTGAGACTAAAAAAATTGATGAAGTATATAATTTACATAGCGTTGTTTTTTACTGTAGCAATTTTTGCACAAGAGGATCCTGTTAAGCAAGATACCACACAGGTACACTATATGATTATTGAAGGTGATTCTATACCAGTAACATCAGTAGAATTAAATGAAGTATTGGTATTACCAAACCTTAAATTTGTAGATCGAGATGCTCGTTTACGTTATATAATTTTAAGACGAAAAACCTTAAAGGTTTATCCTTATGCCAAACTTGCTTCTGAGCGTTTAGAAGCTTTACAAAAACGATTAGACGAGTTAGAACGTAAACGCGAAAAAAAACGCTATTCTAAGATTATTCAGAAATATATAGAAAATGAATTTTCTGCAGAATTGAAAAAACTCACAAAAACGGAAGGGCAAATTTTAGTAAAACTTATTCATAGACAAACCGGAAAAACGACTTTTCAATTAATTAAAGAACTCCGGAGTGGTTGGCGCGCCTTTTGGTTTAATAATACGGCAAGTTTATTTGATATTTCTCTAAAACGTGAGTTTAGTCCAATAAATGAAGAAGAGGACTATTTAATCGAAGATATTTTGCAACGTGCATTTCAGAATGAACAATTAGAACGTCAAAAACCAGCTTATGAAATTGATTTTTATGATAGTGTAAGCAAATGGTCTAAATCGAAACGTAAAACTACATCTAAGCCTAAAAGTTAAATGCGAATTCAAACCAAACTCGAAGAACAACTAAATGCATGGACACATGGCATTGGTGCTGCTTTAGGAATTGCGGCATTAGTTCTGTTGATAGTCTATGCTGATACTGCTAAACCTTGGAGTTTGTTTAGTGTTATTGTTTATGGAATTTCTATTATCGTCTTGTTCTTAGCCTCAACATTTTATCATGCTGTAAAAGGGGAGAAACGCAAACATTATTTCAGAATTATAGATCATATCAGTATCTATTTGCTAATTGCAGGAACCTACACACCAGTATTATTGATTTCGCTTACAGATAGTTTAGGTTGGACACTATTTTGGACCGTTTGGGGAATTGCAGTTTTTGGTGTGATATTAAAGCTCTTTTTTACAGGGAAATTCGAATTATTCTCAACGCTATTATATCTAGTAATGGGTTGGCTTATTATATTTGATTTTTCCAATCTGTCCATAGCTCTTGGCTCTAATGGTATATTATGGTTATTTGCTGGTGGCTTGTCTTATACAGTTGGTATTGTTTTTTATGCGTTACAAAAGGTTCCTTATTTTCACGTTATTTGGCATCTGTTTGTTTTAGGTGGTGCTGTATGTCATTTCTTTATGATATTTTTTCATGTTATTTAAGATGCTAAAACCATCTTTTTTAGAATAACAGTTTGTACAAGAAAGTAATGTGTATGTTCTATAAAACAAGCAAAACACTTAAAGGAATTACTATATTTTTGTAGTTGGCATATTCTTTTGTTTTAGTACATTGTATTTGAGTTTGCAGATACTTTTGGTATCTGCTGTATAGCATCCCAATGCTCACATATTTTACCCTTATCATCGAACCTAAAGAAGTCCATAGTTACATATTGATCATTTTCTGGCCAAGTTTGATGTGTATGTAAGGACACCAAATTCCCTTCAGCAATACATCTTACAAACTCAATCGACTTTTCTGGATATTCTACTTGCATACGTTCAAAATAATTGATAAATGGGTTTTTTCCATCACCAACTAAAGGGTTGTGCTGAATGTATTCACCTCCAACATATTTCTTAATAGCTTTTTTTGGATTACCTTCATAAGACAATTTGTAAAATGCTATGGCGTTTTTCTTGTTTGCTTCTAAGTTCATTCTAGATAATATTTGATTGTTTTTAGAGAAAAAAAATAACGGTAATAATTAAAAATAAAAACCGCTATTAAATTTTAATCCAAAAGGTAAATCTATAGAATTGTAAAGATTTCACTCTCTGGTAATCTAGATTTAGGTGTTTTGCTTGGTGTATTAAAATCAGACTCTGTTCTGTAGCCAACAGCAACAACTGTAACTGCTGTATAGCCTTTTTCTCTTAGCCCAAATTCCTCATCTAAAGCTTTTACATCTACACCTTCCATTGGTAATGCATCTAAACCTAAGGTTGCAGCTCCTAATAGAAAGTTACCTATATTTAGGTACACTTGTTTTTCCATCCAATGCTGTAGGTCTTTTAAATCGTATTTATGAATATCTGCAAATATATTACGACCACCATGCGTATTTTGCTTTACTTCTTCATTAGGAAATCTTCCATCTTTTTCTTCTTGTGCTAATAAATGTAACATATAATCGTTATCTACTGTAATACGAGAACAAAATACAACAACATGAGATGCATGCTTAATCTTAGATTCATTAAAACTAAAAAAGCCTTGTGCTCCTTTTGCAACACGCTTCTTTCCTTCTTCAGTATTGGCTATAACAAAATGCCAAGGTTGTATGTTAGTACTTGATGGGCTCATGCGCAATAGCGCTTTAAGTTGTTTAAAGTCTGCATTAGAGACTTTTTTATTGGGATCAAAATCTTTTGTAGAATAGCGCCAGTTTAATGTGTCTTTTACGGTCATTATTAATTTATTTTTAATTACTATAATTTTTATAGTTGCAAAAATAAGTATAGTTTCTTATTTTTGCAATACCTATCCTTTTTGATAGTACGGATTTTATAGATTATTTAACAAATATGGAGCATAATTTTAATGGCAAGTCTTATCCCTGTTGCACAAGTGTAACCATGGGAATTATTGGAGGTAAATGGAAAACAGTAATTCTAGCATATCTTATGGGTGGTCCTTTGCGCTACAGCCAATTGCGAAAAAAAATGGGTAGTGTTACAGAGCGCACCTTAAGTTTGCAATTAAAAAGTTTAGAAGAAGATGGAGTGGTGAAGCGAAAAGTATATACTACTAAGCCACCTCTTAAAGTAGAATACAGTCTTACAGGATTTGGAAAAACATTAATTCCGCTAATAAAATCTATAATAGATTGGGGAGAATATGTGGTTGAGAATTATGGTGAGGTAGTGGAATCGTAAGATTTTGCTTCGCAGTGTGCTACGTTAGTATCCGAGTACACACTGTACAAGCAATTAAATTATTCAGCGTAGTTGCCTAGTTGTTTTATATTGAGCTTGTTATATTTCAAAATGAATGAAATATTATTGATGGAATAATTGATTTGGATTTATAAAACATAAACCCACCAAATATAACTATATAAGCATGATGAAGGCTAAAGTCGATAAATTCGAAGAACAATGAAATAAATTGAATATGTCTAAAAACATACAACAATGAGGAAAGGAATATGGCAATAAAAGGTTTATGAGAATAGCTTTTTTAAACTTCATTTTAATACTTATACAGTTTATGAGAAACTGCCTTCATTATTTTTTTAATTCTAAATCAATCAATTCAACTAATTTTACAGATTTTGTTTTTAGATTTTCATAAAGTTCAATAAACCCTTCTGAAGTCCAATTTAAAATAACACATCCATTTTTGTAAACCTGACTCTTAAATAAAGCTTCGAAGTCTCTTTCCGAAATATTTGCTTGCTCTGCTGTTTTTAATCCTAAAAAGACAGGCTTCATTCGCTCAATGTCTGTTAAGCGAAAAATTGGCTTGGATATGTTTTCTTCATATTCAGAGGTTTCGTGTTCATTATAATATGAATTTGATTGATAAAGAAGTGATAAATCAAACAAATATATTTTTATTGAATCATTGGAAATAAGATTCATATTACCAGAACTGACCAATTCATTATATGCAACATTACTAGGTTGAAATTTTTCTTGATATAAAGTGTTTACTACGTTATAAGTTGTTTCGCTTAAGTTTAGAATTTGCTGTCCATTGATTTGATTTAAGAGTTTCTCAATACCCAATGCCTTTTTGTGTCTAAAATTTATATTGTATTCAAGACTTTCAATATCTTTATTTAGGTCTAGCTTTATATTTGTTAGGTATTTTATTTCTCTTTGGTTTTCTATTTTTTTAGTATTTAAATTATCTATTTGAAGCGCAATTAAAATTCCAATAACCACAAGTACTATTTCGCCAATGGCATATTTAAAATACTTTCCGGTTTTGTTTTTCTCCATAAGGTCGTATCTAATCTTTCTAAAAAACTTTATCATTAATGGATGTTTAAGTTACTATTTGTATTCTCACCAAACCTCTTTAAGAGCTTTGATTTTGCAAGGGCAAAATTGAGTTCGAGTAGTCTAAAGAATTTTATCATAATTTATTTTTCACAAGAGCGGGTGTTCTATATTACCTACAACACCATATAAGGTTAATTGTTTGGTTAAGCACCTAATTTAGCAAATAAAAACTAGATAGAAAATCCGCGAGGATTTTCGTAAGCAAGCTAAAACTAGCCATTAATTATATACGGTGTTGGCATTTCGTTGTTTTTATTCCGACTTATTCTTATTCGGCTTAATTCCGTTTTTAGTTTTTCCAGCGTTTGAGTGAATTCGGTCAGCTATTTAATCCGCAAACTTTTTCAAATCCGATTGAGTGAGCAATTCCGCAATTTGCTAAATTCCGCATTCCATTCCGGTTTTATTTTTCAGTTCAGTTTTCGATTCCACAAACGAGCTAAAAGTCAAACGTTTTGTTTTAAATTACTCTTTTTTA
>NZ_CAXBGB010000017.1:0-38459 GCF_963975125.1 uncultured Winogradskyella sp. | reverse complement strand
CTTTATTCAAAGTTTCAAAATAATTTCGCATCGGTGCAAAGTAATGTTCTTCCCAACCTTTTTTGTAATGATCACCAGATTCTGGCACATTGGTGTGTTTTAGAGTTAGTGTTGTTTGTACATCATTTTCAGAAAGCAGAATTTCTATTTGAGAATCCGTTTCACTGTCTTCAAAATTACTACTTCTCCAAGATTGAACAATCTTATTATAAGGTTCTAACTCTATATTCTTTCCTGTAATATAACCTTCCCATGCTGTAAACTTTTCACCAACTTTATCTGAAACAAAAGCCGTACCTCCAGTCATTTTAGTATGCCTCTGTGTGCTTAACCATGATTTATAAATTTGTTTTGCCGTTGCCTTTATAGTTGTTGTTAATGTAAAATCCATATCGTTATAATTATATATTTCTTTGGTTAAACTTTTGTACTAATAAATATAACTAATTTCGCAATATGATAAAAACTTTGCAACTACGTATTAATCTTCATGAAGAAGGTAAACCTGATGGTTTGCTGAATAAAGCAGCATATGAATTGGGAATGAAACCTTCTGAGATTTCTGGAATTAAGATTCTTAGAAAATCGATTGATGCACGCAAACGTCGAATCATGTTTAACTATAAAGTTGAAGTGTATATCAACGAGCCTGTACCTGAGACATCAGATTACACTTTTGATTATAAAGATGTGTCTAACGGTAAACCCATTCATATTATAGGCTTTGGACCAGCAGGAATGTGGGCCGCATTACGTTGTATAGAATTGGGTTATAAACCCATTGTTTTAGAACGTGGTAAAAATGTTCAAGATCGTCGTCGTGATTTAAAAGCTATAAATCAAGATCATTTTGTAAATGAAGATTCTAATTATTGCTTTGGAGAAGGAGGAGCTGGAACTTATAGTGATGGTAAACTCTATACGCGTAGTTTAAAACGTGGTGATGTTCGCAGAATTTTTGAAAATCTTGTGTATCATGGTGCGACAGACCAAATTTTGGTAGATGCCCATCCACATATTGGGACTAATAAATTACCGAAGGTTGTTCAGAATATAAGAGAAACTATATTAAAATTTGGAGGAGAAGTACATTTTGAAACAAGAGTTACAGACTTAACTATAAAGGACAATAAAATTGTTGCCATTCAGCTTAAAAATGGAAATGAATTAGAAGTTGAAAAAGTTATACTAGCAACAGGACATTCTGCTCGAGACATTTTCTATTTATTGAATGATAAGAATATCGCGTTAAAGGCAAAATCATTTGCCATGGGAGTTCGTGTTGAGCATCCTCAAGAAATTATTGATGGTATTCAGTATCATTGTAAAGGCGAACCACGAGATGAATTATTGCCTCCTGCAGCTTATAGTTTAGTGCAACAAGTTAATAACCGTGGAGTCTATTCGTTTTGCATGTGTCCAGGTGGGTTTATAGTACCTGCCGCAACGGCTAATGGCGAAGTTGTAGTTAATGGTATGTCACCATCAAAACGAAATAATAAGTTTGCAAATTCTGGTATTGTTACCGAAATTAATGCAGATAAAGATTTATACAAATACGAACATTTTGGTGCTTTAAAAGCAATAGAATATCAAAAAGACTTAGAACGTTTGGCTTTTACTGCAGGTGGACGACGACAATCTGCACCAGCACAAAGACTTACCGATTTTGTTGAAGGCAATCTATCTGCTAGTTTAAATGAAACCTCATACCAACCTGGTTTAAAATCAGCACCATTGCATTCCTTATTACCAAAACTAATTGGTGGTTCATTACGTAAAGGGTTTAAAGCATTCGGAGAAAAAATGAGAGGTTATTATACAGAAGAGGCTAATGTAATTGGTGTAGAATCGCGTACCTCATCACCAGTAAATATACCAAGAACAGAAACCTTAGAACATCCAGAAATCTCTAATTTATATCCTTGTGGTGAAGGTGGTGGTTATGCTGGTGGCATAGTTTCTGCAGCTATGGATGGCGAGCGTTGTGCTGAAGCAGCAATAATTGGATTGTAAATAATAAAAATTAAATTGTTCTGAAGTTTCGGAACTGCTAAAACAGAATAAAGGCTCTCTATATTTAAATAAAGTAATGTTTAATTTTTGCTCTAATATCTAACAGCGAAGCGGTCTAAAATCTAAAAAAAATATTCCTATTTTTGCATCTTAAATTAAAACAGCAATGAACGCATATATCTTTCCAGGTCAAGGAGCTCAATTCTCAGAAATGGGATTAGATCTTTACGAAAATTCACCTTTGGCACAAGAATTATTTGAAAAAGCTAATGATATTTTAGGCTTTCATATTACAGACATTATGTTTGAAGGTTCTGCAGAAGACTTAAAGGAAACGAAAGTAACACAACCTGCTATATTTTTACATTCGGTAATCTTAGCTAAAACTTTAGGTGATACTTTTAAGCCAGATATGGTTGCAGGTCACTCGCTTGGAGAATTTTCAGCTTTAGTCGCTGCTGGTGCTTTAACTTTTGAAGATGGTTTAAAGTTAGTATCGCAACGTGCTCGAGCGATGCAAAAAGCATGTGAAATACAACCAAGCACTATGGCTGCAGTTTTAGGTTTAGAAGATGATATCGTTGAAAAAATATGTGCAACAACAGAAGGTATTGTTGTTGCTGCAAACTACAATTGCCCTGGTCAGCTAGTAATTTCTGGTGATGTTGAAGCAATAAACAGAGCATGTGAAGCTCTAAAAGAAGAAGGCGCAAGACGTGCTTTGGTACTGCCTGTTGGTGGAGCATTTCACTCACCACTTATGGAACCAGCACGAGAAGAATTAGCTGCTGCAATTGAGAATACGACTTTTAGCAAGCCGAATTGCCCAATATATCAGAATGTAACGGCATCTGCCATTACTGATGAAAACGAAATAAAAGCCAATCTAATTTCTCAATTAACTGCACCTGTGCGTTGGACACAATCTGTACAACAAATGATAGCTGATGGTGCATCACATTTTACAGAAGTAGGCCCTGGAAAAGTTTTACAAGGTCTAGTAAGAAAAATAAACAGAGAAGCAGAAACCGCTTCAGCAACTCTAGATACTAACGCCTAATCTCCCTATCGTTTTGAAGAGAAACTTATTTATCGTATCCCTTATCGTATTTAATATTGCTATTGATCAGATTTCGAAAGTATTGGTTCGCGCTAATTTTGAATACGGTGAAATTAAATCCCTCGTTGGAGACAAGTTTATAATGCAATATGTTGAAAACAAAGGAGCTTTCCTAGGTATGGGTAGCGACATGAACGACACTTTAAAACTAATTTTCTTGCTCATTCTTCCTACTTTAGTATTGGGATATGTGATATATTACATAATCAAAACGAAAGAACTAGACCGTTTAAGCCTAATTGCATTCTGTTGTATTATAGGCGGTGGAATCGCTAATGTTTTTGACCGTATCGTTTACGGACAAGTCACTGACTTTTTCTTTATCAACTTAGGTGGTGTTTTTAAAACAGGGATTTTTAATGTTGCTGACCTTTCAGTAACCACAGGAATGATAATGCTACTATTTAGTGGTATTTTTAATAAAAAGAAAAAAGAGGCTTTAGAAGCCTAAGTTGAATTATTGTTTGTAAATCATCCCATTCTTCATTACAAAAGTAACATTCTCCATTGTTGAAATATCCTTTGTTGGATCTTCATCTACAGCAATAATATCGGCTAAGTAACCTTCTTTAATTTGTCCTAATTCGGTTTCCATGTCTAGCAACATCGCATTTGTTATTGTTGCACTTTGTAAAGAAAACATTTGAGACCATCCGGCTTCTACCATATAAACAAATTCTTTCGCATTTTCACCATGAGGAAATACTCCAGCATCAGTCCCAAATGCAATTGGAACACCTTCTTTAATAACCATTTCAATAGTTTTATCAAGTACAGCCATTGTGCTTGTAATTTTAGGAAGAATCACTAGCGGATAATAATTTGGAATTTTAGCTTTTTCTTCAACATATCGTCCTGCAGAAAGTGTTGGCACTAAATACGTGTTGTTTAGCTTCATTAATGCAGCAACTTCTTTATCCATAAATGACCCATGCTCTATCGTTTGAACTCCTGCAATTACTGCGCGCTTCATTCCTTCTTTTCCATGAGCATGAGCTGCTACAACCATTCCGTACTCTTTGGCTGTTTTTACGATTTCGTTAACTTCCCCTTGCGTGAATTGAGCATTCTGACCATTTTTAGCCACACTCAAAACACCACCTGTTGCAGTAATTTTTATAAGGTCTGCACCGTTTTTATAGCGCTGTCTAACCGCTTTCCTAGCATCTTCTAAACCATTTATAACTCCTTCAGCAGGTCCAGGATCACCCATTAATTCTTTTCGCATTCCATTTGTTGGATCTGCATGACCACCTGTAGTGCCAATAGCCTTTTCTGCTGTAAAAATTCTTGGTCCTGAAACTGTTCCTTTATTAATAGCATTACGTAGTGCAACATTTACACCACTTCCTCCTAAATCTCTAACTGCAGTGAAACCAGCCATTAATGTTCTTTTAGCAATCTCTACAGACACGAATGCTACATCAGCTTTATTTTTTGTGAATCGCTCTAAATAACGAGTTGGACTTGTTTCTCCTTCAATATGCACATGCATATCAATTAAGCCAGGCATTACAGTTTTAGATTTTAAATCAATAACTGTATCTTCAGAATTCTTAGGATTAGTATATCCATCTTCAACACTAATAATTTTATTACCTGAAACAATGACTGTTTTTTCAGTTAAGACTTTACCAGATTCTGTATCTACTAATTTTCCACAATGTAAATAGGTGCTCTGTGCTGTAAGTGAAACTGTAAAAAGTAGCACTAAAATTCTGAGTAAAGATTTCATATTCAATTTATTTATTTCTAATTTTCTGTTCCCATTTCCAAGCAGAAGACATAGCGTCGTCTAAACTCAATTCTGTTTTCCAACCTAACACATTATTGGCTTTAGAAGTTTCTGCATAAGCAGCTGTAATATCACCTTCTCTTCTATCCACGATTTTATATTTTAATTTTTTTTTAGATACTTTCTCAAACGAATGTATTGCTTCTAATACAGAACTTCCTTTACCTGTTCCTAAATTAAAAACTTCGTAGTTAGATGTGTTTTTATTTTCTAATAACCGTTGAAGAGCTACAACATGCGCTTTTGCTAAATCAACCACATGTATATAGTCTCTCACACAAGTTCCGTCTGGAGTTGCATAATCACCACCAAAAACAGAAAGTCGTTCTCGCATACCCATTGCCGTTTGCGTAATAAATGGCACTAAATTTTGTGGGACTCCTATTGGTAATTCACCTATTTCAGTCGAAGGGTGTGCACCTATCGGGTTAAAATATCGCAATGCTATGCTGTTTAATTTTTCATTGACCTTACAAGTATCTTGTATAATCTCTTCACCAATTTGTTTGGTATTACCATAAGGTGATTGAGCTGGTTTTACTTGCGCATTTTCAGTTATTGGCAATTCGTCCGCCTGTCCATAAACTGTACATGATGAACTGAAAATAAAATTTTGTCTATTAAGTTTAGTCATTTCTTGAAGCACATAAACCAAAGTACTTATATTATTTTCATAATACATTAAAGGTTCTTTTACACTTTCTCCGACGGCTTTGCTAGCTGCAAAATGTATCACACCGACAACATCACTGTGTTTACTGAAAAATGATTTAACATCTGATTTTATTTTTAGATCGAGTTCCTCAAAATAAGGTTTAATACCTGAAATCGAAGTAATACCCTCTAAAACTTCAAGGGAAGAATTGCTTAAATCATCAATAATTACAACGTCAAAGCCTTCGTTTTGCAATTCAACAACAGTATGTGACCCAATAAAACCTAAACCACCAGTAACTAAAATTTTCATACTCTAATTTGCGTTTATAAAGTTTAAAACTGTCGTTGTTATAAACTCTATTTGCTCATCATCTAGCTCAGTGTGCATTGGTAAAGAAATTACAGAGGTTACTAAATGATTAGTAACTTTAAAATCATCTTCGTTATATCTATTGTCTGTATATGCTTTTTGTTTGTGTAAAGGGATTGGGTAATACACTCCACAAGGGATATTTTTCTTCTGTAAATGCGCAACCAAACCATCTCTATTTACATCTTTTAGGTTGAGTGTATATTGATGAAACACATGGCAATCGCAAGTGTCACATATACCATCACAGGCTGTTAATCCGCTTGGTGTTGTAATTTTAGGATGATTTTTAAATGCTTCATTATATTTTCTTGCCGCATTTCTTCTCGCTTTATTGTAAGTATCTAAAAGCGGTAATTTAGCATCTAAAACTGCTGCTTGAATGGAATCTAATCGTGAGTTTACACCAACAACATCATGATGATAACGCTCGTACATACCATGATTTACGATACCTCTTATGATATGCGCTAATTCATCGTCATTGGTAAAAATAGCTCCTCCATCACCATAACATCCTAAATTTTTTGAAGGAAAAAAAGACGTTGAAGCCACGTGACCTATCGCTCCTGTTTTTGTTTTAGAACCATCTCTATGTGTATAATCTGCACCAATACCTTGTGCATTATCTTCAATGACATATAAATTATGCTCCTTTGCCAAGTCCATAATAGCATCCATATTAGCTGCTAAACCAAATAGGTGCACAGGCACAATTGCTTTTGTTTTTGGTGTAATTGCGTTTTTAATAGCCTTAATATCTATGTTAAAAGTAATGGGATCTACATCTACCAAAACTGGTGTTAATTGTAAAAGTGCAATAACCTCAACAGTAGCAGCAAAAGTAAAATCAGCAGTTATAACTTCATCACCTGGTTTTAAGCCTAAACCCATCATTGCTATTTGCAAAGCGTCCGTTCCGTTAGCACATGGAATTACGTTTCTAACTCCCAAATAATCTTCGAGGTTTTTTTGGAACTGATGTACTTTTGGACCGTTTATAAAGGCCGCACTATTCATCACTTCTTCTATCGAAGGATCTACTATATCTTTAATTTTAGCATATTGACCTAGAAGGTCTACCATTTGAATTTTTTTCATTCTGAAGAATACATTTTAGTCTAAATAAAAAAGCCTAATGCTCTAAGCGAAAATACGAAATTGTAATCGCTATGACAATGAACTCGTCTTGACTTTTTCTATTTCCTAAAAAATAATTAATATTCGCCCATATTTCATCTATTCTCTCATACATAGCAATGCTATGTCTTTCAAAAATAGTCTCATCTGAACAAATTCTATCTCATTTTCGGTTAAACACAAAAAGTCAAGACAAGTCCAATGCATTTAATTGAAAGAAATGTATTTTAGCACAAATCTTTGTCTTTGAGAATATTTTATTCCATAGGAATTTACATTGCGAGTTTTGTTATAAAACTGTTGTCGCTGTTTAATACTAAACTAAAACAAGGTGTTAATGGAAGAACAGAAACATTTCAAAAACTTAAAAATTCTATTCAACCCAATGATAAAACCTTTTGGTTTCATTGTGCCTCTTTAGGAGAATACGAGCAAGGCTTACCTGTTTTTGAAGCCTTAAAAACTAAACATCCAAATTATAGAATAGTACTATCCTTTTTTTCACCTTCGGGTTATGAGGTTAGAAAAAACACAAAACTTGCTGATGTCGTTGTTTATCTTCCTTTAGATACAAAAGCTAATGCAAAACGTTTTTTAGACATCGTAAATCCAGATTATATCATCTTTGTAAAGTATGAAATATGGCCAAATGTTTTACTAGAAATAAAAAAGCGACAGCTCAATGCCATACTAATATCAGCTGTATTTAGAGAAAACCAAAGCTTTTTTAAATGGTATGGTCGTTTTATGAAATCTGCCTTATTTGGATTTAAACATATCTTCACCCAAGATGAAAACTCTAAAACATTACTTAATAGTATAAATTATCAAAATACTTCAATTTCTGGAGATACACGCTTTGATCGTGTTTCAAATCAACTAAAAGTTGATAATTCTGTTTCTTTTATTGAAGAATTTAAAGCTGACAAACTATGCGTCGTTTTTGGAAGTACATGGCCAGAAGATGATAAGTTGTACATAGATTTTATCAATAATCATTCTAAACAAAACATTAAGTTTATTATTGCGCCTCATAATATAAAACCGAGTTACACAACTTCTTTGCATTCTCAACTAGAATTGAAAACCATCAGTTTTTCTGAAATGAATAACAAGGATTTATCTAATTACAATGTTTTTATTATGGATACTATTGGTTACTTGAGTAAAGTCTATAGCTACGCTGATATTGCATATGTTGGAGGAGCAGCTGGTTCAACAGGCTTGCATAATATATTAGAACCTGCCGTTTTTGGTATTCCAATTTTGATTGGTGAAAATCATGATAAATTTCCAGAGGCAAAAAAATTGATAAAGATCGGAGGATTAAACTCTGTTTCAACTTCTAAAGTTTTCGAATCGACAATAAATGAGTTAATAAATAACAGTTCTATCAGAGAAAAACAAGGAAGTATAAATAAGGATTATATACAAAAAAACAGAGGTGCTGTCCTCCAAATCCTTGATTATATACATATATAACACAGATGTGCAAAGAATGAGTTGTGAATTTATGTTAAAAATTCATTGAAATTAATATTTTCGTATATTAACAAAAATTAACACTAAAACTATTAAAATGAAAAAAGTTGTATTAAGCTTAGCACTAGTTGCTGTGCTAGGATTATCATTTACTTCTTGTAGAGAGACAAAGGAGAAGACTGAAGACGCAGTAGAGAATGCTGCTGATGCTGCAAGTGATGCGGTAGAAGATGCTACTGATGCTGTAGAAAGTGCTGCAAAAGATGCAGTAGATAGTGCAAAAGAAGCTGGTAGTGATGCTGTAAATAACGCTAAAGAAGCCGCAGGAGATGCAGTGGATAGTGTTAAAGATGCTGCAAGTGATGCTGTAGAAAGTGCAAAAGAAGCTGGTAGTGATGCTGTAGATAAAGCTAAAAAAGCTGGTGCTGATGCTGTAAATAATGCAGCAGATAAAATGAAAGGTAACTAATCACTTTTCGTTATATAAACTAAAAAGCCTGATGAAAATCAGGTTTTTTTATGCCTTTCATTAGCATATTGTTATATTGCTTTAATAATTAACGAGCTATTTTATACATGAAAAAAATCATTTTACTTTCATTTTTACTGGTAAATTTTGCCGCAATTTCTCAAGATAAAATTCCCTATATCGATTATGAAACTATCGTTGAAGAAGTTACAAAGTTCTCAAATGATAAAGATTATAGCAAAGCTTTAGAGTCTTTAAATAAGATAAGTAAAAACGATTCAACCTATTGTTCTATACTCACCTCAAAATCTTACTATCTTATTCAACAAAAAAAGTATAAAGCAGCTATAGAGGTTTCAGATGAAGGATTACAATTGAACTGTGAGAGTAGTTCTCAATTATTCTTAATGATGAACAAGGGAGTAGCATTAGAGAAATTAGAGAAATATCAAGACGCTATAACTATTTACGATAAAGCTCTAGAGATTTTTCCTGCCAATCACAAACTTTGGTTTAATAAAGCTACCTGTTACGAAAAAATGGATGACATTCCAAAAGCAATAGCTGCCTACCAAGAGGTTATTACAATAAGCCCTCTTTACAGAAATGCACATCTATTCTTGGGTAATATCTGCTACAAGCAAAACCTTACAACGCAAGCTCTTATGTGCTATAATATGGCGCTTATGGTAGAGCCAGATTCTGAGCGTGCATTTGCTCTTCTTAAATACGTTAATGAAGCCATCTCTGGAAAAAACGAGAATGAAGCTAATGACGAATTGGTTGTTTCTGAAGATGATGAAGCCTTTGAAGATATTGACCTCATACTCGATAATAGAATTGCACTAAGTAATGACTATAAAGTTGATCATGATATTGACATTGCGCTAGTTAAGCAGAGTCATGCCATATTAGAACAGCTAGAAGATTTTGAAGGCAATGGTGGTTTTTGGGACAAGCGATACGTACCAATATATAAGTGGATTAAAGAAAGTAAACAATTTAATGATTTCGTTTACACTTTAGTTTATTCAATAAAAAATGAGAAATTAAAAAAGCTGGTGGCTAAGAAAACAGATAATGTAACAGCATTTATGGCGAGACTCATTTCAAAATCTTATGATGTGATGTCACCTCAAGAAAAAATGATTGATGGCACCGAAAAAGATATTAATTACTACTTCTTGGAGGGAGTTCTTCAAGGTGAAGGACAAATGAATGGTGAAACTACAATCGGCGATTGGGTCTATTACAACATAAATGGTAAAATAAATGGAAAGGGTGGCTACGATAATAAAGGTGAAAGGCATGGAAAATGGTCTTGGTATCACAATAATGGAAAACTAAAAGAAACTGCTGTTTATACAAATGGTGTGCTTAATGGCGAAAACAAATCTTGGTACGATAACGGCAAACCTTATATTTCTACTTACATCAAAGACGGTAAATTTGAAGGCGAGTACTTATATTTCCTGTCAACTGGAGCTTTGAAGCAAAAAAAATATTACAAGGCTGACGAATTAGACGGAAAATATCTGGCTTATTTTGATGTTGGTGAGTCTATTCTAGAATTTGATATTGACTATACGGGTGATAAAGCCCAGAAAAGCACCATAGAATTTTATACAAATGGAGATATTTATTCTAAAATTGAATTTAAAAACGGTGAGCGCAATGGTCTTGAAACCAAATATTATTGGAATAAACAAAAATCATTAGAAGCTACTTATACTAACAATGCACTCAATGGTTCTTACATAGAATATCACTCCAATGGCCAAATAAGTCAACAAGGTCAAAGTATAGACGGCTTTTTTGATGGTAAATGGAAAACGTATTATCTAGATGGTACCTTAGAGTCTGAAATCGAATATGACAAAGGTAAATTTACTGGCTTATATAAGGCCTACGATACAGACGGAAAACTTTATTATGAATTTGAGTATAGGCGTGGTGAAATTATTAACTATAAGTATTTTGATAAAACGGGTGAAGTCCTTACCCAAAATCGCAAAAAAGGCGGCAAATTTTACTTTAAGGGGTTTTATCCTAACGGAAGTATATTGTCTGAAGGTGAGTACGATATTAAAGGTGGTAAGATGGGAGAATGGAAATTCTTTGATGACAATGGAATTTTAACCGAACAAGGAGAATATGAAGAGGGTTTAGCTATAGGAACGCACAAAGCATATTATACTAATGGACAGGTCTATAGTATTTCTCAATTTAACAAAGGTAATTCAACAGGTTATTATGAGGCATTTCATATTAACGGTAAGCTTCAAACGCAAGGCTGGTACAAAGATAGTTATCAACATGGAGAATGGAGATTTTACAATATTGATGGGGTTTTAAACAATATCAGCTTTTATCATAAGGGGCAAGTACATGGAAAACAACAAGTTTTTGGAGTAAACGGTGATTTAACTAAAGACACCTATTATCAGTTTGGTACAGTAATTAAAGAGGTCTTCTATAATACTAATAACAAAATTCATCAAACAGTAGATTTTGCCAATGCCAAAGAAAAATACACCCTTATAACTAATCACTTCAATGGAAATAAAGAACGAGAAATTAATTATGTCAACAACTTAGAACATGGCAGCTATAAAAGTTATGATTTTGATGGTAACTTATCCATTACTGGCAGTTATGTTAATGGCCAACAGAATGATGAATGGATATGGCGTTTTCCAAATGGGAATGTAAAATATAAAGAAACATATCTAAATGGTAGTGAAAATGGGAAATCTATTCGCTACTATGAAAATGGGCAAATTGAAGATGAGTCTTATTATGAATATGGTCTAAAAAGCGGGACTTGGCTTTCGTATTTTGAAGATGGGAAAATAGATAATAAAACCACTTATGTAAAAGGAAACCAACATGGTCGTAAAGAATTTTACAGCCAAAACGGAAATCTACAATTGGTGAGGTTTTACAATCATGGCACGCTCATTGGTTACTCTTATTTAGACACTTCGGGTAATGAAAAAGAGATGATTCCTATTATAAAAGAGACAGTAAAAGTTGAGGCATTTTACGACAATGGCAAACCTTCTAGAACAATGAATTATAAAAATGGTCAACTTGTTACTAATTATAAGACTTATTATTATTCTGGTGCTTTAGAAAACGAATTACAATATAAAGATGGTGAGTATCATGGTGATTATATAGATTATTATGAAGATGGTACCATTAAGAAAAAATCTAACTATTATTTTGGCGTTCTTGAAGGAATAACAACTATAAATCACCCTAGTGGCAAAACAAAAGAGGTTGTAAACTACAAGACCAATGAAAGACATGGTGAGCGTAAACTCTATGATAATAGTGGTCAATTAATTAAAACAGAATATTATTTCAATGGTTCAGTATATAAAGCAGAATAAACCCAAGCAGTACATATTATTATTAGTAGTCTTAAATTCTTTTTTCTTTGCACAAGCGCAATATTCAGAAGAATTTAAAGCCTTAAAAAGCAAATATCCAGAAGCTTCGTTTGTGAGATTGCTGGATGAAATTAAAATTTCAGTAAAACTAAAGAATGATGAACTAGAGATTAAACAGTATTTTTTGGAGGAGGATTTATTTTTAGACGAATCTGCAACCTACGGATCTAAGAAATCATTAGACTTTTCAGCGTTTTTCGAACTAGAATCTGTCGAAGCAACTTCCTACCAATATAAAGACGGAAAATACAAAGCCTTTGAAGTAGAAGATTTTGTTGAAAAAGATGAATTAGAGAATTCGTTTCACGACGACACAAAATCGCTCAATTTTATCTATTCTAATTTAGCCGAAGGTGGTAAAACTAAATTAGAATACACAGAAATTGTAAAAAACCCAAGGTTCTTAAGTCCTATATTCTTTGGCAATTTCTACCCAATTAAAAATAAAAAAGTCACCCTAATTGCTGATATAGAAGTCAATTTTAGATTTCAGGAGTTTAACACAGATGGTTATACTATTGTATTCAATAAAGAAGAAAAACGAAACTCTATTATTTACACATGGGAAATAAAAGATGTTGATGAAATTAAATACGAGAGTAGTGTCCCAACTTACAAAAAAGTTTTGCCACATATTGTACCTATTATAACATCTTACAATACAAAAGACAAGGAGGTAAAACTATTAAACGATGTATCAGACCTCTACAATTGGTATTATTCTATGGTTAAAGATATTAATCAGCAGCCGACAGACGATGCCTTAGTGGCTTTGGTAAATGAGATTACAAAAGACAGCAATACAGAACTAGAAAGAGTGAGAGCTATTTATTATTGGACACAACAGAATATTAAATATATTGCTTTTGAGTATGCCTTAGGTGGTTTTATTCCGCGTGAAGCCAATGATGTGTTTAACAAAAAGTATGGCGATTGTAAAGATAACTCTAGTATTCTTTATGAAATGCTAAAAGTTGCAGGCTTAAAAGGCAATTTAACCTGGATTGGCACTCGTACAATTCCTTATTCTTATACAGAAGTACCAACACCAATTGTAGATAATCATATGATTTTATCGTACATAGAAGCTGGTAGAACTTATTTCTTGGATGCTACAGGTCGTTATCTTCCGCTTGAGATGCCATCGTCTTTTATTCAAGGTAAAGAAGCATTGATTGGAGATGGAGAAGGGAAATTTAAGATTGAAACTGTACCTATAATGGATCCTAGAACAAACTCTTACATTCAGAAATCGAATTTAAGGTTAAGTGACAATCATCTTATTGGTAATGGTGAAACCACATTATCTGGCTATTATAAAATTGATTTTTATAATCAATTAGAAACAAACAATTCGGACAAAGAATTAAAAAATTATTATACGCAAAAACTAAGAAAGGGTAATAATAAATTTCTAATTAAAGATTTTGAAGAAATAAATAAATACAGTTATGACGATGACTTTAAAATTAAATATAAGTTTAACATCAATGACTATGCTAAACAGCTAGGAGATGAAATTTACATTAACCTCAACCTTAAACGTGAAGCTAGTAATTTCAGAACAGAAGAAGACAGGGAAAATGAAATTGAAGTCACTTATAAAAGTTATTATATTTTCGAAAACACTTTAGAGATACCACAAGGTTATGCAGTAGATTACATGCCAGAAAATTATGAGTTAAATAACACCTTTGTTAGGTGTAATATTTCCTACAACCAAAAGGATAATAAAATAATTTATAAACAAGAACTTACAATGGATTTTCTATCGCTTTCACCAGTAGAGCAAAAGATTGTAAATAATGCAATTAAAAAAATAGAAAAACAGTACAAAGAAACCGTTGTCTTTAAAAAACTCAATTAATACACATGAAATTATTTAAACTAAGCCTACTCACGTTCTGTCTATTTATCTTAACGGCAAACAGCCAAGCATTTTACAAAAATTATGATTGGGATAAAACACCTAATTATAATACTAAAGACTATGCTAATGACAATTTAGTTGCTCTCAAAGAAAAAATTACAACTGAATTCTTCTTTACAGAAGACAGCCAGTTTGTTGAGTTTTATTTAGAACATAAAACGTACTATTTAAACTCAGATGAAGCTATTGAAGACTACAACAAAATTTATTTGCCTTACGATTCTGATTCAGAATTATTGGTTAATAAAGCCAGAGTTATTACACCTTCAGGAAAAGTAATTGATTTAGATGATTCCAAAATACTAACAGCAACAAATGACGAAACAAAAAGAACCTATAAATACTTTGCTTTTGAAGGTATAGAAAAGGGTAGTTTTATTGAGTTTATGTATGTTGTAAAACGAAGTCCTGTGTATAAAGGGAAACGCATTAGTTTTCAAGATGAATTTAAAAAGAAGAATATTGAATTTGATGTCTTCGCACCGTCTAATCTTGTCTTTAAATTTAAGAGCTATAATGGCTTAAAAGAGGTTGAAAAAGATACCATCATTGAAACTAAAAATCATTGGTCTTTTAAACTCTCAGAAGTTGAAAAACTGGAAGAAGAATCACAAGCTCTATACTCAGCAGAGCGCCAATTTATTATTTATGCTTTAGATTCTAATACAGCAAATAATACTAGAGATATTACTTCTTATGCATCAGTGGCACAAAATGTATATAATTTCTATAATGCAGAATTATCTAAAAAAACTAAAAATGCTTTAAAAAGACTTATTAGAGAGCTAAAACTAGAAGAAAATGCAGATTTAGACACTAAGATTAGAGCCATAGAAAACTATATAAAAACTAATATTTTCGCTGCAGAATTTAGTAGTGACAAACTATCTAATTTAGATTCTATCATAGAAGAAAAAGTAGCTAGTGAAAGTGGTTTAATTAAGCTATATATAGCGATATTTAATGAATTAAATATTAAACACAATATGGTATTTACTTGCAGTAGAAAGTTTATGCATTTCGATAAAGAGTTTGAAGCCAACATCTTTTTACAAGACATTATTATCTACTTCCCAAAGACTAAAAAATATTTAGCACCAAATGAAAATGAGTCTCGTTATGGTTTTCCTCCTGGTTATTTAACAGACACTTATGGTCTTTTCATTAAACAAGTAAAAGTAGGCGATTTTGTATCTGCTGTTGGTAAAATAAAAAAAATTAAACCAGTTGATGCATCTCACTCTACTGATAACATGATTATCAATGTTAATTTTGATAGTGATGATATTTCTACTACATATATTAATCTTAAAAGATCAATGTCTGGTTACTATGGCATGTTTATACATCCATATATAGATTTAGTTAAACCAGAAGACAAGAAAGAACTTATTGAAGGTTTTGCAAAAAATCTAAATGAAGGTGTTACTATTAACAAGATTAAGATGGAGAATGATAAATCTGAATTATTCGGAATTAAACCTATTGTATTTGATATCGATTTCACATCTGATGCCTTTGTAGAAAAGGCAGGCAAGAAATATCTTTTTAAAGTCGGAGAACTCATCGGCTCACAAATGGAATTATACCAAGAAAAAGAGAGAGTTCTTTCTTTAGAAAATGAATTTCAACGCAGCTATGAAAGAACTATCAACATTACAATTCCTGAAGGTTATACTATTGCAAATCTTGATGAAATTAACATTGATAATGAGTTTGAAAAAAATGGGAAAATATTATTAAGCTTTAAATCTTACTATGAATTAGATGATAATCTATTAAAAATCACTGCTAATGAATATTATAAAATCAATAAAATTCCTGTAACTATTTATGAAGATTATAGACGAGTGATTAATAGTGCTGCCGATTTTAATAAGATTACACTGTTGTTAATTAAAGAGTAAAATTATTAAAGTGACGACTCACTCAAATTTAGTTCACTTGGCACTACAATAGTTTGAAGTTTATGATTTTGAGCACCTATATTATCAATAAGGAGTTTCATAGACATTTCACCAATTTTATGCGCTTTCTGATGGATAATTGAAATCTTTGGACTAGATAATAATTGTGTATGCTCATATCCAAACCCTATAACAGACATATCCTTAGGTATTCTTTTACCTAATTTTTTAGCCATATTAATAGCAACAATTCCGGTAATGTGATCTATTGAAATGACAGCGTCAATCTTACTGTTTTTGGATAAATAATTATAGATACTCTCCTCAACATCAACAGCATTATCGAGTTTTAAAATATTAGGCTTTAAATTATTGTCTTGTAATGCTTTTGTGTAACCTTTAGTTCTTAATTTTCCAACACTGAGCTCTTCAATATTACTAACAAGTAGTATGTTTTTTCTATGCTCTTTTTCTATTAAATACGCTGTAGCTTCATAAACCGATTTAAAATCATCAACAATAACTTTATCACATTCAATTTCGTTAACAACCCTATCGAACATTAAAACAGGTATTTTACTGTCTAAAATAGACTCTATATGATGTGTTTCTCTCTTTATTTGGCTCTCTCTCGCAACAGCAATTATAAAACCATCAACACTTCCATTAGATAATAGTTCTAAGCTACGTTCTTCTTTATATAAAGTTTCATTAGAAAGACAAACAATGATGTCATAATCATTATTTGTAGCAGCCATTTCGATACCGTGTAATACCTCAGCAAAAAATGGATTTGTAACCGTTGGAAGTATTACACCAATAGTTTTAGTTTTACTTGTCTTTAACTGTTGTGCTATTCTATTAGGTTTGTAATTAAGTTTAACGGCCAACTCTTTAACGCGTAGTCTAGTATTCTCACTTATCTCATGGCTATTATTTAATGCCTTTGAAACTGTAGAAACAGAAATATTTAGAAGTGCAGCTAACTCTTTAAGTGTAGTCATTATTCAAGGTTTTCTATTAAAATATAAAAGAGCGTATAATATACGCTCTTTTATATTGCTTTTAAAAAATACTTAAAGTAGTTCTTAATTTTTAACAAGTTTAACCGTTATAGTACTATTATTAGATGTAACCTTAGCAAGGTAAATACCATCATTCAATCCTGAAGCATCTATAGAAACTTCAGTTGAATTAGGCGTTAAAGTAATTACTTGTTTTCCTAAGATATCAAAAACTTGAACTGTTTTAATATTTTGATTGTTCGTTTTAATATTCCATACTGTATTGGTTGGGTTTGGATAAATATTAACACTACCTAATTCAAAATCATTTACATTTAACACTGTTCCTGCATTTACAGAAAAATACATATTGTCAAAATAAACAGTCTTTGTATTTAAATCTGAAGTACTACCAAGCTTGAATTGAAAGAAATTGTCAGTTGCCCAACCAAGGCCTACAAAATGAGATAAAGGAACACTAACATTTTCCCAAGAACCAAAAACTAAATCTCCGTCTCCACCATTTCCTGTTTCTTTCATTGTATAAGAAAATTCTCCGCCACCACCAGAAGGTCCAGCACCGCCACCAATAAGGATAAATTTAACTTCGTGTCCATTAACTCCAGCAGGCTCATCAACTGCAAAATAGCTAAAGTTAAGGAATCCGTATGCAGAGACATCTGTATAAACATCTGCACCAGTGTTTATTCCACCTCCCCAACCAGCGGTTGAAAAGTCCATTTTCACCACTTTACTAACACCTGCAGTAGGATCTAAATCTGGAGTACCAATATTTGATCCAAAATAGTATGTAGGATTCCAGAAATTAGTGAATCCACCTGTATCAGTAATATCACTTAGTAAAGCTAATACTTCAGCGTCTGGACTAGCCGGTGTTGGTGGTATTCCTGGCAAAGTCGCAACAAAAGACACAGTATATGTTTGCATATCTGTTCCATTAGAAGCAGTTACTACTACAGTAGCATCACCTGGTACTGTTGTAGCTTGCGTAATTACGGCATTAGCACCTGCTTCTGTTGTAGTTGTAGATGTAATATCTAAAGGTGTTGTTGTACCAACAACTAACTCGTACGTATAAGTTGTAGCACCTGAAGCGAAACCAGAAATTGTAGCCCCATCTACTTGTAAATCGCTTAACGTTGCATCTGTATTAGGATCTGTAGGTGGTTTAGAAAAGTATATGTTATCTATGTAAATAGTACCAGCACCATTACCGCCATCATATTTAAATTGAAAAATATCAGTAATCCCTAATCCTTGACTCGTGTAATCTGATAAAGGAATCTCTACACTAGTCCACACGCCTGGGCTAGAAGGTACATTAACAGATCTTTCTCCTGTACTCCGACTTATTAAGAAAACATTAGGTGATTCACCATTAGTCCATATATCTAGGTGAAGGGTTACCATACCAGTTAAATTTTGGTCTGCACCAATATCTGTACCTTGATAATTCCAATTAGAATATTCTAATGCAAGATCGCCAGATCCAACAACATCAAAAGCAGTGTTTGCTGACCCAAAACCTGATTGACCCCAATTAGGGTTAAAACCTGATCCTGCAACATCGGTATAAGCACCGCTAAAAATGGAGATAACATCAGCTTCTAATTCAGTTGGGGTTGCAGCTACAACATCTGGGGATTGCGAATAACCTAGTGTTACTGCAAATAACATAAGCAAAAAAGTAATTTTTTTCATAATCGTAGTTTTTATTTAGTTTTCATTAATTATTCTTAGAACCTAATTGATTAAATTGTGTACTTGATAAATCTAAATAATGTTTATTAGAGATTAAATAATTATACCACGACAAAAAACATACAACTCTCTTTTTGTTGTTCTACCTCGCTATACAATTAAGCAAATGCCTATATAACAAAGAGTTAAGTCAACGCTTTAATCAATCTCATTTACCTGTTAAAGATCGGGTGTTGTGCTAATGTTGTGTTGTTTGAAATTCCTTTTAAGGTTTTGAAGAGTTTCTTAGAATTTAAGTTTTTCATTTTTATCCCAAATACCCCAATATGCTCCAACATCTCCTTCTCCGCCTACTTTCCAAGACTCATCAAAAGATGAAAAGAAGAATATGTCTATATCATCTTCTTTAGACCATTTTTGAGTATTTATAAAATACTTTATAGCATTTTCTTCTGATGGAAAAGCACCTTCTAGATTAGTACCTTGATTAGGCCAACCGGTTTCAGAAATAATTACTTTTTTTCCATTTCCAGCTCTTAATGCTCTTTGATACATGTCTTTCATATAAAGCAAAGAATAATCTAGGTTACAACCTTCCCAAAACGGATAACAATTCGCTAAGATGACATCGCATGCTTCTGTGATATTAGGACGCTCAGTAAATTCATAATATGCATCTACATAACCAACAGGTACATTCTTAACAGAATTCTTAACATTATAAATATGTTCTAACAACTCTTCTTCTGTTAGATCTCCGCGATACATTACTTCATTACCAACAGCTGCAATATCAACATAACCTTGATTTACTAATTCTATTAGTGCGGCAACTTCCTTTGCATTAATTTCTTTATCATCTCCTAACCATGCACCAACAAGCGTTTTTATACCATATTCTTTTGCTATTTTTGGTATAAGTTCATTTCCTTCTGTACAAGAAAATGAACGAATCCATTTCGTATAAGGCTTTATGATTTCTATACGTCTTCTTATTTGCTTTTCAGATAATTTGTCTCCTGGCTCTTGTCCCTCCATGTATGGGCTAAAACAAAGACCATGTGTTCCTTGAGATAATACTCCTTTATATAAACTTCTTAACTCTTCAATATTTTTCTCTGCATAATCAATAGATGCTAATGCCAGAAACTTCTCTTCTCTTTTAGACATAACTTTTATTATTTAATTATAATACTCTAACTATACTTAAGTTCTTCATCCTTGTCCCAAATTCCCCATCGAGCACCGAGTTCTCCTTCTACACGGACTTTCCATGATTCGTCAAAAGACGAGAAATGAAAAATTTCTACTCCTTCTTTTCTGGCCCATTCTTGTGATTGAATAAAGTATTTCATTGCATTTAATTGTGATGGATGAGCATCTTCAGCTGTTTGCCCTTGGCTAGGCCAACCTGTTTCCGAAATTATTATCGGTTTCCCATTTGCTACTTGTTTTGTAACTTCGTACATCTCTCTTAGATGTTGTAAAGAATTCTCAATTCTAAAACCTTCCCAAAATGGATAGCAATTCGCCAAAATAACGTCCGTTGCATCAACCAGATTTGGTCTCGTATAATATTCGTAGTATGTATCTACATAACCAACAGAAATATCTAAGCCAGATAGGGCCTTCTTTACTCTATTTATATATATTATTAATTCTTCTTCAGAGATATCACCACGTAATAATACTTCGTTACCGACAGCTGCAATATCTACCAATCCTGCTTTTGCAAGTTTAATTAATGTATGTATTTCCCTTTCATTTCGATCTTTATCATTACTAATCCAAGCTCCCACAATAGATTTTAGTCCTTTCTGATGAGCAATCTTCGGTATAAGCTCGTTCCCTTCCATACAAGAAAATGAACGAACCCATTTTGTGTAAGGTGCAATAACATTCATTCGACGAAGAATCTGAGATTCAGTTAATATATCGTCGGTATCTTGCCCTTCTACATACGGACTAAAACATAGCCCGTGTAATTTGTTATTTAAGTTCTTATTAAAAAGCTCTTTTACTTGATCAATACTTTTAGAATTTAAATCTATGCCATTAAAATCATCGAGCTTAATATCACAATTTAAAACAGACAATAAGTTCCCTGAACCATATGCAGATGATAGTCCTTTTGTTTTCTTTTTTATTTTTCTATTTGCTAATTCTGCACTTATTTCTAGGGCTCGCTTTTCAGTTATATCATAATCACGCATTATATACATAGCGAATAACGTTCCTAATATTGGAAGACCAGAAAAGAATGCGCGTAAACCAATTATAGCACCTTCTTGCTCCGTTGAAGGAATACCTTCTTGAAAACCAATAACAGTTAGAATGACACCACTAAGAGCACCAGCAATAGCAAAACCAAACTTTACCATCCACCAATAAATAGCTCCAAAAATACCTTCGCGTCGTTTTCCTGTATTTAATTCATCTAAGTCTATAACATCAGAGGTCATTGACATCATTAATGTAAACAAGCTTCCAATACCAAAAGAAAAGAAAGGTAGTGCAAAGATGAACATGTATGGTTTACCAGGAATTAATAAGAACCAAAGCATTACATAACCGATTATAGAAATTCCTTGAGACCATATAAATGCATTTTTCTTTCCTAACTTACGAGACATCCATGTAACAATAGGAATTACTATAAAAGTTGTTGATAATGCTCCTAAACAACCAAATAGCGATGGCCAGTATCCAGCATTTGCAGCTTCTGCATCTCCATTGAATAATTGATATACAATTATAAAAAAAGTAAATGTTGCAACAGTATTGAACGCATTAAAAATCAAAAATGTTGAAATACATAGCTTTCGGAAAGGTTTTATTTTTAAAGCTTCTTTAAACCCTAATTTAATTTCATTAAAACTGTTTTTTATGTTTTTGAGTGATAAATCGGCATAGTCTTCATCTAAAGTAGATTTACTTTTAATAAATATAGCAGGTATGATTGCAATAAACATTAAGGTAACACCAACCCAAATCGCTAATGTTCTTGTAGCTTCCTCTGCTGTTTCAAACCATCCATCATCGCCATTAATATACATAATAACCCAAAACCAAGGTGCAATTACCCAAGCCCATTGCCCTATCCATTGTGCAACAGCCATAATACTTGTGCGTTCGTGAAAATCATCACTCATCTCATAACCCATAGCTACATATGGAACACTAAAAATGGTAAGACCTAAATAAAAGATGAAAGACCAAAACATAAAATAAGCAAAATTGTAATCTACTCCGCTATCTTTGTATAATTGCCACATAATAGCAAAGGATATTCCCATAATAATAGCACCAATAAAAACATATTGTCTTCGTCTGCCCCATTTAGATTTTGTGTTATCTGAGATAAACCCCATTATAGGGTCTGTAAAAGAATCGAATATTCTAGGGAAAAAGTAAATTATACCCCACATCCAGCCAGGAAAACCTAAATTTTGTACTAAAACCACCATAAAAATTCCTAGAGCTGCTGGAAACATTTGATTGGCTAGCATACCAAAACCAAAGGCTATTTTTTGTCCCATTGGTACCTTAGATGACGTAGTGGAATTTGACATAGTTGAGATGATTTAGTTAATAATTAGTAGTTAATAATCCTAATTAGTAGGTAACATAATAGTCTGTATCGCTTGCGCTCTAATCATAATATCTACATATTTTTTATTTAAGTTTAAAGTAAAATTCTTATCTGTGCTACCTTCATTAAAAATGACTACAGCAATTGAATTGTCTGGGTTTTTTGCTGCGGCTACCATTAATTCTTTGTCAGTATTATTTACACCAATGACTTTTGCATCTGGTCTTATATACTTGCTAAAATGAGCCATGATATAGTATAAAGGTGTAAAGTATATTTCATCGGCTTCAGGATCTACAATTACTGGTGCTACACACCAATTTTTAAACCAATTTGGTCCGCCTTGTCTATTGAGAACCATATTCCAATCTACCCAACCATCTACCCAGTTGTTTAGGCATCCTATTATGTCTCTTGCATACCTATTTACTGGTGAATACTTAGGATGTAAATGTTTATCTTCTACTGATGCCCAATCCCAACCCCAATCAGTTGCTTCTTTAGACCAATACCACCTATCGTCTTGCCATTTTGGGACTTCAGAATCTACACACCCTTCGGTTTCTATTAAATATTTATTTGGTGCTTTATTGTGAGCATATTGTAAAGCTTCTGGAAAAAAATCATAAGTACTCTCGTACCAATGTATAGCAGTACCATCGTAATATTTTGAAGATTCCTCAGTAGCATACATCACATCTACCCATTCTTTTAATCCAGCTCTATTTTGATCGTATCCTAGAATTATCTTATTTCCTTTTCCGTCTGCTTCTAACTTTGGACCTAAGTGGTTTTGTACAAAATCGGTCATTTCTTCTGGTGAAAAGTGCATACTTTCCCAGTTGTTTCCATTGCCATGTGGTTCGTTTTCAACAGTGAAACCCCAAATAGGGATACCTTCAGCTTTGTATGCGTCTACATATTTCGAAAAGAACAATGCCCAAGTATCATAGTATTTTGGTAGTAATTTTCCGCCAACCCACTTTTTATTATCTTTCATCCAAGGTGCTGCAGTCCATGGAGATGCGAAAATTTTAAAACCATCTTCTGACACTTCCATGGCATCTTTTATCATCGGAATTAAATCGTCCTTATCCTCTTTTATAGTAAAATGTTCTAACATCATATCGTCTTCAACAGGCGAATATGAGTATTGTGTCAATGAAAAATCACAAGAATTCATGTGTGTTCTTGTCAATGAGTAATTAGCCCCTTCTTTTGAGAAATAGGCTTTTATAATAGTGTCTCTATTTTTCTTACTTAATTTATTCAATAAGTAAGCCGAAGATTCTGTAAACGCACCACCAAAACCTGTAATAGATTGAAACTCTTGTTCTGGTATAATTTTTATATCTGAAGAAGAATCTGCTGAAGCGAACTCTGAGATTCTCGTTAATTTGTTACCACTAGCGGAAGTTTCGTAAACTTCAACATTTAATAATTTTTGTTTTTTATTACAACTCATAGCAATAATTAATAAGAAACAATAGATGCCATATTTTAGTGATTTCATATCATTATCAATTTGCCATGGTTTCATACTCAGAAGGCGGAACTAAAACACTTTCCATTAATGTTTTTTTACTACCATCATAAGTTTTTGTTATCACATTTCCATTTCTGGTTAATCCTTCAAAAATGCCTTGATCTACCATGTCCCAAAGAGCGTATTTTGCCTTACCATCTACTGTAAATAATCCAAAATGCTTTTCAGAATCTCCTGAATTATCACCACCTTTCCAAGGTTCGTCAAATCCTTCGAAGTAAAAACACGATATTCCTGCTTCGTTTGTCCAGTCTATCATATATTTATAGTAAAGTGCTTCTTTGTACTCATCGCTAGCTTTTGAACCATTAGTACCAAAATGATCTGAAGAAAAACTTGCCCATCCAGTTTCTCCAATATGAATTGGTTTATTGACACCAAGACTTTCCATATATTTTTTTACGTTTTCATATTGCATCATAGCGTATTTCTTAGCTCTCAACATTGAAATTTCGATTTTTTCCATATCAGTTTTACCTTCCAAACCTTCAGTATTTAACCAAAATTCTGGCCGATAATGGGTGTCGTGCATCGGGTAGGTGTGAACCGATAGAAAATCTACTGCTTGAATTAGTTTGTTTAAATCTTCTACATGGTATTCATCGCCACCGCCTCCCCAAGACGCAAAATTATCTGAACTTGTTACCCATAAATCTTTAGGCAATTTGTTTTCTTTCTTTAGGTTTTGCAAATATTTTACCCATTTTAAAATCACCTTAGGCTGTACAAAATAACTGGTTGCCCATTTAACCATAGCTTCATTGCCTACGGCCAATACCTTAACAATATCAGGGTATTGATTTGCCAGAGCAACTGCTCTATCTATCTCAGCGGCATTATTAGGGCTTTCGATATTGTGGTTCATGGGCTGATCTGTCCATGCATTGAGACAATCAATCCAAGCTCCAAGCATTACATACATTTCATAGTTTGGATCTTCACTTTTAAGTTCTGTGATTGCCTTTAAAATGTTTGATGCATGTGGAAGAGATAACTGAACATTATATGTTCTAATGATTTTAATACCCATTGCAGATAAAATTTTTAAATCATCTTTTAGCTCTACAATTGTTGGCTGAACGTTACGTGTTTTTTCCCTATAACCACCATATGAAATGGCTAAGTAATCTGAATTTCCTAATATATCTTTAGCTGTCACTTTTTTTATTTTTTGTTCAGAAGGTTTTTTATCCTTCATGTTTTCATTGCAAGACATCATAAATACTAATACAATAGATAGTAATATGAGTGTTCTTTTTTTCATCAGTCTTGCTTTTTTTATTTTAAATAATCTTCTGTTATATTTACTCTAATTTCTGTCACTTCACCTAAACGACTAAATACAGACTTACTAGTAGCTTCATCTAAGCTTAAACTTTGGAATGTTTTTATGGTTGAGTCCTTAAATTTTACTTCTATACTATTTTTCTGTGAAATTTTATAAACTACTGGCACTTGGCAATATGTAAAAGATAATTCGCCTTCTGATAATTGAAGTTGGCTCTTCTCATTTTCAATAGTTACATAATTGAAAATTTTTGATTCAGCTAAGAACTCTACTTTACGTAACATACAAGGATAGAAATAGAGTTTACCCTTTGTAACAAAAACACCAAGTTCACCAAATCTACTTAGAATATCTTCTTTTACTTGACCTGTCATACCTGGTTGCTGTGCGCCTTTGCCAGTTGGTGTGTGAGAATATGGATCTGTTGGAAACGCTCCGTATAATTCGGGTGATTTGTGAACACCAATACCTTCATTTATTTCGTAATAATGCTCTAACAATCTACCAACAATGGCATCACTTTCTTTGTTATTAATCGCTTTAAGGCAACACTCTAAAACTGCTAATTGCAACTTAGATACCATGTGCCAATATATAGAACCTAAACCTTCATAACCGTAGAATGTACCTGATCTTCCGGTAAATGCTTTATGATTAAATACATCTTCAAAAACTTGAAGCACTGCTTTTTCTTCTTTATGAACTAAATCTTGGTAAGTAGAATTTTTTAAATTTTTAAGACCTACTTTAAGGTCTCCTGCATTTTTAAAATTTCCATTAAAATGATATTTACCTGTGATATCTTTCTCAATAATTTGAGTATTACCATCTTCGAGCAACTGCTGTAGCAACTTAGAATTAGTTACAGCTTGAGCAGAAATTGTATTTCGCTCCATAAAACCTTTAAGATCCTTAAATGGATATAAGATATAACTGTATTGATCTTCTCTAAAAAGTTTACTTTGCTTTAATGCATCTAAGGCCGTCAAGTTTTCTTTTGAAGACAAATAACCCGAACTTAAAACAGCTACCTGACCTTCTAGCATTTCTGATAAATAAGAAATAGAAAGATTATTATTAGACTCAACAGTCATTAAGTTATAAGCATGGTAAAGATTATCTGAACGCTTATTTGCTTCTATTGAGTGTTCTAAATGTGCTAACGCAGATTTAGTAAATGATTTAACTTCATTAATTCCTAGTTCGTCCTTTTTGCCAGAAAATGAACTATTGTAAATACTGCTTCGATAATCACTTCCGGCTTTACCTAATGCATCTAGAATTTGTTTTCTGTCAGTATCATTAATATCTCTATTTAATAGCGCTTTACTATTATCGAAAGTCGTTTTAACTTCATTAAAAAATTGCAATAACTCTACAGAAACTTCAACTGTATCCGTTGTTGTGTTTTCAAAAACATCATCAAAGAATTTTAGGAAACGTCTTAAATAGTACAATGTCACCATGGATATACCATTTCCAACAAGTGCGTTATTGGCATCATTCCATTCTGGTCGTTGCGTATTCATCCAAATACCACCTTCTGGAACAAAGTTAGATAGCTTTGCTAATACTGTAGCTAGTATTTTTTCTATAAAGTTCGCTCTAACTACGTCTCCATTTGCGTTTTGTAACAAGGCACCATCTGCACCTAATTTTTCTCTTTTTGCTCTAATCTTATGGTCTGATTCTTTGGCAAAATCAATAGTATCTTTTGGGTTTTTTAATAAATTCTCATACTTTTTTATTCTGTATGGCACATTGGCATAAACGAATATATCTTTATTAAAAAAACTTTCTAATTTTCCTGGCTTGTGATTTTCTATAAACTCTAAAAACTTAAGCAAGTAAATTATCTGGTGATCGCCCCAATACCCAATGAAAGACCAAGGATCGTCTGGCTCAATAGTTTCCCAATCAAAACCCCCTTTTGTAACTCTATAGGGATTGTAGCCATCGAATGTTGTGGCATTTAAGAATTTATGAATCATGTTCTCAATAAATTCTGGGTGTGAATGTGCCAAGGCTTCCCAATTCTGGAAAATATCTCGCCAGTTGCCTTCATAATCCAAAATTTTTGAACCATCTATTTCACTTCTTGTGTTGATTGAAAACTTGTTCCATGGGCGACTTGGATCTCCATGCCTACGACTAAACTTAAGCGGCATGTATTCTAAACATAAGCGAACAAAATCTCTGTTGTTAGAAGAATTTGCTACGGCTTTTAATTCACTCAAAGAGAATTTTTCTGATAAGCAATTAATAGCATCAGCATTGCGATTTGAAACTTCATTATTTGCATCTTGTAAATATTTTTTGAAGTCCCATTTCTCAATAGTATAACCATCATCGAAAATTCCACCACGCATTATATTAAACAAGGTGTTAGAAAAATGTCTTGTATCTCTATAATTATCTGATGTTAATTGTAAAGCATCTGAAGCTGCGTTTAGCTCTATTAATTTTTCAGTACCTAAAGCAATATTCGCATTAAGCTTATCTAAAAGATTATCCTCTGTATTTATACTATTCGAAAGGGCAACAATAGAAGTATGATTTTGGTTTACATTAGCAACCATAACCCATTCTTTATTCTCGTATGGTGATAAATCTACATCCGCATGAATAAAGTATGCTCCTTTTTCAGCTTTCACATCTGTTTCTTGATGAATACTTCCAAAGTTTCTGAATGTATTAAGCTGCAGAGATGATAATAAATATATAGAGTTATCTAGGCCTAATGACCAAACAACATTAGCTTTTAAGGCCTCACTTGGCTCTGCTTTATCTACTATAATGGCGCTTAAGGCAAAAATACCGACACCAGATTCTTCAATAAGTTCTGTGCGTTTATAGGCATCTACAAGATTGCTACTGGCATTTTGCAAATCTGCTCCTACACCATAAGGTAATATATTCTGCACACCATCTAAAACTGACACATTTACTGGTGTACCTGCATTATTAATGAGTTTCGATTTTTTTACAAAACCAAAGCGATTACTTGAACACCATTCGTATCTGTAAGTTAATTTTAAATCTAGATTTTCTTCTTCAAAAATTACAGAATTACCATAAACACCTTTGTATAAATTTCGTCTTGTGTTGTATTTGCTTCCAAATCGAATTGAAAATGGCTCCCAAATATGAAATTCATCATTTTTTTTAATTTGAAAGATAGACTTTGCTCCTGTTATTTCAGAGGATTCAGTAATTTTATCCTCTGAATAATATGGGAACAATGAGAATTCAGAATTTTTACGTCCTGCTGTTAATCCACCATTACTAGATATAAACATCCAATGATTAGAATCACTTACAATGCTCATAAAAAATGGTCGCATTTCATCGCTATTTGAAATCCTAAAATAGGCCTTGTTATCTATTGTAACAGGTTCTAATTTTACAGCATTATCTTTAATAGTATTATTTCTCAATGTACTAGTATAGTTACTTGTTAGCAATTTGATTTGAAATTGTAATTTGGTTTTTACCGGCTAAAAAGGTTAAGGTTTAAGACACTTTGCCTTATATTTATTTCTAAATCTTAGTCCGCAGCATATACTCTCACGTAGTCTACTAACATCTCTTGCGGAAATACGGTAGATGAGTTGGGTGAGCCACCAAAATTACCACCAACGGCCATATTTATTATGATAAAAAACGGCTTGTCAAAAACCCATTCACCTGGAACATCCGATGGGGTGATTTGATTAAATAATACATCGTCTACATAAAAATTTACATATCCTGAGCCCCATTCTATACCAAATATGTGAAATCCAGTATCAAAACGGTCATTTTCTAAATCATATGTTTTATAAACGGCTTCACCTCCATTATATTCCGGTCCATGAAGACCTGCATAAATTGTAGTTGGTTCTTGTCCTCTAAATTCTACAACATCAATTTCTCCTGCTTGAGGCCATGGATTGTCATCAATGTCAGCACCTAACATCCAAAATGCAGGCCAAATCCCTTGTCCCCAAGGCATTTGTATTCTAGCTTCCCATCGACCATATTGTTGTTCAAATTTACCTTTGGTCAAAATTCTCGAAGACGTATAGCCCGAACCTTCAAAAGATTCTTGACGCGCTGTTATTTTTAGCATACCATCTTCAACCACAATATTCTCTTCTCTATCTGTGTAGTATTGCAGATCATTATTACCCCAACCATTATCACCTGTGCCAATATTATAATCCCAAATTGTTGGGTCTGGAGCACCTGGAGTATTAAACTCATCTGCCATCGTCAGATTATTAAAATTGGTTACAGTTTGATTTTCGTCTGTTGAACAACTTGTAAAAGTAAAAACTGATACTGCTATAGTTAAACAAGCAATAATTGATAACTTTTTCATTTTTAAATTTTTTAAATTAATTCTCTTATTCATAATCAAACTTTTATTCTAATATTTTTAAATCATCAAAATAGTAAGTGCTTCCATCACCTGTAGTCCCAACAACAAATTCAAAGAATACAATTACCCTAACAAAATCTGCTGTTGTATTAAAGGTGCTAAAGTCCCACTCTAACTCTTCCCATTCGTTTGTAGTTGTTGTATTGGCAACAAGTTCTATACCAACACCAGCACTATTATTTTGATCTTCGAAACGAAGTAATATTGGTATTCCTGCTTTCGGAGACCAAACTTTCATTCTAACCTTTTGCGAAGTTGAAAAATCAACTGAAGCATCTAATTGTATAGCTGTACCAGCAAAAAACTGAGCACCAACTGTTTTTGTTGACCTCATAACCGTTTGAGTAGGATTAATACCACTCTGATCTGAATTTGTTTCTACATCAGAATCTGCTCCCTCAAAACCAATAAAATCATATGTTAAACTAGATTCAAAACCAATTGGTAACTCTACTTGTGTTGCTGCTGAATCATCAACGTTATCCGTTGGGTCAACAACTTCTTTATAATAATAAATATTATCTACTAATATGTTAGAAATTGTTGTATCAGATATAAAGAAAAGCAATCCTAAAGCATCTCTTGCGCTTAAGGTGCCTGTAAACTCACCTAAAGGAATATCAAAACTTCTCCATTCGTTTTGCATTAACTCTGAACTTGTAATCGTTTTAACACCAGAAGTTTCATTACTAGTTTGAACTCCGTTAAGTATTTGTAATCTTATAAAATCCCCTGAATCAATTGCTTCTTGCACATTAATATCTACATGTAAGTGTGTCATTTGAGTGGCATCAATTGGTTGTACCTCTAAGAACGTTCCGATACCAACAAAATTTAGATCTGTATAGTTTATAACTTCACCTCCACCTACATTTACTGGAGGCTCTCCACCTTGAGTCGTTTGTCCGTCACCATTAAAGAAACCATTGTAATAATCCACAGGAACATCAGTGTATGTATCACTAAATAATGAAATTACATTTTCTGGAGCTTCTGTAGGCACTGGAGCTTCTGTAAATCCGCCTAAAGACACTAAACTTAATGATCCTTCTGCATCAATACCATCTAAAGTGGCTGTAATTACAGTTGGAATCAATTCACCTGTATTAGGGTCTGCAATACTTGAGCCAACAACAGTAACAACACCAAGTTCACTTACAGTTGCAACATTAGTATTAGATGATGTAAATCTAAAATAACTAGGTGAAGCTTCTACGGTAATATCCCCATTTGCTGAATTAAATGTTTGGGTTAATCCGCCTATTGGTAAAACAGATTCTATAAATGTTTCTAAAAATTGGTCTTGACCATTTAAGATTTTTGGTCTAGGTTGTGCTATTGTACCTAATTTCTCGAATTTGATCTCATCAAACCAAAGAATATATCCACTACCTGCAGTTTCAAATGAGCTATCAGCATACCAAAACACACCTCTCTCTTCTAATAATATAGATGCATCTGGAATAGGAACTATATATTTGGTCCAATTAGTACCTATATTTAGGTTTCTTACAGAAACTTTATTTGTGTCTTCAAGAAAATCAATACCGAATCCAACCTCGTCTAAAAAAACACCTTGAGATGCTTTTGCCCAAAATGTAAGGGCATCAAAACCTGTTAAATCTCTACCAGCACCATCTACTCTTAAGATCGCACCCGCATAAGTGCCATTAGGATCGTTAATGTTTGGCGTATCAACACGATAAGACGCTGAACTTTCATATCCTTCATTTTCATCAACTGAGAATGCATCTTGTTTGGAATCTGAAAAAGGCAAGTAAAAATTAGTACCCATGCCTACAAAATTATCGATAAAAATATCACCAGTAGTAGCGAATGTTGCTTCAGTAGCATCATCAGAAAGATCTCTTTCGCATCCCATTGTTAAAGTTATAATTAACCCTAACAAGACAGTTCTTTTAAATTTTATGTTTCTTATATCTCTCATTGTTTCCAAGTTTTATTTTCCGATGTTAATATTTACGTATGTTCTAATTTCCCATTCCGAACCATCAGGAAACCCTACTGGACTTAACGTTGGTACTGCCGGAAAGGTGTTTGGTGGAACTGCAGAAGGGCCAAACCTGGGTGAGAATTCATCTAAAGACCTCCAAGTCCCTCTTATGCCTACTGTTGTATTAGGTAAAATAAACCAGTCTGGTTTTCCTAGGGACGTTGAAAGATCTAGCATTAATTGTACAGGGTATGTAAGGTTAAAATCTCTATGGTAATCAAAAGGTCCCCAGTCATTAATTTTAACATGAGTTTCTAATTTCATTTTTTTGTAAATAGCTCTAATATCACCACCAAAGCGCTTAATCAATCTTTCACTATCTCCATTACCTTGACCGTTTCCATAGTAGAAATTACCAATAAGACCTAACTCTGGTGATAGTTTAGAAACCATTCTTGAATGAATTTCCCATAAATCTTCTGCTGGTACAGCATTAGGGAATGCAAAGAACTCACGTGTGGCTAGGAAACCGATATAAGCATCCATTGTTGTTGGAAGTCGACGATATACAAACCCTAAATTCATAGCAAATTTAGCATCTTCTGCTCTGTCGTTATCCCATTCATACATCCATGTCCCAGGAGTTGGATCAAAAGTTAATAACATTTCACCAGCTGTAGTTTCTCGATTAGCACGAACAGCAAATGGGTCATCTATATAATTTCTTAAGCGACCAGGTGCGGCAACACCGTTTGGCATTGCGTCAACCAATGGTTTTTGCCATAAAAAATTTGGTGCTACTTGAAAATCCCCAAAAGAGTAGGTAAACCCTGTTAAGATGTTTGATTGGTTTCCACTTCCTGAGTCTTTTAATCTCCAACCAGTAAATGTTTGAGTAGCATCTGCGCCACCGTTAGCAACCAATCCCATTACTGCCCCTTGAGCATACCAATTAAATTTACCCCCTTTGTATGTGATCTTAGCTTTACCTCCCCAATTATCTTTACTGTTGATTTTATCTGTAAATACCACTCCTCCTTTTACATCTTGAAAAGAGCTACCATTCAATGGGCTACCTCCCCAAATACCACCTAATGTTACACCAAATTTTCCGAATTCCCTCTCTACAGCAATAGTTGCTCTTTCCATTGGCCAAGCAGGAATTATACCACTTCGAACTTGATTCGCATCTAAAATACGCTGACCGTTTTCATCAAACTGTAATTCTGTCTGAAGATCTCTATGATAGACTCCAGAAAGTTGATAGTTTCCAATTTTGCGTTGGTATTTTAGTAATATAGCTGGATTCGCGCCCCACCACAATTGAGGACCAAAAGCAGCTTTTAAACCTTCTAAAGCACCTTTACCATCAATTTCAGTTCCTAAAATTTCACCTCCATAAATATCTAAATTCGGCCCATAATTAGCCTCTGGATATAAACCGAAGAAATCACCTTCGTATTGCCAATGATAATGACCGGTTCTGTAAAAACCTCTTAAATCGAAGTCTTTAGCACTCCACTCAAATTCTGCGTTATAGACATTGACACGGTTAATATCTTCGAGTCTAACATTACCATCATCAGTATTTACTGTGACAGCTCTTGATCTGTTTTCATAAAAAATTTCATCAATTGGGTTTTCTGCAACATTGCCGATAACGTTGAAGTTTACATTTGCTCTCATATTAGGCGCAGGATTACCCTCTATACCGATAAAATATGATTGCATGTGGTCAAAACCTAATTGGTTTGGATAGGTATTTGTATTTGGATCTGCTGTTTCTGGTGTTGTAATAAGACGACCTCCTGTATTGAATGTTGTAAACTTAGCCGTCAACTGGCTTATTCTAATTTTTTGTGTATCACTGCCACCTAATGCTGCTTTATCACCTCTAGCTCTTAAAACATGATCTATCAATTGGATATTTCCAAAATAATCAGCTACGAATGCAGCAGTTACACCATCATCATAAGGATTAAGCTGGTGTGCTTCCTTTAGAGCATAGTAAGCTGCTCTTGGGTATAAATCGTATAGTCCTCTTTCGTTAGTTGATCCTTTTGCACAGATACCAAACCACTCTTCATTCATGTTGTTTGATCCTGGAACTAAATCAATAGAGTATCCTCCGTTTTCCCAAGATGCAGTATTATCATGTAAATCTGCATTTTTTCGATCGTCAAATCCAAACTTCCACCAGCCGTCACTAAATTGAAATGTAAAACCACCTATTGAAATGCCTGTTTTTCCTAAACCAGCTGCATTTTCATAAATTTCTTTCCAGTTACCAACCATATAGTAAGCTTGTGCTTTCTGATCTTCTTTATTGTCTATAGCGTTAAAAGCATCGGCGCCAAACTCAGTAAACATTAATGGTATATCTAGTTTTTCTTTTACCACATCAAACATGTCTGTAAACGAAACCCCTCTATATGTATTTGTACCATATATATCTACGTCTGTACATTCTTCGGCTACAATATCTATAAATAAAACGTCTCCGTTACAAATTGCAACTGGATGCGAAGTATCAACAGATTTCATTGCTTTTGCTGCATCATTCATAAGTCGATACATTGGTCGACCACGTTTTTCGCCAATAAACTTTTTCTTCTCCTCATCGTCTGGAAAATCTTCAGTTTCTGCGCCTTGCCAAAAAAGACCATAATTATTTTCATTACCTAAAAGGTACATTAGTAAACCTGGAGTGTCTTTATATTCTTTTACTAGATTATTAACTTCAGACAATAGAAATTCTTGTGTTTTAGGATCGTCATAAATGGTTACTGGAGTCCACACACCATCTAAAGTCAAACCATACCTACCAAAAGAATGATTAAGCATGGTGTAAATTCCATAGTTCTCATAGATATACTGAATCCACTTTGCTGGTACACCAGTGTACTGTCTAATTACATTAACACCCATGTTTTTTAAAAGCGACATTTCGGTATCTAAACCAGCCTTTATTATATCATCTGATTTTTCCCAAAATCGAGCATTTATAGTATTCGTGCCAATAGGTATATAATCCCAATTCATACCATTAATCATAAAATCTTCACCATTGACTACTAATTTCATTCCGTCATTATTTTTCACAACCGATACTTTGGCAGATTGACTAAATGTTGGAATCACTATGACTAAGAATAATAACCTTAGAAAGCTTTTTCTCATAATACCGTTTTTTAGAATTAATTATTTGTTATGACAACAGAAAAGTATCATTCTGCTAAATTTAACTTTAATCATTGTCAAATTCCCGAAAAAGCACCATACATAAAACATACAATTTAAAAAAACAGCATATTTTTTGCTAAAATCACACTTGTAAGCCTTTGTTTTAATGATTTAACAGTATTAACAAATGATTAACATAAATGGGCAATACCTCCAAAAAGAATAATTTTGTATGGGTTTTGTATGGGTTTTGTATGGGTTTTGTATGGGTAAGAAATGTACTTGTATAGAAATTATAACTCAATTATGTAGTTAGAAAGGCTCTCGTCATGGTTTAATCCCATTTTTTTACGCAAACGATAGCGTTTAACTTCAACACTTTTATGTGAAATATTGAGTAGCGGAGCAATTTCTTTTGAGGACAGATTTAGCCTTAAGTAGGCGCATAATCTTAAATCATTTGGTGTTATAGACTGATGAAGTGTTTTTACTTTCTTCATAAAGTCTTTATCAACATTATTAAAGGCTTCTTCAAACAGTTTCCAATCACTAGTGTTATTTAAGCTTGAGTTTATAAGTTTTATAACACCTTTAAATTCGTCTAAAGATTTACTTTTTGACAACTCATCTTTTATATTATTTAGTAGCTCATTACGTTTTACTAAATTCATTGTAGCCATTCCTAATTCTCTATTCTTATTTTCAATATCTAATTGCAAGTTTTCATTTTTAAACTCCATTAATTGGCGTTGACTCTCCAACTGTTCTAACTCTAACTCTCTCTCTCTTTTATCAATCAACTTTTGTTTTTGTTTTTTGTAATGTCGCTTATTAAAGTAGTGTACTAAAAACGCCATCACGAAGGCAGCGAGCACATATAAAACTATTGCTAAAGGCCTTAGAAACCAGGATTTTTCGATTAAAAAATTATAGGATAACAAATTGCTAGAGATTATCCCTCTGGTCATTGCTCTTGCTTCAAATTTATAATCTCCATGAGGTAAATTTTCAAAAAACACTTCAGAGCCAGAAGACCACTCACTCCAATCATCATAAATACCTATTAATCTATACTGATATTTTGAAGAAGAAAACTTATCATAATTTGTAACACTATATTTAAATTGAATACTATTATTTTTATTCTCTAGTTCAATTGGATTTTGAATATCAACTGGCACCAATTCATTACGCAGCGAACGGTAAGACACTTCATTTAAATATATTTCATTAGATTTTTGTTGTAGTTTATTTAAATTAATAATAAGATAGCCTTCAGTTGTGCCAATTAAATAAGTTTCATCATTTAAGAAAAGTAAATTTTCAAATCCGGGTTTGTTTTTTCGTACTTCGTTAGAAATAGCTATTAAATTAACTTCGGGTTCATTGGATAATTTCCCAGGTTCAATATATACTATCTCATTCTTTGTAAAACCCCAAAGTTTATTACCCTCGATATCATTAATAAGTTTACCCGACAAATAATTCTTACCACTTAATAAAGTACTCAAAAGGCTATCTTTTTTGAATGCTTTGTTGTTTTTATCATAAAAATAAACCCCTTTTTTATAACTATAAATAATCGTGTTATTATAATTTAATATACTCGATTTCACACCTTCATCAATCGCTATTTTTCCATAATTAAGTACATTTTTAAAAGCGCTGTCAATTTTTATCCTGTAAACACCTTTATACTCATGACTAACCAGTATTTCATTAGCATCAGAAAACTCAAGATATCTAGATGATATATCAAAACCTTCTATACTATTTCGGAAACGCCATTTATCATTATTAATTTTTTCTAAAATGGTTAAACCCTTATAGTTGCCCTGAATTAAAAGGTTGGGGTAACCTTCAATCTCCTTAATAATCCATGCACCTTTTTCATTAGAAATTTTCTCTGATTTGTCTTTATCTATTATAAAAGTGCCATTATCGTGCCCACAAAATAGTTTGTCATCTATTATTTTTAAACTCCACACTTGACCTTTAGTCCCAGAAACAAATTGAAATTTAGAACCCGAATTAAGACTCTGGTAAAACAAACCCTGATTTGTACCTAGATATAAACGATTATCCGTTATTACTGATGCATAGACTGTACCTAAGACACCTAGTTTATCTTTATAAACTTTGTAAGGTGAATTTAAATTAAGCACATTTATACCATTATCAAGTCCAAGCCAAATATTCCCATCACTATCCTCCTTTATAGATAAAATTGTATTATTACTTAACCCATCAGACTGATCAATCTTTAGCAATAATTCTCCTTGATTACTTAATTGAATAATACCACTTGATATTGTACCCAGAACAAAACTTCCATCTTTTAGTTTAATGCTACTATAAACACTAATATTAGATAAAGAACTATCTATAGTATTACTCCATTTCTTAATTTTATCATTTAGAAAAACATAAAATCCATGTTCTTTTGTTAAAAGAAGTAACCCTTTTGGATAATCATAAATATTAACGACCTCTTTATTTTGTATATTAACTGACGAAACAATTAAAACTTCATTACCACTCTCAATTTTAAAAATTCCCACCTCTGTTTTTTGAAAATAGATAGATTCATTTACTTTAAACATTTTATTGATTCTTGAATCGGAATTTATAATTCTAAAACTATCATCCAAAGTGTTATATATGTATATCCTTTCGAAGGATTGAAATAATACGTAGCCTTCAATATCTATAATACCCCAAAATTCTTCATCTTCTTTAACTGTAAAATCTTTATTATCTGTTAAGGAAGTATATCTGAGACTACCATATTCATTCTTAGCCCAAAACCCAAAATTCATATAACTTCCAGAATAGATTCTTTCACCCACTACATGTACTGATCTCAAAATATCATCCTTTGGCGAATCATAAAGTTTCCAAGAAGCTCCATTAAACTCTAGGAGACCTTTATTGTTAGCTATATAAATAAAATCATTTTGAGATTGCGATATAGACCAATTCTGATCTTCTGCACCATAATCTTGAGGCGTAAAAATTTGAATTGGAGGAATCTCTTGTGCATTGACAGAAAACGCAATTAATAACAATGAATAACAGAATATTTTCTTAACAAATTTCATTTTTAAATACCTTCTTACAAATGAGAACTATTAATTAAATCAAAATAAAAACATTAACAATCCCTCGGTTGCGTTAAGGCACTAAGTTAAGTAAATTAAAGAACTTTAAGACCAATTGTAGGGTGTGATATTAAAACTGTATAGGTAAAATACACTTTCCCTTATAACAAAATATATAAATTATTAACAAACAAAAGCTTCTGCTCTTCATCGCTAAAAAAGATGGAATTAGACTTCACTGAGTCTCTTCTCAACATCTAGAGAAAAATCAATGCAAAATATTATATTGATTTTATATTTTA